>JBJTTY010000033.1:0-59221 GCA_046080425.1 Verrucomicrobiota bacterium
GGGAATGACTTGAGGATGCCGCCTTCGGGCAGGCTGTGCCCGAAATGCATGGCGACGTTCTGCCCGGGGACGCCGCCGGACTTCGAGCGATCGGAGCGGAAGACCTGCCGTCCGTTGATGTACCAGGAAAGCACCTTGTCGGTGAAAAGGATGCCGAAGGTGTTGAAGCGCTTGTAGGCGACGCCGCCCTCCATGTTCACGGGATTCGGGGAAGGATTATACCGGCGATGCCCCATCTCGGTGGTCTCAGCGAAACTCAGGCCCACGCCGTCTCCGCCGCCCGACCCGAAGCCGGTCGACAGGGAGGGAAACCTCTTCCCGGCGGGGGCACCGATTTCGAAGCCCACGCCGCAGCCATGACCGCCCGTCTGCACCATGCGCATGCGGGCCTCGTAGTACCCATAGGGCTGACGGAACTTGCAGTCCATGCCCGACCCGCTCCACAGGGTGGGCTTGCCGCGGGAGACGATGTTGAGATTGACGACGGTGGCCTTGTTCGTGCCGTCCGGACTGGTCCCCAAGGTGACGACCGCGGGGTTGAAGTTCCACTTGGCCTTGTCGATCTTGTCGCCGTTGAACTGGTCTTCGAAGACCAGACGCATGGCGGACTCAGGCCCGGCCGAGACGGCCGAGGTGAGCAGGAGAAGCAGAGCGAGCCGACTTAACATCGCGACAGGGGTAGAAACCATTGAATGCCTCTTCCGCACAAAGGCAAGACCCCAAGCCCCTCCCCTACTTGTCGAAAATCATCCCTATTTCCTTGATGGACAGGGGTCTGCAATCCCCCGGAGGCATCCGTCGCATGACCAGCTCGCCGATCTGGAAACGCTTCAGGGTCCTCACGTGGAAACCGAAGATTTCAAAGAGACGACGGATCTCCCGCTTGCGACCCTGATCGAGATGGACCTCGAGGTGCGCCGGGTGGTCCGGAAGCCGGATGACCTTGCGGAAACGCAGGTGCTCGCCCTCGTCGACGGCGCCCTTGAGCAGGCGCGGGGTCAGGGCGGGGTCATAATCGCGGTTCAGGGTGACCTCGTACCGCTTGATCACGCCGCCCGAGGGATGCATGACCCGATTGGCCAAGTCGCCATCGTTGGTGAGCAACAGCATGCCCTCGGAGTCCTTGTCGAGGCGTCCGACGCAGAAGAGACGGAAAGCCCCGAATTCGGGCGGGACCAGGTCGAAGACCGTCTGCCCGCCATGGGAGTCGACATTGGTGCAAAGGTAGCCCCTGGGCTTGTTCATCAGCAGGACGACCCTGCGGGCGACCGACTTGACCAGCTGCCCTCGGCAACGCACCTGGTCGACGGCCGGATCCACGGGCTGCCCGACCGTGGCCGGACGGCCGTTGACCGTCACCTTGCCCTCGGCGACCAGCTTCTCCGCCTCACGGCGTGAGCAGACCCCCGCGGTGGCGAGGAACTTGTGGATGCGCATGGGTCCTTCGGAAGCCACGGCCCATCTGTGTGGCAATCCGCCCCCGAGGGCGAGCAAAGTCGGCGGGCAGGACTTTGCTCGCCCTGCGTGCCGGGAAGCCCCTAAAAGGAAGCCTGACATGCGACTCATCGACGGAAACGCCATCGCCCAGCAGGTCCTCGCCGAAGTGAAGGCGCGCGCCGCGAATCTGGCTCCCATCGTCCCTCACGTGGCCTTCGTGCGCGTCGGGGAAGATCCCGCCTCGGTCTCCTACGTGGCCAAGAAGCAGAAGACGGCCGCCGAAGTCGGCATGAAGGCCAGCCTCACGGTCTTCCCGTCCGATGTCTCCAAGGCCGAGCTCTTCGCCCATCTGGACGCCCTCAACGCCGACGCCTCCGTGCACGGCATACTCATCCAGGCCCCGCTGCCGAAGCACCTGCCCGAGACCGAGGTGTTCAACCGCGTCTCACCGGCCAAGGACGTCGACGGCTTCAGCACGCAGAGCATCGGGCGCCTGGTGCAGGAGCTCCCCGGAGCCTTCGCGGCCTGCACGCCCGCGGGCGTCATCGAACTGCTCCGCCGCTCCGGCGTTGAGACCGCCGGCAAGCACGCGGTCGTCGTGGGACGCTCGCTCATCGTGGGCAAGCCCGCCGCCGCCCTGCTGCTCGCCAAGGGGTGTGACTGCACGGTGACGATCGCGCATTCGAAGACCAGGGATCTCGCGGCCGTCGTCCGCCAGGCCGACATCGTGGTGGCCGCGATCGGACGCCCGCGCTTCATCACCGCCGACATGGTCAAGCCCGGCGCGATCGTGATCGACGTGGGGATCAACCGCGTGCCGGACGCGACCAAGAAGGCCGGCTACCGGATCGTGGGCGACGTGGACTTCGACGCCGTCTCGCCGAAATGCGAGGCGATCACGCCCGTGCCCGGCGGCGTCGGCCCGATGACCGTAGCCATGCTCATGATGAACACGCTCACGGCCTGCGAGCGCGCCCGTGGCTGAGCCCCCTCCGATCCCGCCGCCGCCGGCCGGCTTCGGCTGGCGCTCCCTGGCCTGCCTCGCCGACATCATCCCGCTGTTCATCTGCGGCCACGCGGTCGCCCGTCTGGTCGCCGACGCCGAGACGCTCGCGGCCTATGCACGGCAGCAACAGTGGTTCGGAGGCATCTTGGAACTCTACGCCAGGGCGATGAGCTCACCCGGAGCCGAGGCCAACCGACGCATCATCGACCACGTGCTGCACCCGGCCGCCGCCGACATCGAGGCGTTGGTGACCTGGACCTGGCACGTCGGGACGGTGACGTTCCTGATCATGCTCGCCGCCCTCACGATCCAGGAGGCGCTCATGGGCACGACGCTCGGAAAGCGCATCTTCCGGCTCCGCACGGCCGATGTCCCGGGCGGCGGCCGGCCGCCCTTCCTCTCCTGCCTGATGCGCTCGGCCTGGAAGTCGGCGTTCTTCGCCCTGCCCAATCCGCTCTTCGGACTGCTGGGCATCGTGAACTTCCACGTGCCGCTGTTCCGCAAGGACCGCCGGGCCTGGCACGACCTCTGGACGCGTACGCAGGTGGTCGAGGAGACCCGGCCGTGAGCGCCCGGCTCGGCATGCTCCTGCTGACGGCCTGCGCTCAGGCGGCTGACATACCCTTGCCGGAGTTCACCGACGGGAAGCCCGCGGCGGGACGCCGGGCGCTCGTGACGGCGCCCGAATATTCAGGGACTCGCGTCCGTCACGTCATCGCCCTCCCGGACGACTGGACCCCCGACTGGAAGACGCGCGGCCGCAGCTGGCCGGTGATCGTGGAATACACGGGCAATTATTTCCCGACGTCCGGCTCGACCGGCGAAGTCGAGGGCGCCGGCCTGGGCTACGGACTGATGCGCGGGCGGACCATCTGGGTGGTCCTCCCCTACGTGGCCAAGGACGGCAAGGGCAACGAACGCACCTGGTGGGGCGACGTGGACGCGACGGTCCGTTACGCCAAGACCAACGTCCCGAGGATCTGCGCGGAGTTCGGCGGCGACCCTTGCAAGGTCGCGCTCTGCGGATTCTCCCGCGGCGCCATCGGCGTCTCCTTCCTCGGCCTCCATGACGACGAGATCGCCGGGCTCTGGCGGGCCTTCTGGACCCACGACCACTTCGACGGCGCGAAGGAGTGGAAGGGTCAGGAGTGGGGCTCCCCGCTCGTGCGCTACCGCGAGGAGGCGGTCACCCGACTGCGCCGGCTCAAAGGCCGCCCCCTGCTCATCACCGGTGGCGGCGAGGAGACGCGACGCCTCCTTGAACCCGTCGCGGAGAAGGGCGTCACGTTCCTGACCGTCGACATGAAGGCCCTCTACGGAAAGTTCCCCAATGAGGCCGTGCCCCATCCGCACACCGACCGCTGGCCGCTGCGCGAATCCGAGGCCCGACGGAAGGCCGAACACTGGCTGGAGTCGGCTCTCCGCTGAAGGAATCCTCCAAACAGGAAGCCCCGGCGGGGCCGGGGCTTCGGGCAGGACTCAGGCGGACGCTCAGGCGTCGCCGCCGCGTTCGCGGAAGGGACGGCGCTCGCCGCGGTCCGGACGGTCGCCGCGGGGGCGGTCCATCGGCTTCGGGGCGGGCGTGTACTCGCGGCCTTCCTTCTCGGCGATGGCGGCGCGGCGCGAGAGACGCACGCGGCCCTTGTCGTCGATGCCGACGCACTTGACGATGATCTCATCGCCAAGCTTGACGACGTCCTCGACGCGTTCGACACGCTGGTCGGCGAGCTCGGACACGTGGACGAGGCCTTCCTGGCCGGGGAGGCATTCGACGAAGCAGCCGAACTCCTTCACCGAGCGCACGATGCCCTTGTAGGTCTTGTTGATCTCGATCTGCGCGGAGATGAGGTTGACCTCGTTGACCGCGCGGGCGAGGGACTCGCCGTCGGTCGCGAAGATCGTGACCCAGCCGGAGTCGTCCTGGTCGATGTCGATCTGGCAGCCGGTGTACTCGGTGATGCGCTTGATGTTCTTGCCGCCTGGGCCGATGAGCGCGCCGATCTTGTCGGACGGGATCTTGATGCGGTGGGTGCGGGGGGCGCAGGGCTTCAGCTCGGCGCGGGTGGCCGGCATGGTCTTCGCCATCGTGTCGAGGATCGCGTCGCGGGTGACCTTATTCTGGGCGATGGCCTCCTTGGCGATCTCGAACGGCAGGCCGTGGATCTTGAGGTCGAGCTGGAAGCCCGTGATGCCCTCGCGGGTGCCGCAGATCTTGAAGTCCATGTCGCCGTAGTGGTCCTCGGCGCCGATGATGTCGGTCAGCACCTTGTGGCGCACGACGCGGCCGTCCTTCTCCTCGGTGACGAGGCCGCAGGAGATGCCGGCGACCGGGGCCTTGATGGGCACGCCGGCGTCAAGCAGGGCCAGGGTGCCGCCGCAGACGGAGGCCATCGAGGTGGAGCCGTTGGACTCCATGATCTCCGAGACGAGACGGATGGAGTACGGGAAGTCCTGCTCGGACGGAAGGATGGAGAGCAGCGAGCGCTCGGCGAGGTTGCCGTGGCCCGTCTCGCGGCGGCTGGTCATGCCGAAGCGGCCGGTCTCACCCACCGAGAAGGGCGGGAAGTTGTAGTGCAGCAGGAACGACTTGGACTTCGGGCCTCCGGTGATGGAGTCGAGGTCCTGGGCGTCCTTCGAGGTGCCGAGCGTCGCGAGGACCAGGCCCTGGGTCTCGCCGCGCTGGAAGACGGCGGAGCCGTGCACGCGGGGGAGGACGTCGACCTCGCAGGAGATCGGACGGAGGTCCTTCGTTCCGCGGCCGTCGGCGCGCTTGCCGCTCTCGATGATCGCGTTGCGGTAGACCTTCTCCTGGAGCTTCTCGAAGGCCATCTTGATCTGGCGGGCGTCGAAGGCGTCGCCGAGCTCGGCCTTGCAGGCCTCCTTGGCCTTCTCCACGACGGCCTTGACGGCGTCACCGCGCTCCTTCTTGGAGGCGAGGAAGATGGCCTTCTGCAGACGGTCGCCTTCGGCGGCCACGCGTTCGCAGATGGCGAGGGCGCGGGCTTCGCAGACGACGAGGGGGAACTGGCGCTTGGTCTTGGCGCAGAGGGCGGCCAGCTTGCGCTGGGCGGCGATGATGGGCTGGATGGCGCGGTGCGCGAAGGCGAGGGCCTCCACGAAGTCGGCCTCGGGCAGCTGGTCGGCGGAACCTTCGATCATCATCATGTCGCGCTCATTGCCGACGTAGATGAGGTCGAGGTCCGACTCGTACTGCTGCTCGTGGGTCGGGTTGACCACGAACTGTCCGGCGATGCGGCCGACGCGGACGCCGCCGATGGGGCCGTTCCAGGGGATGTCGGAGCAGAGGAGCGCGGCGGAGGCGCCGTTCACCATGAGGATGTCCGAGTCATTGATCTGGTCGGCGGAGAGGAGCAGGCCGATGACCTGGACTTCGTTGAGGAAGCCCTCGGGGAAGAGAGGACGCAGAGGGCGGTCGCAGAGGCGGGAGGTCAGGATCTCCTTGTCGGAGGGCTTGCCCTCACGGCGGAAGTAGCTGCCCGGGAAACGGCCGGCCGCCGCGAACTTCTCGCGGTAGTCGACGGTCAGGGGGAAGAAGTCCTGGTCGGGGGAACGCAGGTCCTCGGCCGCGGTGGCGGAGACGAAGAGCGTGGTCTCGCCCTTGCTGATGGTGACGGCTCCGTTCGCCAGTCTGGCGTAGGTGCCCGTGCTGATGGTGATGCCGAGTTCGTCGACGGTCACCGAGTGCTTTTGCTTCATGTTTTGGTTTCTTTTTGTTGTGCCGGACGGGATGTCCGGCGGGTTTGTGGTGGTGGGTGGGAAAGAAGGCGTCCCAGCTTGGGCTGGGACGCGCTCAGGGTGCCTGCGCCCGGAGGGCGCGGGTCACTTGCGCAAGTTGAGCTTGGCCAGGAGCGCGTTGTAACGCTCGAGGTCGCTCGACTTGAGGTAGTTCAGCAGCTTGCGGCGGCGGTTCGTCAGCATGATGAGGCCGCGGCGCGAGTGGAAATCCTTGCGGTGGGAACGCAGGTGCTCGGTCAGGTGGTTGATCCGGGCGGTGACCAGGGCCACCTGGACTTCGGGAGAACCGGTGTCCTTGGCGCCCTGCTGGTGCTTCTTGATGATGTCCGACTTGTCGACCGACATGGTGGGTTGTGTGGTTAGTTTTTGTGGGTTGGCCGACCTGGGAGGGATTCCCGAAAGCCCCGCCTTCAGGCCGGACTCTCCGTCTGGAAGGGCCTTGCGACCCCCGGCCAGCGTGAGAAGGGCTCCGCCCCTCTCCCTAACGAAGTTGACCCCAAGGAATGACGGCCGCCCACGGTTCCTGCAAGCGGAAAAGACCCCCTTGGGACGGCTCAAAAGGCTCAAGAACCCGCCGGACATGCCCGTTGACTCCCGCCCCGGGCGGCGGAGAAAGAAGGCATGCCGAATGGCGATGCAGAAAGGTCCTCCCTGACGGGCGCCGAGCGAGGGAAGCTGCGCAGTCTCGCCCAGACGATCGACCCCAAGGTCTTCGTGGGCAAGGCGGGCGTGAACGCGGGAATCGCCAAGCTGCTCAAGGACGCCTTCCGCAACGCCGACCTGGTCAAGGTGCGCTTCAGCGCGGATCGTGACGAGATGGCGGCGCAGGCGACCGAGCTCGCCCGGCTGACGGAAAGCGAGATGATCGGTTCGGTCGGGCGCACGGCCTGCTTCTTCCGCACGGGAGGCGGCGGCTGAACGCATGGACTCCGCGTCCTTCGAAGCGAAGTTCAAGGCGCTGACGGCCAGGGCCGAGGAAGGGCTGCGGCACCTGACCCCTCCGGCCGACGCGCGGCCGGCCCGGCTGCACGCGGCGATGCGACATTCGCTGGACGCGGGCGGCAAGCGGCTCCGTCCCGTGCTCTGCCTGGCCTCCGCCGAGGCGTTCTCTCCGGGTGCCGACGCCGACGCAGCGGCCGCCGCCCTGGAATGCGTGCACACCTACTCGCTCATCCACGACGACCTGCCGTGCATGGACGACGCCGACCAGCGGCGCGGCCGCCCCTCCTGCCACAAGGCCTTCGACGAGGCCACGGCCCTGCTGGCCGGAGACGCGCTCCTCGCGCTGGCCTTCGAGCTGCTCGCCACGGGCCATGCGGAACGGCCCGGGCTGGCCGCCGCGCTCGTGCGCGAGCTGGGCCGCACCGCGGGCTCGACGCTGCTGGTGGGCGGCCAGGCGGAGGACATGGGCGGACTCGCCGCGGGCGCGACCGATGACCGGCTCGACTTCATCCTGGAAGGCAAGACCGCGGCGATGATCGGCTCCTCGTTCGCGATGGGCGCGATGATCGGAGGAGCCGAGGCCGTGGACGTGGACCGCTTCCGCCGGGCGGGCCGGGCGGTCGGCCGGGCGTTCCAGCTGGTGGACGACCTGCTGGACGTCACGGCCGACTCGGCCAGCCTCGGCAAGCCCACGGGTGCCGACGCCGAGAACGGCAAGCTGACGTTCGTGTCACTGCACGGAGCCGAAGCGACGCGAGCGCGCATCGCCGGACTGACCGCCTCGGCCGAAGCGGAACTCAGCGCATCCAAGGCGGACACGGGATTCCTGATTGAACTGGTGCGACGGATGTCCGCCCGCCGCAATTAGTCGTCGGCGCGCCGACCGCCCGAAGGCAGCTGCTCGGGAAGGAAGCCGTAGTAAGTGCCGAGCCACAGGCGCCAGGACAGCCCGTTGAGCAGCACGGGCAGAAGCAGCACCGCGGCGACGGCGAGCTTCACGGCGGCGCCCGGGCCGATCAGCCCGGTCCAATGCGCGACGGCCACGGCCGGCAGCGCTCCGAAGGCGATCAGGCCGTAGTTCCACACGATGGCGCCCAGGAAGTAGCCCCCTCCCCTGCGCAACGCCATCCCGCAGGACGGGCATGCCGGAGGCACGTCGAACAGGGCGTTCCAACCCCTTGGCAGGCTCGCCCCGCAGTCGGGACAACGACCAAGGGCGCAGCGCCAGAAGATGCCGGGTCGGAAAGTCACGGACGCATGCTGGACGAGCGGAAGCAGGTGTAAAGCAAAGGGGCCGGTCCTCGCGGACCGGCCCCCTGTCGGACGGGCGATCAGTTCACTCCGCGGCCGTCTCGCCCACCTGGAAGCGGACGAAGCGGACGACGTTCACCTCTTCGCCCAGACGGGTCTTGGCGGCCGCGAGCAGGTCGGAGATCTTCTTGTCGGTCTCACGGAAGTAGACCTGCTCGAGCAGGCAGGCCTCGGCGAAGAACTTGTCGACGCGTCCCGAGACGATCTTCTCGAGATTGGAGAGTTGGCTCTTCTTGCGCCCCTCGGCGGCGGCGGCCTGCTTCTCCGAGACGGCGATGCGCTTCTCGAGTTCGGCCACGGCCTCGGCGTTGCCGGCGGCCTTCTGCTCGGCGAGCTGTCCGCGGTAGTCCTCGACCACGCGCTGGGCCTCGGCGATGGCCTTGTCGGCCTCGGACTTCGTGAATTCGGCGGCGATCTCCTTCTCCTTGGCCACGACGTCGGCCGGCACCTCGTCGCGACGCACGAAACGCGCGTTGTTGGCGACGACCTGCATGGCGAGGTTGCGGGCGAGGTCGGCCACCTCGGGGCTGGAGGAGGCCGCGGAGGACTTGAGGCCGAGCTCGATGAGGACGGCGATCTTGGCGCCGGTGTGGACGTAGGCGGAGACCCGGCCGGTGCCGGCGGACTCGAAACGCAGGACGCGGGAGACCTTGAGGTTCTCGCCGATCTTGGTGACCTGGTCGTTGAGGAAGTCGTTCACCTTGCGGGAAGAATCCGCATGGTAAGTCTGTTCAAGGAGGCCGTCGACGCCCTTGAGCGAGGCCTGCTTCACCAGGTCCTTGGAAAGCGCGAGGAAGTCCTCGTTCTTCGCCACGAAGTCGGTCTCGCAGTTGAGCTCGAGCAAGGTCGCGTTGCGTCCGTCGTCGGAGATGTGGACGGCGAGAACGCCCTCGCTGGCCTTGCGGTCGGCCTTCTTATTGCGCGTGGCTACGCCCTTGATGCGGAGGATCTCGACGGCGCGCTCCATGTCACCGTTGGCCTCGGTCAGGGCCTTCTTGCAGTCCATCAGGCCCGCGCCGGTACGCTGGCGCAGGTCGTTGACCGTCTGTGCGGTGATCGCGGACATGGCTCGGCTCACTTGGAGGACTTGCGGCCGCGCGGCGCCTTGGCGGCGGCCCCTTCGCCCTCGGCCTGCTCGCTGCGCTCGTTGGCCTTGAGGAGATCCTCGGAGATCTTGACCTCGGGCAGTACGGTCTCTCCGGCGTCCTCGCGGTTGACCGGGGTCACGGTCTTGCGGGGGTCGCGCTCGACCTTGCGGCGGGCGACGCCGCTCTGGACGGCCTGGGTGAGGGCTTCGACCACGAGACGGATCGACTTGGCGGCGTCATCGTTGCCAGGGACGGGGTACTGGAGGACCGTGGGGTCGGAGTTGCTGTCGCAAAGTCCGACCACGGGGATGCCGAGGCGGTTGGCCTCGTTGACGGCAATCTCCTCGAGCTTGGTGTCGACGACGATCACGGCGGCGGGCAGGTCGCGGTACTCGAGCAGACCTTCGAAGTTGCGCTGCATGCGGGCCATCTCGCGACGGACGGCGGCGCCTTCCTTCTTGTGCATCTTGGCCAGCGAGCCGTCCTGCTCCATGCGGAGGTACGTGCGGTACTTGTCGAGGGACTTCTTGATGGTGGCGAAGTTGGTGAGCGTGCCGCCGAGCCAACGGTTCACGGCGAAGGGCATGCCGGTGGACTGGGCGGCCTGACGGACGACGTCCTGGGCCTGGGGCTTGGTCGCGACGAAGAGCACTTCCTTGCCCTTCGCGGCGACTTCCTCGACGAAGGCGGCGGCGGCCGCCAGGCACGCGTGGGTCTTCTCAAGGTCGATGATCGACACGCCGTTTCGGTGGTCGAAGATGTACGGGCGGGACCGGGGGTTCCATCGGCGGGTCTGGTGTCCGAAGTGGACGCCGGCATCGAGGAGGTCTTTGACTGTGATGTTCATGGTTTTCGGGCTCCGTATCCCGCATCCTGCCGAGGAGGGGACATTGGATCAGTGTTGTTTGACTGCTGTTTTGGTTGATATGCCCGGGCAGGTCGGCGGCCTGCCCAAGCGGTGGAAGGTGGGTTCAAACAATCTCCAAGCCCGGGTGCAAGCGGTAAAATGCTGGCCAAAAGGGGCTCTTTGGGGCTGACAGCCAAGGTCAGGTGGGCAGGGTCAGAACGGCGATGACCTGGGTCTACCGGATACTTTTCCCGACGCTCCTGGTCCTCACCCTGCCCTACTACCTCTGGCGCATGCTGCGTCGGGGCGGCTACGGGACGGACTTCAGCCATCGTCTTGGCTTCTTTCCGGACCTGGGACCCGTGCCTGCCGGCCGGCGACGATTCTGGATCCAAGCTGTCTCCGTGGGTGAAATCCAGGCCATCGGCCCCTTGCTGCGTAGGCTCAAGGCGGCCGGAAACGTCGAAATCGTCCTCACGACCACGACCAGCACCGGATACCGCATCGCCAAGGAACTCCATGCGGCGAACGCCGACCGGATCGGAATCTTTCCCGCCGACCTCTGGCCTTGCAGCGCCCTCGCCTGGCGGCGGATCCGCCCGGACGTCGTGGTGCTGGTCGAAGGAGAGCTCTGGCCAGAGCATCTCGCGCAGGCCCGCAGCCACGGCGTGCCCGCAGTGCTGATCAACGGGCGCCTCTCCGACCGGTCCTTCGCCCGACACCTCCGGCTGCGCCCGCTGTCGCGCCAGCTCTTCTCGAGATTCTCCGCCATACTTGCGGGAAGCGAAGAGGACGCCCGGAGGTTCCGCGAACTCGGACTCTCGCCGGTCACCACCGGCAACCTGAAGTTCGACGTGGCCCCGCCCTCCCCGGCCGACCCCGCCGCCGCAGCGCGGCTGCGGGAATCGCTCGGGTTCGCAGGCTGCGACTGCGTGCTGCTGGGCTCGTCGACTTGGCCCGGAGAGGAGGCGATGCTGCTGCGTGCGGTGAGCGCGCTCAGGCGGTCGGGCACGGACGTCCGGCTCCTGCTCGTGCCCCGGCATGCGGAGCGGAGAAATGAAGTCTCCAGGGATGTCGAAGCCTCCGGCCTGAATTGGCACCTGCGATCCTCCGGCGCCGCCGCCCCGGCCGGCACGGTGGTGCACGTCGCCGACACGACGGGCGAACTGCGCACCCTGACCGCGGCGGCGGACCTGGCCTTCTGCGGCAAGAGCCTACCCCCGAACGAGGGCGGACAGACCCCGGTGGAGGCGGCCGCCGCCGGCCTGGCCATCGTGTACGGCCCGAAAATGACCAACTTCCACGAAATGTGCCGTCAGCTGGAAGCCGCAGGCGCCGCCTTGAGGGCCGAAGACGCGGCGCAAGCGGAGGCCCTCGTCAGCCGCCTCGTCCGCGACGGCCAGGAGAGGAGATCCGTCGCCGCACGCGCATTGCGCTGGTGCGCTGACAATCGCGGCGCCACGGAACAGACGGCCGAGGCGCTGCTCAAGGCCGCGCGTCAGGCCTCGTAAGCGGCGCGCAATCGACGGAGTTCGTCCCGCAGGCCGCCGCCCAGGATGATCGACCGCGCGGCCGCCGCACCGGCGCCGGGGTCCGAAGCCCGGCCGGCCACCCAGAGGGCGGCACCGGCGCTCAGGCACACGGTGTCGAGCAAGCCCTCGGGCACCGCCCCCACCAGGAGGTCGGACATCATGGCGAGGTTCTGCTCCGGAGTGCCGCCCCGCAGGTCCTCGGCCGGACAGGTCCGCAGGCCGAAATCTCCCGGCAGCCAGACCGCGTCGACTGAGGCGAGTTCGCCGCAGCCACGGACACGGGCTTCGCCCGCCGTGGTGAGCTCATCCATGCCGCCGCCGGCGCGGGAGTGCACCACGATGCCCCGCCTGACCCCGAGACCGCCGAGGGCGGCCGCGATCGGCTCGACCCAGCGCTCATCGTAGACGCCTACCATCATGTGGGCGGGAGAGGCGGGATTCACCAGCGGACCGAGGACGTTGAACACGGTCTTCACGCCCCGCTCGGCCAGTGAACGACGGACCGGCCCGACCGCCTTGAACGCGGGATGGAACGCGGGGGCGAAGAGATAGCAGAAGCCCGCCCGATCCAAGGCCTGCCGCAACCGGGCGTCATCGGCGTCGAGCCTCACGCCCAGACCGGCGAGAAAATCGGCGCTACCGGACTTGGAGGTGATCGACCGGTTGCCGTGCTTAAGCACGGGCACGCCGGCCGCCGCGACGACGAGGGCGCTGGCGGAGGAGATGTTGAAACTGCCAGAGCGGTCCCCGCCGGTGCCGACGATGTCGATGGCCCGCGAAGGCAGGTCGCCGAAGTCAGGACGGCGGCAGATGCCGCGGTAGGCGGCCGCGAAGCCGAGCACCTCGTCGGCGGTCTCGCCCTTCCGGGCGAGGGCCAGCAGGAAGGCCTCACGCTGGGAGTCCGAGACGGCTTCTGAAACCAACGCGAGCGCGGCCCGTGAGGCCTCGGCCTTGGAGAGGCCGCGACCTGCGGCCACGGCCTCCGTGAACTGGCTCAGAACGGGGTCCATGCGTGCCATTACCTGCCGCCCGGGCCGGGCGACAAGGCAATTTAGGGGAGCAGCAGGGTTGCAACGGCGGCAGAATCGGCATCATGAATGGCATGCGAGACGGCGACCAGCCACAGGGCGACCAGGACGGCTCGGGCAACGCGCCTTGGAATGAATCTGACTGGTCCGGCTACCTGCGCCGCAATGACCTGGAGGTGGGGCGCTTCCTTTCCTACTACCACGAAGTCCGCAAGCTGCCCGACCGGCTCGACCAGAGCGCGCGGCGGATGGGCTGGGAGAACGCCGACTGGGCTCCCCCTGAAGGCGTGGTGGAGGATGCGCCCGAGGATTCCGAACCCCCCGAACTGCCCTACTGCATCCATCAGCACCCGGTCTACGTGGTTTCCCGGGCCCTGGGCATGGAACTCACCTCCACCTTCCGCGCTTTCTGCGAAAAGGCGGGCCATGCCGTGACGCCAGCCCAAGCCGCCGACCTCGTGCACGCCTTCTGGGAGTCGCAGCATGAGATGATCATGGCGGTCAACGCCACGGACACCGGCGATCCCGCCCTGGCCCTGGTCCACATGAAGCGCGCCCTCGGGGCGCTCAACCACGCCATGGGCCTCGTGGCCGGGCTCGCTTCCGACGCGCGCATGTCGGCGGCCGAGGAGGCTGAATCGCTCGAATCGGGACTCTTCGACCTCCGCGAGGTCTGCCTCAGGGTGATGGCCGACTGCCGCTGGGAGAACCCGGGTCGCTGAGCTCAGTCCGGTTTCTGCCGGGCCATGTGCTGGATCAGGCGCTCGCTGAACTCCTGCGCGGAGTCGTGTCCCATGCTGCGCAGGGCCTGCACCATGGCGGCGACCTCAACGAGACGCGCCATGTCACGGCCGGGGCGGACGGGGATCGTCATGTGCGGCACCTTGCGGCCGAGGATCTCGAAGGTTTCGTGCTCCAGGCCGGAACGCTCCTCGTCCATGCCGGGCTGCCAGAGTACGAACGAAACGACGAGGTCGACGCGCTTCTCAAGGCGCACCGATCGCACGCCGAAGATGGAGGCGATGTTGATGATGCCGATGCCCCGGCATTCCATGTAGCCGCGGTTGAGGTCCTTGGAGGTGCCCTGCAGCTCGCGGTCGGCGATCAGGGTCACAATGACGTAGTCGTCGGCGACGAGGGAATGGCCGCGCTCGATCAGGGCCAGGGCGCACTCGCTCTTGCCGACGCCGGAGGGGCCGCGCATGAGCACGCCGACGCCGCGGATGTCGACCAGCGTCGCATGGATGTTGGTCCGGGGCGCGAACTTCTCCTCGAGCAGGACGGTGGCCTCGGCGGAGAAGTCCTTAGACTTGAGCTGAGTGCGGATGAGCGGAATCCGGTGACGGTCGGCCAGGCGGAGGAGCACCTCGTCCACGTCCAGCCCGCGGGAGACGACCACGGCGGGGATGCCCTTCGCGAAGACGCCCTCGAGCAGGCGCTCACGGTCGCCCGCGCTCTGGTCGCAGAGGTAGGCCATCTCACCCGCGCCGAAGAGCTGCAGGCGGCGGAAGGCGAACTCCTTGAAATAACCGGTGACGGCGAGCGCCGGGCGGTTGAGCGACTTCTCCGAGATGACGTTGTCGAGTCCTTCGCTCCCGGCGAGCAGCTCCATCTGGAGCATGTCCTTGAAGGAGTCGAAGAACTCCCGCACGGAGACGGATTCCGGACGGGTGGCGGGCGCTTGGTCGGACATGGCGGTCAGATCTTGAAGCCTTCGCCTAGGTAGTGGCGGCGGCTCTCAGGATTGTTCACGATTTCCTCCGGAGAGCCAGACGCAAGCACGCGCCCCTGGTGGATGAGATAGGCCCGGTCCACGATGGACAGGGTCTCGCGGACGTTGTGGTCGGTGATCAGCACGCCGATCCCCCGCTGCTTGAGGCGGCGGACGATGGACTGCACTTCGGCCACGGAGATGGGGTCGACGCCGCTGAAGGGCTCGTCCATCAGCAGGAAGCGCGGGGAGGTCGCGAGGGCCCGCGCGATCTCCAGACGGCGTCGCTCGCCGCCCGAAAGGGTGAAGGCCTTCTGCCGGGCGAGTCGCTCCAGGCCGAGGTCCTCCAGCTGACGCTGGACGCGGTCATGGCGCTCCTTGGGAGCGAGGCCGAGGGTCTCGACGACGGCCATGACGTTCTCCCAGACGGTGAGCTTGCGGAAGACCGAGGCCTCCTGCGGAAGGTAGCCCAGCCCCCCGCGCGCCCGCCTCCACATGGGCATGGCGGTCACGTCCACGCCGTCCATGCGCACCCTGCCGCTGGTGGGCGGCACGAGCCCGACGACCATGTAGAAAGTGGTGGTCTTGCCGGCTCCGTTCGGCCCGAGGAGCCCCACGATTTCTCCCGCCCTCAAGGTGAGGCTGACGTCGAAGACGGCGGACTTGTCGCCATAGCGCTTGGCCAGCGCATCGACGCGGACGAGGCCCTTCTCACTGCTGTCGGCCATGGCGGGAGGAGGAAGGGGTCAGCGGGAATTGTCGAGGCTTTTGACCTCGGGTAAGGTGAAGTCACGCCCCAAGTAGATGCGCGGCCGGACGACCTGCCCGGGCACGCGCTCATCCTGCGAACTGGGCATCCTCCAGGCCCGCCTGCGCATGTCGTACACGAGCTCGCGCGCGGGCAGGCCCAGCGTCCCGTCCTTGGCGAGGATGGACGCGTCACCGGACAGTCTGGCCTCTCCCACGGACGGCGAGATCTCAAGCGTGCGTCCCTGGGCGCGCGTGCCGGCGCCCTCGACGATGACGGCGCCCCGCCCCACGACCTGACGCGCCTCCAGACGGCCTTCCTTCCCCGGCGCCGCAAGACCTTCGAGCAGGTCGCACTTCGCCTTGGTGTCGCCGGAATCCATCGTGACGGACCCGCGCAGGAAGAACTTGGTCAGCTGGGGCGAATGGAGGACCTCATGCGAATCGGCGGTGAAGACGGAAGCCTGCCCGTCCGAAAGGCTCAGGTGAAGCCGGGGACGCGTCTCGCCTGCTCCGCCGGAAAGGGTCAGCAGCCGCGGGCGACCACGGATGGCGTCGGCTTTGACGACCTCCTCGACCTGCACGGCCGGAACGAGGTCGACGCGCTCAGCCATGGCCTTCAGGCCGGCCTGGGCGTAGCGGACATTGCCGACGGCGATCGCCTTGGAGAGCTCATGACCGCGCTCGGAGCCCTTGGGCCGGGGCTTGCCGTCGCCCGCGACAGGCAGGGCGAAGGCGACGAACTGGTCGGATTCGATGGTGACCCCGTCACCGGCATAACGCACCGACCCGAGCATCTCCATCTGCAAGGCGCCCTCCTCGTCCAGCACGACGACCTGGTCGGCCTCCGCCCTGCCCGGCGTGCCTTCCTTCTGCGCGGAGGGCACGGTGACGGTCGCACGGGCGGCGGGGACGCCGCGCACCTCGAAACGGCTGCGGACGAGGTCGGCCCGGATGGCGTCACCCGTGGCCACGAATCCGCGCGGATCGGAGATCCGACACGGCGGGCCTGAGAGGTCCAGGCGCCGCATCGCGCGGTTCCACACCGCACGGCCGCCCTGGATGGCGCGACCTTCGACTTCTCCGGAGACGGAACCGGATGCGGTCAGCAGGCCGGAGCCGTCGGCGGTGTCGCTCGCGGAGATCGCGTCGGCCCTGAGGCCCGCCGTGGGCGTGAGATAGGAGGCCCTTCCCCTGACATCCAGAAGGGCCAGGGTCTGGCCGGGACGACGTGTGAAGGTGACGGCGTCACCCGAAAGTTCGGCAGGGTCCTCGCCCTTGCGCACGAGGTGGAGCAGGACGGGAACGGATTCCCCGCGGACGAGCGAAGTCCGTCCGGGGCCGGCCTCATGCCTCAGCGTCGCGGCCGAACCCGCGACGCCTTCGTCCTCGAAACGGACGCCCCCGGACATCTCGAGCACGTCCTGCAACACGTCGAACCGGGCGAGTTCGCCCCTGAACGTCTGGGCGCCGACCGTCCGCCGGACTTCGCCGACCGCGTCGATGAACCGGCAACGGGCGCCACCCTTCGGGTCATCCTCCAGGAGGCAGACCACGCGACGGCATTCGATGCGCTCACCTTCCCGCGTCATCGTCACGCCATCGTCGAACGTGAGCGAAGTGCCGCCCGGCGCGGGCACGGCCTCCATGCCCTTGGCGCTCACCGTCCAACGACGAGCGGGCGGCCTGTCGATGTCGAGCTGGGCCCGCACCTCGGAGAAGATCGAGAACACGTCACCCTTGGGGGTCGAACGCCACTTCCAGCCCTTCCCTGCCAGCGTGAAGGCCGAGGAGGAGGCCTCGAGCGCCCCGGGGCCGACGGCGGAACGGTCTCCGGGATCAAGCGTGCCCGAAGGGCTCACGAAGGACACCGCCGGCCGGGCGTCACGGAAGGATCGGAACTGCAGCTGCTCCATCTCCCATCGGCCTCCGTCGACGGGCGTGGAGCGTCGGGCGGAGGCATCCCACGCCTTCTCCGCGCGCTCATCCTCGTTGAAGCCGGAGAAAGTCCCTCCGGTCACCTGCCGAAACGCGATGCCGCCGCGGTCCTCCGCGGGCTTCGGCTGAGCCGCCAGGGAGACGGCGGCCAGCGTCGCGAGAAGGAGCGTGCGCATGCCACATAACAGCGGACGCCGCCGCCCCAATCAAGCGCTTACGCCCGGCCAGCGCGCGGGAAGGGAGCGACGGAGACCAGCGGAGGCATCGGTTGCGACGCGATGAGCTCACCCGGGATGAACGGATGGCCGGGCAGGAATTCCTCGGCGGAAAGCATACGGCCTCCCGGCCGCTGCAGGCGAGTCACGAGCAAGGCGCCCTCGCCACAGGCGATGAGCACGCCGCGCCGGCCGGCCTCCAGCACCCGGCCGGGCTCGCCGGATCCGTCAGCCGCCCTGGCAGAACCGACCTTCACGGCCTCCCCGCGATGCTCGAAGACGCTGCCCGGCCATCCTTCGAGCGCGCGCACGCGGCAGGCCAGCGCCCGGGACGGCGCGTTGAAATCCATGGCGGCGTCCGTCCTGGCAAGCCGGCGGGTGTGAGTGACCGCGGACTCGTCCTGCGGGACCGGAAACGATGAGCCGGCGAGCACCGACGGAAGGGATGCCCGCGCCAGCCCGCCCGCGAGGACGCCGATGCGCTCACGCAAAGACGCCCTGCCCTCCTCGGGTCCCACGCAGAGCGTGCCCGCGGCGTGGATCGGGCCGGCGTCGAGCCTGCGGACGACCTGCTGCATCGTCACGCCGGTTTCCGCGAGCCCCTGGGCGAGCGCCGCCTCGACCGGCGTGGCGCCCCTGAGCGAGGGCAAGAGCGAACCGTGGAAGTTGACGAAGCCCCGCGCGGTCGCAGACAGGAAGTCATCCTTCAGCAGTTGACCGTAAGCCATGACGACGCCGAGGTCGGCGCCGAGCACGGCCAGCGCCGCGGCGTCCTCCGGGCCGAGGCGCTCAGGCTGGAGGAGAGGCAGGCCCTCGGCGCGCGCCCACGACGAGACCGGATTGGGCCGGATCTCCTGACCGCGTCCGGAAGGCCGGTCAGGCTGCGAGTAGACCGCCGCGACCGTGACGCCGGGCAGCGACTTCACCGCGCGGAAAGCCGGCAGCGCGATCTCATCGGAACCCAGCAAGACGACCTTCGGCATGGTTCATTTGCGCGCCTGACGGGCGGCCCTTCCCTTCAGCGAGCGGGGCTTGTCCCAGCGGGAGAAGGATTTCTTGCGGGCCGTCGTCGCCGCCTTGCGGGACTTGCCTTGGCGCGGACCCGAGGCGCGGGCCTTGTCCGGACGGCCCTTGGCGGCCGCGGAAGGCGCGTCTTCGGGCTTCGTGCCGGGCGGGGCGAAATACTTGCGGCCCTGCTGCTTGGGCTTGCCGACGACGTCGAGGAAGACCGGCACGCCCGCGAGGTCGAACGACTCGTGCACGCCCTTGACGAGGTAGCGCTGATACGCGTCCTCTAGGCGCTCCTCAGAATTGCAGAAGAGCCGGAAACGGACGGGACGGGATGAGACCTGCGTCACGTAGTAGCACTTGAAACGTCGGCCCGAGACCATGCGGGGCGGGCGCTTGACCATCAGGTCCTGCACCAGCCGGTTGATCTTGCCGGTCGAGATGGCGGTGCCGGCGCGGAGGAAGACGCCTTCGGCGGCGTCGAGCAGATCCTCGGTGCGCAACCCCGTGCGGGCGGAGACGAAGAGCAGCGGAGGGTCAGGCAGGAAGAAGAGCTCACGACGCGCCGCGGCGCGGAACTTCGATCGGAACTCCTCCTCGTCCTCATAGCCGTCGACCTGCTTCGCGCGGAAGGCCTCCTTGGCCAGGTCCCACTTGTTGACCACCACGACAATGCCGCAGCCGAGCAGCGCCAGCTCGCCCGCCAGCTGCTTGTCGATGCGCGTCACGCCCTGCTGCGCGTCCAGCACCAGAAAGACGACGTCGGTCTCCGAGAGGATCTCCTCGGCGCGCGACTGCGAAAAGAAGTCGAGCGTGTCCTGCCGCGTGGCGGCCCTGCGGCCGGCCGTGTCCACCAGGACGAAGCGTGTCTCTGATCCGTCGGCCTTGGCGCGCCGGAGCCTCGCCCGGACGGGGTCGCGCGTGGTGCCGGCGACCTCGCTGACGATCAGCCGCCCCTCGCCGAGCAGGCGGTTGCCCAGCGAGCTCTTGCCAACGTTGGGCCGGCCGGCGAGAGCGAGCCGGATGGGTCGGCCCGTCTCGGGCTCGGCGGGCGGAGGGGGCGGCCCCAGTTCGGCCAGCACCCTAGCGCGGAGCGCGGGGATGCCGCGCCCGTGTTCGGCCGAGACCAGCAGCGGCTCGCCGAAGCCGAGCTCGAAGAACTCCGCCATGCGGTCATCACGCTCCTCGGTGTCGGCCTTGTTCGCGACCACGGCGACGCGTTTGCCGGCCTGACGCAGGCGCTGGGCCAGCTCCAGGTCCAGCGGGGCGCATCCTTCCGACGCGTCGACCACGAGCAGCACCAGACGGGCGGCGGCCAAAGCGAAACCCACCTGCTCCTCGACGGCCTCGGCGACGACCTTGGGCGTGAGCTCGGCCTTGAAGAGGCCTATGCCGCCCGTGTCCATCAGGGTGTAGGCGCCGTCCGCCACTTCGGCCGTGATGAGGTCGCGGGTGACGCCGGGCATGTCGTGCACGATCGAGATGCGCCGGCCCACGAGCCGGTTGAACAGCCGGCTCTTGCCCACGTTGGGCCGGCCGACGATGGCGACGGCACGGGCGAGCTCGGTGTTCCGTCCCATGCCCGGAGGGTCGTGGCGGCTCGCCGGCGTAGCAAGCCCGGACGCTCAGCCCCGGCGGACGTCGTCGAGGAAGCGGGCGATCCGTTCGCAGGCCTCGTGGATGCGCTCGTAGCTCGTCGAGAAGGAGGCGCGACAGAAGCCGGCGCCCGCGGAGCCGAAGGCGGTGCCGGGCACCATGGCGACCTTGCGCTCCTCCAGCAGGCGACGGGCGAAGCCCAGCGAGTCGAGGCCGGTGCCGGAGACCTTGGGGAAAGCGTAGAAGGCGCCGCGCGGCGAGTGGCACGGGAGATCGAGCTCGTTGAAACGGCGGACGATGAAGTCCCGCCGCTCGCGGTACTTGTCACGCATGTGCAGTATGGAGTCGCGTCCGTTGCGCAAGGCCTCCACGGCCGCCTCCTGGCTGACGATGGAGGCGCACATGATGCCGTATTGGTGCACCTTGAGCATGCCGTCGACGACGGCGGCGGGACCGCAGGCGTAGCCGATGCGGAATCCGGTCATCGCGAAGGCCTTGGAGAAGCCGTGCAAGAAGACCGTGCGCTCCCTCATGCCCGGGAGCGAGGCGATGGATACGTGGCCGCCCTCGAAGGTCAGCTCCGAGTAGATTTCGTCCGAGGCGACCAGGAGGTCCTTCTCGACGGCGAAGCGCGCAATCTCCTCGAGCTTGGCGCGGTCAGCGGTGCCTCCGGTCGGATTCGTCGGGAAATTGAGGATGAGCAGCTTGCAGCCCGGGCGCCAGGCGGCGCGCAGGGCGGCGGAATCCAGCGCGAACTGGTCGGCCTCGGTGGTGCGCACGGGGATCGCCTCGGCGTGGCAGAGGGCGACGCTGGGCGCGTAGGAGACATAGCAGGGCTCGTGATAGAGCACCTTGTCACCGGGGTTCAAGGTGGCGCGCAGCAGGATGTCCAGCGCCTCGGAGACGCCGATCGTCACCAGGATCTCGTCGTCAGGACGGTACTCCGGCCCGTAATTGGCGGCCACGTAGCGGGAGATCTCCTCGCGTAGCTGCAGGGTGCCGCGGTTGTCGGTGTAGGAGGTGCGTCCCTTCTCCAGGGCGTTCATCGCGGCCTCCCGGATGTGGAAGGGCGTGACGAAGTCGGGCTCGCCGATGCCCAGCGACACGGCGTCCTTCATCTTCGAGACGATGGCGAAGAAGTCGCGGATGCCCGACTTGGGCAGGGACGCGACATGTCGCGCCACGAAGCGGCCGGATTCGTCCATGAGGAACGGGCTCAGGGGCTAACGGAAGGACGGTCCCGGCGGGATCCGTCGGCCGACACGATGAAACCGTCACGCTTGTAGGCGCGGAGGAAGAAGTGCGTCGAGGTGCCCTGCACGCCCTCGATGCGGGCGAGACGCTCGTGCACGAAGCCGGCCACCTTGTAGAGGTTGTCGGCCGTGACGACGACGAGGAGGTCGTAGCCGCCTGACATCAGGTGGCAGCTCTCGACCTGCTCGAAGGAGCTGATGCGTTCGGCGATGCCGTCGAAGCCGCCCACGCCCTCGGGCCGGATCTTGATCTCGATGACGGCGCGGACGCGGCTCTCCGCCTCGAAGGCGGGATTGAGCACGGGACGCATGCCGAGCAGCAAGCCCTGCGAGCGGAGCTCCGCGAGCTGACGCTCGACGGCCTCGGCGCCGAGGCCGAGGATCTTGCCGATTTGGGCGGTGTCGAGGGCCTCGCCTTCGAGGAGCAGCTTGAGTACGGAGTTCATGGGATGCGGGGGCGGAAGTTCAGACTGAGCGACGACGGCGCACCGCGGAGGCGAGGGTGTCCAGGACGGGAACGGTCTGCTCGAAGGAGATGCAGGCGTCGGTGATGCTACAGCCGTAGGAGGAACCTTGCGGACCCTTCCAATCCTGACGTCCTTCGGCGAGATGGCTCTCGATCATGACGCCGGCCAGATGGCGTGAACCGCCCGCGACCTGCGCGGACAGGTCCTCCGCGACGAGGGGCTGGCGACGGTGGTCCTTGGAGCTGTTGCCGTGGGAGCAGTCGACGATGAGTCGCGAGGTGAGCCCCGCCTTGCGGATGCGCTCAGCGGCCGCGGCGACAGCCTCGGCGCCGTAGTTGGGCCCGGTGCGCGAGCCGCCGCGCAGGATGACATGGGCGTCCGGATTGCCGGAGGTCTCGAAGATCGCCACGACGCCGTCCTTGGTCACCGAGGGGAACCAGTGCGAGGAACGGGCGGAGAGGCAGGCGTCGACCGCGACCTGCACGGAGCCGTCGGTGCCGTTCTTGAATCCCACCGGCATCGACAGGCCGGAGGCGAGCTCACGGTGGATCTGGCTCTCGGTGGTGCGGGCGCCGATGGCGCCGTAGGACACGAGGTCGGCCACGTACTGCGGCGTGATCGGGTCGAGGAACTCGGTGGCGGAGGGTAGGCCGGACTCGGCGATGTCCGCCAGGAGCTGGCGGGCGAGGCGCAGGCCGTCGTCGATGCGGAAGGAGCCGTCCACGCGGGGGTCATTGATGAGCCCCTTCCAGCCCACGGTCGTCCTGGGCTTCTCGAAATAGACCCGCATGACCACGAGCAGATCCTTGCTGAGACGGTCAGCCTCGCGGCGGAGCAGGCTCGCGTACTCCTTGGCGGCCTTGACGTCATGGACGGAGCAAGGGCCGACGATGACCAGGAGGCGGTCGTCCTGCCCGGAAATGATCCGTGAGGCGTCCCGACGGGCCGAGGACACCACCTCGGTGGCCTTTTCCGAGGGGCGGATGTCATGGAGCACGATCGCAGGGGACAGCAGGGGCTGCTGGCTGCGGATGCGCAGATCGTCCGTGTTGTGGTACATGTCAGGGGCCTTTCCCGCTGGGAAAAGGGTTCAATGAAGGGCTGGGGCTTCCCGGTGTCAATGTCACGTCCCGGGCTTGACGGCCGCCCCGCCCCATCTCAAATGTGTCTCAAATAGGATGACCAAGCCGTCTCCCACGGACTCCCCGGAACACTCCGGCGCCTTCCGGGCCTTCATCGCCCAGAAGGGACTCCGCGCGACGAGGCAGAGGATGGCGGTGTTCGAGGCGGCGCGCTCCATCAACGGGCACTACACCGCCGAGGACCTCCTGCGCAAGTCGCGCGCGCTCGACCGCACGGTGTCGCGGGCGACCATCTACCGCGCGCTGCCGCTGCTCGTGGGCAGCGGAGCCGTGCGCGAAGTGGACGTCGGGCGCGACCACAAGTACTACCTCGCCGAAGCCGGAGGGAGCGCCTTCCAGGCGCAGCTCGTCTGCGAGGGCTGCGACACCATCGTGGAGGTCGACGCGCCCTTCATGGAGTGGTACGGGAAGGCCGTGGCCGCCAAGCACGGCATGCGCCCGATCTCCCAGAAGCTCCAGGTGACCGCGCTCTGTGAACGCTGCCAGAAGCGCCGCGCCGCCAAGCCATGACCCCCTTCCCCGCCGCCGCCGTGTTCCCTCCCCTGAGGGATTCGCTTCCGCTGACCGACCTGCAACGCGAAGTCCTCGAGCTCAAACGCGAGAAGCGCGCCGTCATCCTCGCGCACAACTACCAGTGCGAGGACATCCAGGCGGCGGCCGATTACGTGGGGGATTCGCTGGGCCTCGCCTACCGGGCCGCCGAGACCGAAAGCCCGACCATCGTCTTCTGCGGCGTGCACTTCATGGCCGAGACGGCCAAGATCGTGAATCCGGGCAGGAAGGTGCTCCTGCCGGACATGGAAGCGGGCTGCTCGCTCGCCGACTCCTGCCCGGCGGAGAAGCTGGCCGCCGCGAAAGCGGCCGACCCCTCGCTCTACGTGGTCGCCTACATCAACTGCAGCGCCGCGGTGAAGGCGCTCTCCGACGTGATCTGCACGAGCGGCAACGCCTCCAGGATCGTCAGCCGCGTGCCGGCGGACCGGCCCATCCTCTTCGTGCCGGATCAGAACCTCGGACGCTGGGTCTCCGCCCGCACGGGACGCGCGATGCGGCTCTGGCCGGGCAATTGCTACGCGCACGTGCAGTTCACCCCCGGCGCGCTGCTGCGGGCCAAGGCCGCGCATCCCGGCGCGCCCGTGGTAGCGCACCCGGAATGCACCGAAGCCGTGCGTGACATGGCGGACATGGTCTGCTCGACGGAACTCATGGTCGCCTGGTGCAAGGAACAGAAGGCCGACACGCTGATCGTGACCACCGAGTCGGGCATGATACACCGGTTGCGCCGGGAAGTGCCGGGCAAGACGTTCGTCGCCGCCCCGACCGACCGCTGCTCCTGCAATGAGTGCAAGTTCATGAAGATGAACACCCTTCGGAAGGTCAGGGACTGCCTGCTCAACGGCTCTCCGGAAATCACGCTGCCCGAGGAAATCAGGTCCCGGGCGGAGATTCCGCTCCGCCGCATGCTGGAATGGAGCCGATGAAGGCGCCCCGGATGGGCTCCGGGTTGACTTCCCTTTAAAAAATCAAAAAATAGAAAACGTGCTTGTGCTTATCCCTGTCTGAAAGACAGAACGGCCTCCTGCCTTGAACCGCAGAGACCACAGAAATTTCTCCATGAAAATCGACCTCGTTCCCTCCGCATTCAGCTCCAAGGACGCCTACGTGCGCGCGGCCCTCTCCAAGGCCCGTGACCTCGCCGTGCGCAACTGGGAGGATGAGCACACCGAACGCCGCTCGCTCATCGAGCGCGAGGTGTCCGCCCTCTCCAAGCACGAGCTAGCCCGCAGGCTCATCAAAATCCTGTCGCGCCCCAACCGGACCCGGGCCCAGATTTCCGACTCCATGCGCAACCGCGCGAAGGCGATGCGGACGAAGGGAGCCCCGGTCCGTGAGATCGCCGCGGAGCTCGGCATCTCCATCCCCTCGGTCTACAACATCACCAAGGACTGACCTTGCCCGGCCTCACGGCGCCGCTTGAATGCGGCGATGGCCGAGTGGACGAGAGGAGACCCTGCGCGAGGTCCCGCCCGCGCCCCGATCGCCACCGGGGGCGAACTGACGCCCGACTCCCTGCTGGGCGCCTACCGCGCCGGCGTCTTTCCCTGGTATTCGGAAGGGGAGCCGGTGCAGTGGTGGTGCCCCGACCCGAGGTTCGTGATGCGACCGGGAGACGCCCGCATCTCCGACAGCCTGCGCAGGACCTTGCGCGACCCCGCCTGGGAGGTCTCCTGCGACCGGGACTTCGAGGGGGTGATGCGCGCCTGCGCCGAGCAGCCAAGGCCCGGCCAGACGGGGACCTGGATCACGGAGGAGATGGTGCGCGCCTACTGCGCGCTACACCGGGAGGGCTCGGCCCACAGCGTTGAGGTCAGACATGACGGCAGGCTCGTCGGCGGCCTGTACGGCGTGACCGTCGGGAGGGTCTTCCACGGTGAATCCATGTTCCACCGCGTGACGGACGCCTCAAAGGTCGCCTTCGCCCATCTGGTGAGCCGGCTCGCCGCGGCGGAATACCGTCTCATCGACTGCCAGGTGCCCACCCGGCATCTGGCCTCGCTCGGCGCCTTCGCGGTGCGACGGGAGGAATTCCTGCGCGCGCTCCGTGAATGGGGCCGGGAAAAACCCGGAGGCGACGCGTGGGTCAGCCCTCCTGGCGCCGCCCCCTGAGGGCCCTCGCCTCGCGGTCGTAGACACGGGTGACGATGTCGCAGAGCTGCTGCAGTGAGCGTCCGTCGGTGTACACGGCGACGCCGGACCGAAGGTAGGCCTGCTCGCGTTCGCGCATCAGCTGACGTATCCTCGCCTCGAGATCCTCGGCCTTGAGCAGCGGCCGGCGGCTGTTGCCGCCGGTGCGACGAAGGATGGTCTCGACCGAGGCGAAGAGGCAGATGACCACGCCCTTCGACCTCACAATCTCGGCCATGCCCTCGGGGATCACCAGACCGCCTCCACAGGCGATCACGGCGCCCGAGGCGGGCAGATGCCCGGTGACGACCTCGCGCTCAAGCTCGCGTAAGCGGGCCTCGCCGTGCTTCTCAAAGATCTCCGGAATCGTCATGCCCGCGAGACGCTCGACGGCCTCGTCAGTGTCGACGAAGGGCCTGCGCCACCGCTTGGCGAGCTGACGCCCGAGCGCGGATTTCCCAGTGCCCATGAAGCCCGCCAGCAGCAGGTTGGGCGAGGGAGGCCTCTGCGCTTCTGACGTCATGACCAACAAGGCAACGTCGGCCGACCGCCTCCGCAAGCCGCAAGCGGCTCAGCGCAGCTGATCGAGGGCCGACTTGGCGCGGGGCGCCAGTCGCTCGGAAAGTCCTTGGGCGGCCTCCTCGAGCTGAGGCAGGTCCTTTTTGGTGAACAGGCGGGGCACGGCGTCCCAGGCGGCCTCGCTCACTTCGTTGGCCGGACCTTTGAGCAGGGGCAGCACGGCGGACTTGTCGGCCTTGGCGCCGGGACGGCAGGCGATGACGCGCAGCCAGACGGCCTTGGCGGCGAGCGACGCGCCCGCGGGCGCGGAAGGAGCGGTGCGGGCGGCGGTCGAAGCGGGCAGCCGCAGGATCTCGTCCTCGATCTCCTGGGCCTGGGACCGCTGGGTGACCCGGGAAAGCCGGTCCCAGAGGATGGGCGCGGCCTCCTTGCTGTTCACGCGACGCAGCAGCCGCGAGGCCCGCTGCGCGGTCGCGAAGTCCTCCGACTTGGCCAGGCCCGCCAGATCGGCTGACTTGAGCGGAAGCTCCTTCTCCGCCTTCCTCTGGTCCAACAGACGCTCAGTCTCCGCAAGCCTGGTCTCCGGCGTGGTCCCTTCGGGCGCAGGGTAGTTCCGCGGCACCTTGCCGTGGATGGAAGCCGGGCGGACCGCGGGATTCATGGCCAGGACCGCGTCCAGGGCGGCGAGCACCTCGGGGTTCTCCTGACGGTCGCGGGCGGCCTTGACCGCGGCGAACCAGGCCTTGGAGGCGTCGTCGGCCTTGGCATGGGCGCGCGCCCGGTCGAAGATCTCCTGCTGCGCGGCCACCCGCGTGGCCGGATCGGCCAGACGGCTGAAGGGAGGCTCGTCCGGTCCGGGAGCCGCGGCGCAGCCGGCGGCGAGGAAGGTGAGCAGGAGGAGCAGTTGATGGGTGTTCATGTCAAGAAGCCGGTTGAAGGTCGGTGCGCATGCGGGCGAGCGAGGACGCGTGAGCGCGGGCGAGGAGGACAGTGCCGCAAAGCGCTCCGACCAGGGCGCAGAGCATATCGGCCTGCGTGTCCCAGACGAAGCCCTGCGTACCGAGGAAGGCGTCCGAGGACTGCCCCATCAGGACGGCGACCATCCATTCGAAAAGTTCGTACAGGGCGCTGAAGGCCAGCGCGAAGCAGACCGCGACAACCGAGGCCAGCGCAACGGGACGCACGGACTCCGTCCTGAGCAGCCACTCCTTGGCGAAGACCGCGGGGGTGAATCCCTGCATCAGATGGCCGAGACGGTCATAAGGATTCCTCTCCTGGCCGAGCCACTGGGCGACGACGCGTCCGGCGGGCACTTCCGCGTAGGTCCAATGGGCACCGACGACGAGGACGAGCGCATGCAGGAACAACGCACGTCCCAGCAGCCGCGAGGGCGTCGAGGCGACCGCCCAGGCCAGCGGGGCGACGAGGAACACCGGCAGTGCCTCGAGGCACCACGTCGGGACGTCCTTGCAGCCGACGGCGCTCAGCGCCGCGACGACCAGGGCGGTCGCCGCGAGCGCGCGGAATTCCCGGCGGGCCGGAGCTGGCCTCAGATCGACCATGTGCCGCGGAACGCGGGGGTGTGCAGACGGTTGGCCTGCTCGTCGCCCACGAAGCCGCCGCCGTCGGACTTGAAGGTGAGCTTGCGGCCGAGACGGACCGAGAGCGCGGCGAGATTGACCAGGGTGGAGCTGAAGAAGGCCTCCGAGACGCCGTAGCCGAAGGGACGCTTCTCGCGGGCGCAGAGGTCGAAGTCGTCCTCCTGGAACTCGGGGAGCGGGTATTCGGCCGCCTTGCGGAGCAGTTCGGGCTGGTCGCAGCGCATGCCGGCGAAGAGCTTTCCCTTCGGGCCCTCGATGAACGGGCTGTCCGGGCGGCGCTCGGCGAGCTCCGATTCGAGGATGATGCGCGTGCCGTCCTTGTAGGTCAGCGTGACCGTCTTCCACACGCCGCAGGCGACGGGATCCTGGGGCGGCGCGTCGCACTCGACGGCGACGGGGTGCTCACGGTCCTTGCCCAGGAAGTACTGCACCGGGTCGAGGAAGTGCTGCCCCATGTCGCCGAGTCCGCCCTGGTCGAAGTTCCAGTAGCCCCGGAAGGAGCCGTGCGCACGGTGCGAGTGATAGGGGATCAGCGGCGAAGGTCCGCAGTAGAGGTCCCAGTCGAGATGCTCCGGCACAGGCTCGGGCTTCAGGTCGGGCCGGCCGGTCCACAGGTTGACCTTCCACTGGATGCCGCCGACCGGAGCGAGGCGCACCGTGAGCGGGCCGCCGAGCACCCCGCTCGCGACGACGCGGCGGATCTCCCGGGCCGGTCCCACGCCGTAGTAGTTGGTGCGGTTGAGTCGGAACCAGGTGTTCACCCTGAAGGGCACGCCGGTCTGCTCCACGACGCGGCGGAGGGCCAGCCCCTCGCCGATCGTACGCGTGAGGGGCTTCTCGCACCACACGGCCTTGCCGCGGCGCGCGGCGGCCGCGGCGATCACGCCGTGCCAGAGAGGCGGCGTGCAGACGTGGACCACGTCGGCATCGGGCAGCGCGATGACGTCACGGAAATCCTTGGCGATGACCGGCGTGCCGCCGCCGGCCTTGCTGACCTCGTCGTGCTTCGCCTGGGCCCGCTTGGAATCGACGTCGCAGACCGCGACGATCCGGTGCGCGCCGGTCATGCGCGGGGAGCTGTGCATCTTGGAGATGCCCCCGCAGCCCACGATGACGTGGTTGAGCGTCTCGCTCGGCGGGATGAACCCGCGACCGAGCACGTGACGGGGCACGATGGTGAAGCCGGCGGCCAGAGCGGCCTGACGGATGAATGCACGACGGGGCGATCGCATACCGAGGGGTTAGGTGATTTGGCGGCACCGTTCAACAAACTTGGTTCCAGCGCCCCCTATTTGCGGACTTACGCTCGATAACCCGCCATACCGAGGGTTTCAGGCTGGAAAAGCGGTCAAGCCGGGGCAGTGTCAGTTCCCTTTCACGCCCATGGAAGTCTACATCGACGGCAAGTTCCACCCGAAGGCCGAGGCCAAGGTGTCCGTGTTCGACCACGGGTACCTCTACGGCGACGGCATCTTCGAGGGCATCCGCCTCTACCAAGGGTGCGTCTTCCGGCTCGAGGAGCACCTCGAGCGCCTTGAGATGTCCGCCAAGGCCATCTGCCTCACCCTGCCCTGGAGCCGCAAGGAAATCTCCGACATCGTCTGCGAATCCTGCCGCCGCAACGGCCTGACCGACGGCTACATCCGCCTCGTGATCTCCCGCGGCGTCGGCGACCTCGGCCTTTCGCCCAAGAACTGCGCCAAGCCCTCCGTGGTCTGCATCGCCGACACCATCAAGCTCTACCCCGAGGAGCTCTACGCCTCGGGCATGAAGATCATCACCGCCCCGACCCGGCGCATCAGCCCGGCCGCGCTGCCGCCGATGATCAAGTCGCTCAACTACCTGAACAACATCCTGGCCAAGATCGAGGCCCAGCAGCACGGCTATCACGAATGCCTCATGCTCAACGACCAGGGCTACGTGGCCGAGTGCACCGGGGACAACGTCTTCCTCATCAGCAAGGGGCGCCTCATCACGCCCGCGCCCCACTCCGGCGCGCTCGTGGGCATCACCCGCCAGGTCGCGCTTGAGATCGCCGCGACGCTCAGGATCCCCGTGGTCGAGACCAACGTCACCCGCTACGACGTCTGGAACGCCGACGAGTGCTTCCTCACCGGCACCGCCGCCGAAGTCATCCCCGTCACCGAAGTGGACGCCCGTCAGATCGGAAACGGCAAGCCCGGCCCGCTCACCGCGGCTATCCGGGCCGAGTTCCGCAAGAAGGCCTCCCGCGAGGGCACGATGATCCGCTGAGCGGCCGCGAAGAGGCATGAACGGGCCCAAGGACCAGCCGCAGGGAGGCGACGCCACCCTCCGGAGGCTCCTCGTCATCGCCTGGTCCTACCGGGCCGACTGCCTGGCGCTCCTCGCCCTCCAGCTGGCCGCGGTGCTGCTGACGGTGGCGGTCTTCGTGCTGGCGGGCTTGGCGGTGGACCACCTGCGGCACTGCGCCGACCCGACGGCTCCGGCTCCCGCCCTCCCCTTCTTCGTGCCGCACGGAGCGACGCCGGGGGCCGCCACGGCGTGGCTGGCCGGAGGCATCGTCGCCGCCGCGGCGACGCGCGCCGCGCTTTCGTTCGCCTTCGGGCTGGTCTCCGTGCGTTTCCTGCACGGACGGATTGTCGTTAACCTGCGCGCCCAGGTCTTCGCGAAGCTCCAGCAGCTCAGCTTCCGTTTCTTCGACTCCAACGCCAGCGGATCGATCATCAACCGCGTCACCTCGGACGCCCACTCGGTCCGGCTCTTCATCGAGGGCGTGGTGCTCCAGCTGGCCGTCATCGGGCTCACGCTGGCGGCCTGCTCCGCCTACATGCTGCGCACGGACTGGCGTCTGACACTGGCCTGCCTCGCCACCCTGCCGGTCCAGGCCTGGTTCGCCGTCCGCTTCTCACGCAAGGTCAGGCCGGCCTACGAGGAGAACCGCGAGCTGATGGACCGCATGGTGCTGGGCTTCTCCGAGAACGTGCAGGGGGTGCAGGTGGTGAAGGGCTTCTCGATGGAGGACCGGGTGGCGGAACGGTTCGGACGCTGGACCGAGGACATCCGGCTGCAGAAGCGGAAGGTGTTCGGCGAGGTCGCGCTGTTCTGGCCGGTCATCGACGGCCTCAACCGACTCTCCATGGCCATCCTGCTCTGCTTCGGCGGATGGCTGGTGATGCGAGGCGAGATCCCGCTCGGGGCGGGCCTGGTCGCCTTCGCGGGACTGCTGCAGCAGTTCGCCACGCAGGTCACCACCCTGGCGGCCGTGGTGGACAACGCGCAGGTCTCGCTGGCCGGAGCCAAGCGCATCTTCGAGATCCTCGACACCGACCCCGGCGTGTCCACGGCGCCCGGGGCCGCCTCGCCGGGCCGTTTCCTCGGCCGCGTGGCCTTCGAGGACGTGACGTTCGAATACCGGGAGAACGCGACGGCGCTGCGCGGCGTCAGCTTCACCGCCGAACCCGGCAGCCGCATCGCCGTGGCCGGCGCCACCGGCTCGGGCAAGACCGCGCTGCTCTCGCTCATCCCGCGGTTCTACGACCCGACGACCGGCAGGGTCACGCTCGACGGCCGCGACCTGCGCACGCTGCCCCTGGAGGAGCTGCGACGTCAGGTGGGCATGGTGTTCCAGGACAACTTCCTCTTCTCGAACACGGTGGCGGCGAACATCGCGTTCGGCCACCCCGACGCCGGACAGGACCGCATCGAGCGGGCCGCCCGCATCGCCGGCGCCCACGGCTTCATCAGCGCGCTACCCGAAGGCTATGAGACCCATCTCGGCGAGGGCGGGGTGAACCTCTCGGGCGGACAGCGCCAGCGTCTCGCCATCGCCCGGGCGCTGCTGCTGGAGCCGACGGTGCTCCTGCTGGACGACCCGACGTCCGCCATCGACCCGGAGACCGAGCGGGAGATCCTCGAGGCGATGGAGTCGGCCATGGTCGGTCGCACGACCTTCATCGTGGCCCACCGCCTGAGCACCCTCCGGCGCGCCGACCTCATCCTCGTGCTTGAACGCGGCCGGCTGGTCCAGGCCGGCACGCATGAGCAGCTGATGGCCCAGGACGGGCATTACCGGCGTTCGATCCTCGTCCAGTCGGAAGGAGCGGCGGCATGAAGCACAACCTCGAGATCGCGGTGCGGCGGGTCCGGCCGGACGAGGAGGAGCCGGACCGGATGCCCCTGCGCTGGTCGACCGTCACCCGGCTGCTCGCCTTCACCGCGCCGCACGCCGGGCAGCGCAACGTCCTGCTCCTACTCTGCGCCTTCCGCGCCGCCGCACTCCCCTGCCTCGCCTGGGGGGTGGGCGCCATCATCCGGGGTCCGCTCGCGGCGGGCGACCTGACGGGCACCCTGGCCTGGTCGGCGGCCTTCATCACGGCGGTCATCGTCGCGGACGTGGGCCTCTACTGGCGCATCCGCCTCGCCCACCAGATCGGCGAATCGGTCCTGCGCGACCTGCGGGACCGGCTGATGCGCCACCTGCTGACCCAGCCGATGTCCTTCTTCCACGCCCGGCGGCACGGCAGCCTCATCAGTCGGATGATCTCCGACATCGAGGCGATGCGCAACGGGGTGCAGAACAACTTCTTCATCACGGTGGTCTCGGCGGGCCAGATGCTCTGTGCGGCGGCGCTCATGCTCATGGCGGATCCCCGTCTCTTCCTGGTGCTGCTCGCCATCGTGCCTTGCCTGCTGGGCGTGCACGCCTTCTTCCGCGGGCGGATCCTGCACGCCTCGCGAGTCCAGCAGGAAAGCTTCTCGCGCGTGACCTCGGCGCTGGCCGAGACGGTGCAGGGCATCCGCGTGACGCAGGGCTTCGCCCGGGAGGAGACGAACGCGGGCATCTTCACCCGGCTGGTGCGCACGCTGGCCGGCAACGTCGTCGCGACGGCCAGTCTGAGCGCCCTCTACCTCCCGCTGCTCGAATTCAACGCCCATGCGTTCCTGGCCGCGCTAGTCGGCGTGGGCGGGTACGCCATCCTCACCGGCGGGGGCACGCAGCTCTTCGACCTGGTGACGTTCTTCTTCCTGGCAGACCTGTTCTTCGCGCCGATCACCATCATCGGGACGCAGCTGTCCGAGGCGACGCTCGCCATGGCGGGAGCCGAGCGCTACTTCCGCACGCTCGACACGCCCCCGGCGTGGGAGGACGCGCCCGGGGCCCGGCCCTGCCCCCGTCTCCGCGGCGAGGTGGAGTTCAGGGACGTCACTTTCTCCTACCAGCCAGGACGGCCGGTGCTGCACGGGCTTTCATTCCGCGCCGAACCGGGACAGGTCGTCGCGCTGGTCGGCCACACGGGCTCGGGCAAGTCGACGGTCATCGGACTTCTGGCCAAGTTCCAGCTGCCTGATTCGGGCGCGGTGCTGGTCGACGGGCTGGACCTGGCGGGACTGACCCAGCGGTCGCTCCGCGCCCAGACTGGCTTCGTCTTCCAGCAGAACTTCCTCTTCGCGGGCACGGTGGCGGACAACGTGCGCTCGGTCCGCCCAGAGGCGTCCGACGAGGACGTGCGTCAGGCCTTCCGCGACCTGGACTGCCTCGACCTCATCGAGGCCCTGCCGGACGGCATCCACACGCAGGTGTCGGAAAAGGGCCGCGGGCTCTCGCTCGGCCAGCAGCAGCTGGTGGCGTTCGCCCGGGCGCTCGCGGCCGACCCGCGGATCCTCGTGCTCGACGAGGCCACCAGCGCGGTCGACACGATCACGGAATCGCGCCTGCAGGTGGCGCTGGCCCGGCTGATGCGCGGACGCACCTGCTTCGTCGTGGCCCATAGGCTCAGCACGATCCGCAAGGCCGGCCAGGTGCTGGTGCTGGCGGACGGAAGGCTGGCGGAACGCGGCACGCACGCCGAGCTGCTTGCGCTGGACGGTCATTACGCCCGCCTGCACCGGGACTTCCTCAGCTCGACCAACTGAGGCGCTAGCGACCTGCGTCGAACTTGGGACGGGGACGCGCCTCAGGCTCGGGGACGGCGGCGCGGACGGGGAACGTGGCGGGGAACGGACCGCCATGGACGGTCATGTAGAGGTCGCCGACGGGCGAGATGCGCACGACGTCGACGTCCAGCCCCTTGGGCCCTTCGGTCAGCTCCAGCCTGACGGAATGGGGGAATGATTCCAGAGGATGCGCGCGGACGAGGCCGTCCGGCCCGAGCTGAAGGATGAGGAGGCCGTCCGGCGAGGCCGACGACGGCGCCTTCCATGCACGGACTCCGCCCGGCCCCTCCGGAAGGAGCACGATGAGCCGGCGGACGGGGCCGCCGGGATTCCCCGGGTAGACGAGAAGCTTGCGCCACAGGGGCCAGTACCGCCTGCCAAGATCATCCTGCACGACGGGTCCGGAGGGACCTTCGGTCACCAGGTACCTCTCCTTCAGGGCGGAGACTTCGCCGTCGGAGAGCAACGCGGGACGCGCGCCCGGCAGCGGAGCCGGCGCGTCAACGGCCGGCACTTCCGCCGACGCAAGCAGGAGGACCTCGACGGGACCGGCCACCTGGTGGTCGATGGCGGCGATGATGCCGTAGGGAATGGCCGACATGGCCGCGGACAGCGTCAGGCCGGCTCCGACGGCCAGACCCGCCCCCCGCGACAGCAATGCGGTGAAGAGCGCGGCTCCGGCGAAGGCCGCGGCATGCACCGCGATGTCCGTCCCCAGCATCCACGAGGCCGCCGCGAGATCGTCCGGCGTACCGAACCAGCGCACCTTGAGGAACATCAGCGAAGCCCAGACGGATCCGACCGCGGCGCCGAAAACGGGGGCGAAGCGCGCGCCGATGCGGACATAGACCGGCCGCAAGGCGGCGGCGGGAACGGCAGCGATCAGGCCGCCGAAGAACGCGTCCTTGACCGAGGCCACGCCCGTCAGCGCGGCCGCGACGAGGAGCAGGGCCCAGGTGAACCAGTAGGTGAAACCGAACCCCTTCATTCGCCGACCACCGTGCCGGGAGCGACGACGGCGCCCTTCTTGACGACGATCACGCCGTCACGGACGAAGAGGGATTCGTTCTCCCACTTCTCCGGGAGGCCGGTGGGGGCGAGACGGCAGTTGGCACCGATGCGCGCGTTCTTGTCGATGATGGCGTTGCGGATGAGGCAGCCGGGGCCGACGCCGAGGTCCGGACGTCCCAGCCCGTGATTGCGCGCCAGGTCGCTCGGACGTTCGAAGGAGTCGGCGCCCATCATGACCACGTTCTCCAGACGGGAACCGGCGCGCACCACGGAGCGCACCCCGATGACGCAGCGGCTGAGCTCGGAGTCATCGACGATGGCCCCATCCGCCATGAGCACGCGGGCGGAACGTGCGCTGTTGAGCTTGGCGGGCGGAAGGAACCGCGGGTGCGTGTAGACCGGGTTGTGACCGTCGAAGAAGTCGAAGGGGGGCACCGGGTCGGTCAGGGACAGATTGCACTCCCAGAAGGAGCCGACCGTGCCGATGTCCTCCCAGTAGCCGTCGAACACGTAGGCCATCATCCGCTTGGTGGACAGGAGGCCCGGGATGACCTCCCTGCCGAAGTCGGTCTGCGCGGGGTCGGCGAGGGCCTCGCGCATGACGCGTCCGGAGAACAGGTAGATGCCCATCGAAGCAAGGCAGTAACCGCGGTCGGACCGGTCGGAGAGCCGGGCCCGGGCAGGGCCGGTCAGGATGAGCGACGAGATGACCGCGGGATCCTTGGGCTTTTCCGCGAACTCCACGATGCGGAGCTCGGGATTGACGCGCATCACGCCGAGCGCGGAGACCTGGTCGGAAGGCAACGCCTTGGCGGCGATGGTAACGTCGGCCGCGGATTCGACGTGCTGGCGGGCCAGCTCCTCGAAATCGAGACGGTAGAGCTGGTCCCCTGAGAGGATGAGCACGAGATCGTCGTCCTTCAGGTCGTAGTGGTGCAGATTCTGACGCACCGCGTCGGCGGTTCCCTGATACCAGGACTCCTTGTCGCCCGTCTGTTCGGCCGCGAGGATGTCGACGAAGCCCCGCCCGAAGCCGTCGAACTTGTAGGTCTGCTGGATGTGCTTGTGAAGCGAGGCGGTGTTGAACTGCGTCAGGACGAAGATCTGATTGAAGCCCGAGTTGAGGCAGTTGCTGATCGGGATGTCGACCAGACGGTAGTTGCCGGCGAGGGGGACGGCCGGCTTGCAACGGTCCTTGGTCAGCGGATAGAGGCGGGAACCGCGCCCGCCCCCCATGATGATGCTGATGACTCGGGGCAGTGAGGGCATGGTCGGAGCCATCATCCCGCGCCCTCCGGACCTCACAAGCGGAAAAGCCGATGCGGCTTGAAGGCCGCCCGCGGACGGCTTCCATCCGCCGTCAGCATGGCGTTCGCCTTCCACATCCTCGGCACGAGCAGCTCCGGCAACTGCTCATTGATCGAGGCCGGGGGCGCTAGGGTGATGCTTGACGCCGGCTTCCAAGGCCCCCGGCTCGAGGGCTCGCTCCGGTCGCTCGGGCTCGCCACCGCCGCCATCGACGCCGTGCTCATCACGCACGAGCACACGGACCACTGCGTCGGACTGCCGGCCCTGCTGCGGAGGCACCCCGCCCTCAAGGTCTTCGCCAATCGCGAGACGGCGCGGCGCATCCAGTCCACGCTCAAGGTGCGGCCCGACTGGCAGCTCTTCGAGACGGGCGCCTCGTTCGACTACCGCGGCCTCACGATCACGTCCATCCCGATACCGCACGACGCCGCGGACCCCGTGGGCTTCGCGGTGGACTGCCCGGCGGAGGACGGAGCCGCGGCGCGGCGCGTCACCTGGCTCACGGACCTCGGACACGTCACCGACGTCGTGCGTCACCATGCGGCGCTCGCCGACGTCCTCGTGCTGGAATCCAACTACGACGAGGAGATGCTGGACCTTTCGAAGCGGCCGCCGCACCTCAAGCAGCGCATCCGTGGCCGCCACGGCCACCTCTCCAATGATGCGGCGCGCGACCTGCTCACGGGCCTGAGGGAGTGGCGCGCGAAGGAGCTCTGCCTCGGGCATCTGAGCAAGGAATGCAACCGCACGATCCTCGTCGAGGAGGCCATGCGCGAGGTGCGGGAGTCACGCGGCGACCTGAGGGTGAGCGTCTTCGACCCCCTGGAGGAGCGGCCGCTCACCATCACCTGACGCTCAGGAGCCCTTGGCCTTGCGGGGGACCGGGACCTCCTCCTCGGCGGAGGGAGGCGGCGCGGGAGTGGGCGAGGCCGACTTCACCGGAGCGGCCGACGCCACCTTGGAAGCGAGCCGCTTCACCGATCCGGCACAGGCGATCGAGGCGGGATTGAGGTCCTGGGCGGCGAGCCAGGCCGAGAGGGCGGCTGCTTCGGCGCCCTCCTTCTCGAGCTTCTCGGCCAGGCCGATCAGGCGGGCGTAGTCGGCGACCAGGGGGGCGATGTCAGAACGCGTCTTGGCCAGCACGAGGTCATCGCCCTCGGTGCGTGAGACTTCGACGATCACGTCCCAGGCGAGGTAGGGATTGCCCTGGGAGGCGAGCACGGCGGCCTTCTGGATGTTGGCGTCGAGCTCCCCGACCCGGTTCACGATCTGGCGCAGCTTGTCCGAACGCTCCTTGTCCTGGGCGAGCGCCAGGGCGAACTCCAGCTTCTTGTTGTAGAGGTCTCGCCAACGGGCCTCGGCGACCATGCGGTCGAACTCGGGCACCATCATGGCGAGCTTGTCCTGACGGCTGACCACCTGGTCGGCGAAGGCCTTCACCGCGGGGTTCTGGGGCCAGATCTTGACGGCCCGCTCCAGGGCGGCCTCGACCTTGGGGTTGTCCCCGGCGAGCGCGGCCTGCTTGGCCGCGAGGATGGACATGTTGGAGGCGTTGATGGCGTTGTTGACCTTGGAGAGGACGGCCTGAGCCGGGAAGTCCTTGGCGCGGCCCTTGACCTTGTTCACGTAGCCCTCGACGTTGGCCAGGTCGCGTTCGTCACCAAGGCGCTGCAGTTCGCGCAGATCCCGCCAGAGCTCGAGCATCTCGCGCTTGCGCTGCAGCGGGTACGTCGTGACGGGCGGCTCGAACTCGCCGAGGAAGTAGGTCTCCTGGAGTCGTTCGAAGGCGGCGTAGTATTCGCCCGCCTTCGTGTGCTCCTCCACGGTCTGCATGCCCACGGCGACGTCGTTGATGGCCTCGCGGGCCAAGGTGTCGAGCGACTCCAGCGTGGGCACGAAGTCGGAGACCGGGAAGAACTCCTTCACCTCCTTGGCGCCCACCTTGATGCTCTGGTTTCCGCTCTTGAAGAGCACGCGGTAGAAGGCCGACGAAATCAGGCAGTGACGGTAACGGCGGGCCAGCATGAATCCCACCATCTGGGACTGGAACTCAATCTGGGCCTTCAGGCCGAGGGCGACCATCTCCGCGTCCCGCGCGAGGATCTGGGCCTGGGTGCGCGCCTCGTCCTTGGTGCGGAACTGCAGTTCCGTGGTGCCGCTGACGCTCTTGCCGAGACTGGCCGCCTTGCCGTCGCTGGTGGTCGCGCCCGAACGCTCGTCATTGGCCATCTCGAGCTTCTCGGCGCGGTTGATCACGACGCCCTCCTGCACCTTGCGGATGACCTCGAGCTGGTTCTTGCTGACCTCGAGCCCGCGGAAGTCGTACTTCATCTGCCAGACCTTGCGCACCTGGGCCGCGATGGTGAGGCAGTTGTTGGCGTCCACCTCGAACTCGGCCGCCTGGAAGAGCAGGTTGAAGGCCTCCTGCTGGTTGACGAGGTTGTTGGCGTCGTTGATCACGCCGGGGGAGAGTAGCTTCAGGATGCGCTTGAGGATTTCGTCGTAACGTGCGGCGTCACCGCCGACCGCGGGGGCGGCCAGATAGCGCTCGAAACGCGCGCGCATGGCCCGGGAGTTGCCCAGCGCGAACGTCTTGCCCTTCCACTGCATGGAACCGTTCTCCATATCGACGGAGTCGCTGTTGACGTCGAAGAGGCGGTCGGCCCCTCCCTCGAGGGTGGAGCTCTTGTAATCCCCGCCGCCGGGTCCGGTCACGGCGGCGCCGGGAGGGGGCGCCTGGGCGAAGCCCAGCGCGAAGGAGGCGCACCATCCGAAGGTGAGGAGCAGGGTTCGCATGGGGTTCAGAAACGTTCGAGTCCCTCGACGACGAGGAGGTCCTGGCTGACGCGCACGCGGCAGCGGAAACGCTGGCCGACCTCGAAGGAGTCGCCTGAGCCGACCGGGACGAAGATGGGGATGCGGCCGCCGCCGCGCGAATCGTCGGTGGGCTTCACCGCCAGCACCCTGCCCTTGCCCTCGACGTAGGCCAGCTGCTGCTCGACCTTGCAGTCCAGACGGTAGGCGTTGCCCTGAAGGGTGGCCCAGTCCTTCCTGTAGGCCTCGGATGAAAACGGCGTGAGGTCACCGAACTGACCGCCTCCCGCCAGCCGGGGAAGCACGATTGCGAGCAGCACCACGATGACCAGCACCGGGATGCCCAAGGCGAAGAAAAGAGGGTTTATCTTGGACATGCGGATGGGCCGACATCGGAAATACTAACGGCAAAACGGGTTAGTTCCAGCGCTTTTGCTGACAACCGACCACGACCAGGCAGACCCCCGCCAGCCCCTGAGCCAGCAAGACCATGAGCCCGAGGGCGGTGTCCGCGACATAGGCGTTCTGATTGGGGAGACTGGCGGTATAGGCGTCCCAAAGGGCGTTGGGGGCCATGGCCTTCATGTAGCCAGACCAGCCCCAGTAGGCGTTGATGAAGGGCCGGCAGACCCAGGTGAGGGCCTCGGGCAGCGCGAGGACCACGCCGGAGAGCGGAAGCTGGAAGCCGACCAGGTAGATCGAGAGCAGGGAGGACTTCTCGGGGGAGGTCAGCATGGCGGAGAACCCGAGGCAGACGACCGACATCGAAACGCAGCTCGCCGCCAGGATGGCCCCCTGCTCGAACCAGGGTCCGGGGAACCGGCAGATCAGCTTCACGAAGAGACACATCCACGCGCCCTGCATGAGCGCGACCAACGAGACGAAGGTCACCTTGGAGAAGGCGTAGGCCCACGGCCTGAGCCCGGTCATGCGCTCCTTCTCATACAGCACGCGCTCAGCGGAGATCTCACGGCCGCCGTTGTTGGCCCCCATCAGGGTGAGCAGGATGACCTGGAACATCACCAGTCCGGCGGCAAGCCCGGCCACCTGGGCGTTGGAGACCTGCACGGCGACCGCCTGCTGGATGGCCTCCATCGAGGCCGTGTTTCGGTCCATGGGAATCTTCCGCACCTCCCACGCTCCGTCCAGATTGAAGATGATGACCAGCAACGGAAACCCGAACGTGATGGCCAGCGTCAGGCCGAGGTAGCCGGTGTCCCGGAAGAAGAGCCGGAGCCGACGGGCGAGGAGCGTGACGAACTGGGACGCGCCGCCGGGCACCTCGGGCTCGGGAAGTTCCGGAGCCTCCTGGGAGCCCCCGGCCGACGAGACCGCGGCGTCGTAGGCGTCGGGATTCGACGACTGATGCGCCGCCCAGCGCTCGCGCCATTGGTCGAGCGTGCCGGCGTTCAGCACCTCGTACAGACGAAGGCCGTCGGGAATCCCGAAATAGGCGAGCAAGTCGGCAGGCGAGCCCTGGAACACCACGTCGCCCTGGTAGACCACGGTGACCCAGTCGAACTGCGAGAGCTTGCCGAGATTGTGGATGATGCAGACGAAGCTCTTGCCTCCGTCGTTCGAGAGCTGGCGGAGCAGCGCGAGGATCTGATCCTCCGACTGCGGGTCGAGTCCGGAGGTGACCTCATCACAGACCATGCAGGGCGGATCGAGGGTCAGCTCGATGCCGAGCGAGAGCCGCCTCAACTGCCCGCCGGAAAGGGAGGAGACGCGCTTGTCCCGATGGGGCGCGAGCCCGGTGACCTTGAGCACCGACTCTAGGCGCCGCCTCCGCTCGGCGGCCGAGGGCACGGCCAGACGCAGCGCGTAGTCGAGGGATTCGTTCACGGTCAGCTGCGCCTGCGCGGCCGTGAACTGAGGGGCGAAGCCGACCTTGCCCACCAGGTCCTCGGTGCAGGTGATGGCACGGCCGGCGAGGCTGGCCTCCCCCTCCGAAGGCAGGATGCCCAGAATGGCCTTCATCAGGGTCGTTTTGCCGCACCCCGAGGGGCCGATCACAGCATTGAGGCCCTTGGGGAGGAACCTGGCGGTGGCGCCGTCAAGAATCACCGGGCCGTCAGCACCCGCCCTCACGGTTAGGTTGGCGCAGCTCAGCATCGAGGAGGAATCTTGCCTCCCCCCCGTCCTGCGTAAAGGATTAACGCCATGAACAAGCCCGCCGTCCTCGTCGCCTGTGCCATGCTCGCGGGCCTCGCCCCCGAGGCCCACGCCTTCAAGATGCTCACGAAGAAGATCCCCAACCAGGCGATTTTCGGCATCCAGGTGGAGGGCACCGACCTGAGCTTCTACGGACAGGCCGACTCCATCCTGTCCGTCTCCTTCCAGGAATACACCACGGGGCCGCTCATCGTCGCGGAAGTCGTCATCGACCTGCGAGGCTCCAACCAGCAGCTGCGGCTCTACGCCTCGCGCCCGCCCGGCACCGCGGACGTCGCCGACCGCGCCAACCGCGCGAGCGCGGCGAACTCCGTCAACCGCGGACTCGATCCGGCCGCCGCCACGAGGCTGGCGATTCCCGGGCCGCTCGCCGCGGTGGAATCGAAGGTCAACAACATGGCGACGCAGACGGCCGCGGGCGTCGTGGTGAAGACCTACCCCAACACGACCCACGCGAAGACCGTCGAGATGGTCGTGAGCTCCAAGGCGGAGCTGATGAAGTTCTACTCCAAGCTCACCAACCTCTACACGGGCATTCCGGTCTCCGTCTCGGCCGACGGCACGACCGCGGAGGGAGCCAACGAGGCCGCGAACGCGGCGGCCGCCGCCGGTCAGACCGGGGCCACGATCCGGATCACCCGCGTGGGCGGGGTCCTTTTCTCTCTCGAGTGAGGGCGGGCCGCACCGGGCTCCCCCGAAGGGCCTGACCGGGCAAGTCCTGCTTGACCGAGCTAAGCCGGACGGCTTGGCTGACCCTTCCCTACTCCCATGCCCAGCCTGCCCGTCAACCGGATCAAGAAGAAGAACATCATGAGCTACAACGGCGAGCTCTGCATCGTGCTCGAGTGCCTGGTCCGCACCCCCCCGAACAACGCCTCCTACTGCCAGATGGAGCTCCGTTCGATCAAGACCGGGTCCAAGATCCCCGTCCGCTGCGGCATCAACGTCAGCTTCGAGGTCTTCGACAACTCCATCAAGCAGCTCGAGCTCTCCTACCAGGCCGACGGCAACTACGTCTTCACGGACCCCAACACCTTCGAGGAGTTCTACGTGGCCGAGGCCTCGCTCGAGGAGTCCAAGGACTTCCTCATCCCCGGCACGTCCTACCAGGTGCTCTTCGTCGAGGAACGTCCCGTGACCGTCGACCTCCCTCCCTCCGTCACCGTCAAGGTCGTCGAGGCCCCTCCCGCCGTGAAGGGCGACACCGCCGGCAACGTGCAGAAGACGGTCACCTGCGAGAACGGCCTGATGGTCAACGTGCCCCTCTTCATCAAGGAGGGCGAGATGATCAAGGTCAGCACCGAGAACAAGGAGTACCTCGGCCGGGCCTGAGACCGGGCAGAGCCTCACGTCGGACGGACCCCGGACCTCCGGGGTCCTTCTTTTGACGCGGTCGGCGGCGCGTAGACCCGCAGGGATTCGAACCCCGACAAGGAGAACCAAAATCTCCTGTGCTACCATTACACCACGGGTCTGCGCAGGGCGAATGAACACGCTCCGCCGCCGCCTAGTCAAGCGAGACCAAGGCGGGGTTGACTCCCCCGCCGCCGCCGTCTCTTTTGCCATCATGCCCGCCGCCGCAAAGAAGCCTAAGTACCCGCGCATCGTGCTCAAGATCAGCGGCGAGGCCCTGCGCAACGACGCGACCGGGGAACCCATCGATTCCCACGTGCTCGACCGGCTGGCCGACGAGCTCCGCTCCCTCCAGAAGATCGGCGCGCAGGTCGCGGTGGTCGTGGGCGGAGGCAACATCTTCCGCGGCCTCGCCGGAGCCCGCACCAACGGCACCGACCGCACGACGGGCGACAACATGGGCATGCTCGCGACGGTCATCAACGGTCTCGCCCTGATGGACCGCCTCGAGAAGGCCGGACTGGAGGTCCGCGTGATGACCGCCATCCCGATGGACCGCATCGCCGAGCCCTTCATCCAGCGCCGCGCCACCCGCCACCTCGAGCGCGGCCGCATCGTCGTCTTCGTCGCCGGCACGGGCAACCCTTACTGCACGACCGACTACGCGGCCGCGCTGCGCGCCAATGAGATCGGCGCCGACGCCATCCTCAAGGCCACCAAGGTCGACGGGGTCTACGACAAGGACCCGATGAAGCACCGCGACGCCCGACGTTTCGATCGGGTCTCCCACGAGGAGGCCCTGCGCAAGCGGCTCGGCGTCATGGACGCCGAGGCGTTCTCACTCTGCGAAGCCAACCATCTTCCGATCATCGTCCTCTCGATGGCCGAGAAGGGCGCCGTCCTGAAGGCCGTGCTCGGCCAGAAGGTCGGCACGCTGGTCGGCTGAACATCCCCATTCAACCACCCAAGCCCCATGGACATCAAGAAGACCATCAACGACGGCGCCAACGGCATGAAGAAGGCCGTCGACCACACGCTGCACGAATTCGGCACGCTGCACACCGGCAAGGCCTCGCCCACCATGGTCGAGAACATCCAGGTGCACGTGGAGGCCTACGGCATGACCCAGCGGCTCAAGGACATGGCCGCCATCACGACGCCCGACGCCCGTTCGATCGTGATCACGCCTTTCGACAAGGGGGTGATGGACGACATCCGCAAGGCCATCCAGGCCGCGAACCTCGGGATCAATCCCGTCCCTCAGGGCGGCTTCCTGCGCTGCCCCATCCCCGAGCTCTCCGGCGAACGCCGGCTGGAGCTCACCAAGGTCGCCACTCGCATGGCCGAAGAAGGCAAGGTGCGCGTCCGCAACGCCCGGCGCGACTGCCTCGAGTCGCTCAAGAAGGGCCACAAGGACAAGGTGGTGACCGACGACGACCTGAAGCGCGCCGAGAAGGAGGTGCAGACGCACACCGACCGTCACGTAGCCGACATCGAGAAGCACCTCGACGCCAAGATCTCCGAGCTCAAGGGCTGATCATGAACATACATGAATGCCAGGCGAAGGCCCTGTTCGAGAAGTTCGGCGTGGCCGTGCCTAGGGGCGTCGCCGCCCAGAAGGCCTCCGACTTCGAATCGGCCGTCGGCCAGCTCGACGCCAAGGGCGGCCTGATGGTGAAGTCCCAGATCCACGCGGGCGGACGCGGCAAGGGGGTCTTCACCGACGGCTTCAAGGGCGGGGTCAAGTTCGCCCCCACCCGTGAGAAAGCGCTGGAGCACGCGAAGGCCATGCTGGGCAACACGCTCGTCACGGCCCAGACGGGCCCCGAGGGCCGCAAGGTCCAGACGATCTACTTCACGGAGGCCGCCAACCTCGGCAAGCGCCCCGACGGACGGGACGACGAATACTACCTGGCCATCCTGCTCGACCGCGCGACGTCGCGGCCTGTCATCGTGGCCTCCACCGAAGGCGGCGTGGAGATCGAGAAGGTCGCCCACGACACGCCGGAGCGGATCTTCAAGGTGCACGTCGACCCCGCGGTCGGCCTCCAGGCCTACCAGGCCCGCCAGGTCGCCTTCGCCCTGGGCTTCACCGGCGAGCTCCACAAGCAGTGCGTGGCGCTAGTCTCCAAGCTCTACGCGTTCTTCTGGGATAAGGACTGCTCGATGGTCGAGGTGAACCCGCTGCTGGTCACCGCCGAAGGCCGCCTCCTGGCGCTCGACGCCAAGGTGTCCTTCGACGACAACGCCCTCTTCCGCCACCCCGACGTCGTCGCCCTGCGCGACCTCAACGAGGAGGACGCCAAGGAGATCGAGGCCTCGAAGTTCGGGCTCTCCTACATCGCGCTCGACGGCAACATCGCCTGCCTGGTCAACGGCGCCGGTCTCGCGATGTCCACCATGGACATCATCCAGCACTTCGGCGGCAGCCCCGCCAACTTCCTCGACGTGGGCGGAGGCGCCTCCAAGGAACAGGTCTCGGCCGCCTTCAAGATCATCCTGGGTGACGCCAACGTGAAGGGCATCTTGGTCAACATCTTCGGGGGCATCATGGACTGCAACGTAATCGCCACGGGCATCGTCGAGGCCGTCAGGGAGACGGGGCTCAAGCTCCCGCTGGTGGTCAGGCTGGAAGGCAACAACGTTGAGGCCGGCAAGGCCACCCTCGCCGCCAGCGGTCTCACCATCGTCTCCGGCGACTCCATGGCCGACGCCGCCCGGAAGATCGTCGGCCTGGTCACCAAGTAACCCCCTTCATCATGTCCATTCTCGTCAAGGATGACACCCGCGTCCTCGTGCAGGGGATCACCGGCGACTTCGGCGCGCGCCACGCGCGCCTGTCGATCGACTACGGTTCGCAGATTGTCGCCGGCGTCACACCCGGCAAGGGCGGCCAGGTCTTTGAACACGGCGGCAAGAAGGTCCCGATCTTCAACACGGTCGCCGACGCCGCCAGGCAGACGGGCGCCACGGTCTCCGCGATCTTCGTGCCCCCGCCCTTCGCCGCCGACGCCATCCTCGAATGCGTCGACGCCGACCTCGACCTGGCCGTGGCCATCACGGAAGGCATCCCGGTCCGCGACATGGTCCGCACCAAGCGCGCCATGCAGGGACGTCGCACCCGCCTCATCGGCCCCAACTGCCCCGGTCTGGTCACCCCCGGACGCGGCGACAAGTCCCACGGCGGCTGCCGCATCGGCATCGCCCCGGGCTACATCCACCGCCGCGGCAACGTCGGCGTGGTCTCCCGCTCCGGCACGCTGACCTACGAGGCCGTCTGGCAGCTCACCTGCCGCGGCAAGGGTCAGTCGACCTGCGTCGGCATCGGCGGCGACCCGGTCAACGGCACCTCGCACCTCGACGTGATCAAGCTCTTCAACGACGACCCCGAGACGGAGGCCATCATCATGATCGGCGAAATCGGCGGCAACGCCGAGGTCGAGGCCGCCCGCTGGATCAGGCAGCACTGCAAGAAGCCCGTCGCGGGCTTCATCGCCGGCGCCACCGCCCCCGCGGGTCGCCGCATGGGCCACGCCGGCGCCGTCATCGGCGGAGCGGAGGACACCGCCGCGGCCAAGATCAAGATCTTCAAGGAATGTGGCATCTCGGTCGCGGAGACCCCTTCCGACATGGCCGACGCCCTGCTGCGCGTCTGGAAGGGCTGAGCCGGCCGGCATGGCGATGAAGAGGCCCGGGACGGGCCTCTTTTGTTTTTACAGGGGAGCGCACACCGCTCAGAACCATCGTATGTGGTACTACGAACAGAGCGGTAATCGGATGGGACCCGTCGACGAGCTCGCGATGCGCCAACTCATCGCCGACCGGACGATCTCCATCGACACGCTGGTCTGGACCAACGGCATGGCCAACTGGACCCCGCTCCAGCAGACCCAGCTCGCCGCCGGCCTGCCCGTGCCCCCGCCCACGCCCTATTCGGCCCCCGCCGCCCCCCAGTATCACGGCACCCCGAGCCAGCATCACCCCAACGCCAAGGACCGTGTGGCCTACGTCCTGCTCGCGGTGCTTCTCGGCTGCGGCATCCACAACTTCTACGCGGGCTACAACACCAAGGGCATCATCCAGCTCCTCGTCTCGATCCTCACCTGCTGCCTCGGCTGGTTCTTTATGTGGATCTGGGCAGTCGTCGAAGCCTGCACGGTGACGAAGGACGCCAACGGCGTCGCCTTCAGGTGAAAGGACCTTCAGACCCGTGAAAGCAGGAAGGCCGCCCTCCGGGCGGCCTTCTTCTTGGGATAACTTCAGGACGCGGTCGTCACTTGCCGGCGACGTAAGCGAGTCCGCCCGCGGTCTTGTCCACGGCGGCCGCGCCATCGAGGAGGTCGGCGATGGGGTCCCACTTGCCGTTGATGAGTCCGTCGCGGGCGGCAGCGGGCATCGTGGCCTTCCAGGAACGGCCGGCGCACGAGACCTTGAGGCCCTCGACGTCGACGGCGACCTCGACGCCGGGCTGCTTCTGGACGATCGCATTGAGCTCGGCCAGGTCCTCCTTGGAGAGGGACAGGCAGGGCACGCCGAGCGCGGTGGAGTTGCCGAAGAAGATCTCGGCGAAGCTGCCGCCGACGATGGCGGTGAAGCCGAAGCGCCAGATGGACTGGGGGGCGTGCTCACGGGAGCTGCCGCAGCCGAAATTGAAGCCGACCACGAGCACGCCCTGCTTGACGGCGGCGACGGCCGCGGCCTCGGGGGTGTTGAGCGGATGGGCGCGCTCCTTGCCGTCGGGGCCGGTGCGCTCATCGCGGAAGGCGTGCTCGCCAAGTCCGTCGAAGGTCACGCAGCGCAGGAAGCGCGCGGGGATGATGCGGTCCGTGTCGATGTCGTCTCCGGGGACGGCGATGGCGGAGGCCCTCACTTGGGTGATCTTGGCTAGGGACATGGTTTCAGGAAGAGGATACGGGGATGAAATGGACGGGCATGGGAAGCGCCGCCGCCAGGGATTCGCGACGGGCGCGCGCGACGGCGACCGGAAGACCGGGCTCAGATTCGAAGACCGCCCTGCCCTCCAGCACGACGGGCACGGTCACGGTGCAGACGGGCTTGCCGTCATGCAGGGCGTCGACGGTCACGTCGCGGGCGAATTCCACGCCCGCCTCGCGGGCGAGACGGGTGAGCTCCTCGACGCCGGAGGCGCCGCGGATGAGTCGCTCCGCTGTCGCGACGGGGTCCATCAGACCTTGAAGACCTCGCGGGCGTCGGCCACCTGGCCGGTGATCGCGGCCGCGACGACCATGATCGGGCTCATGAGGATGGTCCGGCCCGTCTGGGATCCTTGCCGGCCCTTGAAGTTGCGGTTGGAGGAGCTGGCGCAGAGCTGGTCGCCGACGAGCTTGTCGGGATTCATCGCGAGGCACATGGAGCAGCCCGCGCCGCGCCACTCGAATCCTGCCTCGGTGAAGACCTTGTCCAGGCCCTCGTTGACGGCCTGGATGGCGGTGAGCTGGGAGCCAGGCACGACGATGGCCTTCACGCCGGCGCGGACCTTGTGGCCCTTGAGGTACTTGGCGGCCTCACGCAGGTCGGAGATGCGGCCGTTGGTGCAGGAACCGAGGAAGCAGACGTCGACCTTGGTGCCCTTGATCGGGGTGTTCGGCGCCAGCTTCATGTGGGCGTAGGCGTCCTCGGCGGTCTGGCGGTCGGCGGCGTTGAGGGTCTCGAGCGCCGGCATCTTCTCGTCGATGAACACGGCCTGTCCGGGCGTGATGCCCCAGGTGACGGTCGGACGGATGTCCTCAGCCCTGAAGACCTTGACGTCGTCATACTGGCAGCCCGGATCGGAGGCGAAGGACTTCCAGCGGGCCACCGCGGCGTCCCAGTCCGCACCCTTGGGGGCGTAGGGACGTCCCTTGATGTAGTCGAAGGTCTTCTGGTCGGGATTGACGTAACCGCAGCGCGCGCCGCCCTCGATGGACATGTTGCACACAGTCATGCGCTCCTCGAGCGTGAAGGCGTCGAAGGTCGAGCCGGCGTATTCATAGGCGTAGCCGATGCCGCCGTTCACGCCCAGCACTCGGATGATGTGGAGGATGACGTCCTTGGCGTAGACGCCGGGGGCGAGCCTGCCGTTGACCTCGATGCGACGGACCTTGAGGGGGCTCAGGGCGAGGGTCTGGGTCGCAAGCACGTCGCGCACCTGGGTGGTGCCGATGCCGAACGCGATGGCGCCGAAGGCGCCGTGGGTGGCGGTGTGGGAGTCGCCGCAGGCGATGGTGGTGCCGGGCTGGGTGATGCCCTGCTCCGGGCCGACCATGTGGACGATGCCCTGGGTGCCCGTGTTGGTGTCAAAGAAGCGGATACCGAAGTCCTTGGTGTTCTTGCGCAGGGCCTCAATCATCTCCTGGGCGATCGGGTCGCTGTACGGCTCGCGCAGTTCGTTCGTCGGCACGATGTGGTCAACGGTGGCGAAGGTCCGCTGCGGATACTTCACCTTGAGACCCAGGTCCCGGATCATCCCGAAGGCCTGGGGGCTGGTCACCTCGTGGATGAGGTGCGTGCCGATGAAGAGCTGGGTCTGCCCGTTCGGCAGCTTGCGCACGGCGTGCGCGTCCCAGACTTTTTGGAACAGTGTCTTGGCCATCTTCGGTGAAATCGAACGGTCAACCTAGGAGGGGGCAAAGGGGGGTCAATCCCGCAGGAGGGCTCCGGCGACGGCCCAGAACCCGCCGTTGACCCACGCCCCCGACCCTGACAAAAGTGCAGGCTGCGCATGGACCGGACCCTGACACTCAGCTTCTCCTGCCCCGACGCCAGCGGCATCGTGGCCGCGGTCTCGTCCTTCATCGCCGGACACCAGGGTTGGATCACCGAGGCCAGCCAGCACACCGAGCACGAGCTGTCCCGGTTCTTCATGCGGGTCGAGATCAGGGCCGACTCCCTCGACTTCCCCGCCGAGGAATTCGCCGGCCGCTTCCGGGAGATCGCTGAACGGTTCCGGCTGGAATGGCGTCTGTCCGACTCCTCCAGGCCGAAGCGGGTGGTGATCCTCTGCTCCAAGCAGGAGCACTGCCTCTACGACCTGCTGTCGCGCCAGGTGGCCCAGGACTTCCGCTTCACGGTCCCGTGCGTCATCTCCAACCACGAGACGCACCGCAAGGTGGTCGAGGCCCACGGCATCCCCTTCCATCACGTGACGGTCGACCCCGCGGACAAAGGCCGGGCCTACCGCCGCATCGAGGCGCTGTGCCGCGAGAGCCAGGCCGACCTCGTGGTGCTGGCCCGCTACATGCAGGTGCTCGACGAGGAGGCCTGCCGTAATCTCGCGGGCAAGGTCATCAACATCCACCACTCGTTCCTGCCGTCCTTCGCCGGCGCCAAGCCCTACCATCAGGCTCACCGCCGGGGCGTGAAGCTCATCGGAGCCACCTGCCACTTCGTCACGCCCGACCTGGACGAAGGTCCAATCATCGAGCAGGACGTCATCCGCGTGGACCACTCCGACACGCCCGAGGACATGGTCCAGCTCGGCAAGGACATCGAGAAGGTCGTTCTGGCCAGGGGCCTGCGCGCCGCCGTCGAGGACCGGGTGCTGCTCGCCGGCAACAAGACGGTGGTGCTGCGCTGATCCTATTGGGTGACATGCGGGCGTTTGCGCGCCCGTTTAGGACGGAATGAAGGCGTAATGCCTCGGACGCCCGAGATTCCATAGGGTTTAGGGTTGGTCGGCGTCAAAGGGTCGACTCAATGAAGGCATGCGCCTCCCCATCGCACTGGCAGTCCTTTCCCTCTCCTGCTCCGCCGCACCGGAGGACATCCGGCCCGAGGAAAAGAAGCAGTTCACGCAACCCGCCGAAGCCGAGCGGGCCGCGCTACACCGGTCGATCAAGGACTACATGGCCCTCGATCCGGCCAAGGTGACCGCCCACCCTGCGGCAGCGGATTTCCCCGGCGCGGTCAGCTCCAAGGAGCGCGTGACGCGCACGGTGAGCTACGACCCGAATCTCCTGCACCGCTGGGACGTCAAGGCGGGCAACGCGCCGAACCTGGCGACGGGTCCCGACGCCTGGCAGGAAACCGGGCTCTACGCAGCCCCCGGCGAAACCGTGGTCGTCGAAGCCCCCGCCCTGCCCTCCGGACGCAAAGTGTCCGTGATCATCGGCTGCCATCGCGACAGTCTGCTGCGGCTAGAAAAGTGGAAGCGGTTCCCGGTCATCACGCGCGCCTTCGAGCTCAAGGAAGGAAGCAATCCTATCGCCAACGCGTTCGGAGGACAGCTCTTCATCCAGGTTCGTGACGGCGAGGCCGGCAAGGCCGGCACCTCCTCCGCAAAGCTTACGTTCTCGAACGCCGTCGAGATGCCCACCTTCGTCCTGGGACGAGACACGCTCCAGTCGTGGGCCAGGTCACGGACCGCGCCGGCGCCCTGGGGCACGCTCGTGGGCCGAGGAGCCATCCTCCACGTCCGCACTCAGGACCTCGTGAAGATCGATGACCCTCAGCCCCTGCTGGAATGGTGGGACAAATGCATCGGCCTCGAAGGCGACCTGATCGGCCTCCGCCGGCTGGCCCCGGAACGCGTGGTGCCCGATCGGCAGATCTCGGCCGGCTACATGCACTCGGGCTACCCCTTCATGTGCTGGATCAATCCCTCGGCCAAGGACATGGTGGACCTGGCCAAGCTGAAGAAGGAGGGCGACTGGGGCTTCTTCCATGAGCTGGGACACAACCATCAGCGCCGCGACTGGACTTTCGACGGACAGGTCGAGGTCACCTGCAACTTCTTTTCGCTGTATCTGATGGAGAAACTCGTGGGGAAGCCCATGGGCCAGGGACACCCCTCGATGAAGGACATCGACGCCCTGCTCACCAAGCGCTTCGGTGAGCCGGAGAACAAGGGACCGTTCGAACAACTGGCGACCTTCGTCCTGCTGATCCGGGCCCACGGCTGGGGTCCGCTGCGCTCCACGCTGCGGTCCTACGCCGACCGGCCGGCACCCCGCCTCAAGGACGAACAGCAGAGCTCTTTCGTCGAACGTTACGGGGAATTCTCCAAAGCCGACGTCTCGGATTACTTCACGAAGCTTGGGTACCACGTAAGCCCTGCCACCCGGACGAAGCTGAAGGATTTTCCCAAATTCCAGCCAGCCTTGCCCTCCAAGCAGGCCAAGTGATTGCCCGGCAAGGGGTCGGAAGCGGGGGCGATAGCGCTCGCCCTTCCGTAAGACATTCTTCTAATGGGTCTTACGAACCGACCCGCCACGTCAGACCATGTCACTCATCTCCCGACTTTCCGCCAGGCTCCAGAACCACCCCAAGCGCGTGATCTTTCCCGAGGGGACCGACCCGCGTGTGATCCAGGCCGCCCGGCAGTTCGCCACGAAGAAGCTCGGCGTGCCAGTGCTGCTCGGCGACCGCCAGCGCATCAAGCTCAACGCCGCACGCCTCAACGTCCGTCTCGACGACATCCGCATCCTCGAGCCCGAGCGGAGCGACGAACTCAAGTCCTTCGCCGAAAAACTCGAGTCCATCCAGAAGTACGGCGGCACGAACCTCCAGGGCGACCCGCGCGAACTCGTGCTGAACCCAAATTACTTCGCGTGCCTGATGGTCGCCACCGGCGCCGCTGACGCCCTCATCTCCGGCGCCACCACGCACGCGGCTTCAGGCCTGCGCGCCGTGCTGCAGACGATGCCCCGCCAGACCGGCGTAGACACGGTCTCATCGATGCAGATCCTTGAGTCCGAGGAGGGACGTTTCGGCCACGAGGGCGTGCTCTTCCTCGCCGACTGCGGCGTCATCCCCGAACCGACCACCACGCAGCTGGCCGACATCGCGGTCACGACCGCCGGCCTCGCGGGACACCTCACCAACTCGCGCCCGAAGGTGGCGCTGCTCGCGTTCACGACGCATGCGTCCAACCCCCGGCTGGATTCGGTCAAACGCATGCAGGCGGCCACGGAGCTCGCGCGCCGCAAGGCCCGCGAACTTTCGATCGCCTGCGACATCGACGGCGAGATGCAGGCCGACGCCGCCATCAACCCCTTCGCGGCCCAGTCCAAGGAGGTGCAAGGCGCGGTCGCGGGCCGGGCCAGCGTCCTGGTCTTCCCCGATCTCAACTCGGGCAACATCGCCTCGAAGCTCACCCAGCACATCGCCGACATCCCGGCCTACGGCCAGATCCTCACCGGCCTCGAAAGGCCCGCCGCGGAAATCTCGCGCGGCGCCAGCGCCCATGACATCTTCGGCACGGCGGTGATCGTGGCCTCCCAGGCCGTGGACAAGGCCTACCTCTATCCGACCGCCACCGGACCCGGGAAGGCCTGACCATGGCCCCCAAGCGCCGTTTCGCCGAGAACGTGCCCGGGCTGCTCACGCGCCCGATGAACCGCGACACGCGACGCATCTTCGTCGCGGCGACGCGCATGAACGACGGCAAGACGACGACCTGCCTGGGCCTGACGGCGGCGCTCCGATCCATGGGCCTGCACGTGGGCTACATCAAGCCGATCGCCCAGCGCGTCGTGCAGTCGGGCGACGACCAGGTCGACGAGGACACACTGCTGATCAACGGCCTCTTCGACCTCGACGTGCCGATCGCCGCGATGTCGCCCGTGGCCATCGGCCCCGACTTCACGAAGCAGTATCTGGAGAACCCCGCTGAAATCGGCCCTCAGATCACCGACCGCATCTGCCGCGCCTTCGACCGCACGGCCTACGGCAAGGACGTGGTGGTGGTCGAGGGCTCCGGTCACGCCGGCGTGGGCTCGGTCTTCGGCGCGTCCAACGCGGACAACGCCAGGGTGCTCGGCTCCAAGGCGCTGCTGGTCGCCGCGGGCGGCATCGGCAAGCCGGTCGATGAGATCGCGCTCAACAAGGCGCTGTTCGACCGGGCCGGAGTCCAGGTGGTCGGAGCAATCATCAACAAGGTGATGCCCGACAAGCTGGAGTTCATCCGTGACTTCGCCGGACGCGGTCTGCGCCAGCTCGGCGTCCCGCTGCTGGGCGTGGTGCCTCTCCAGGAGACGCTCGCCTACCCCAACCTCGACCAGGTGACGGAGGAGACGAGGGCCCGTTGGATCCACCGTCCGCCGGGTCTTCGCCGCATCCGGCGGGTGATCATCGGGGCGATGTCCGCACGTCGTGCGGCGGAATACCTCAAGACCACGGGCACGCTGGTGATCGTCCCCGGTGACCGCGAAGACCTGCTGGAGGCGCTCGTCGCGGGCGCCGGCACGGGCAACCTCGCCGGGGTCATCTTCTCCAACGGGCTGCTGCCGGGTGAGGATACGCTGAGGAAGCTCAAGGAAGCCAGCCTGGCCCTGGCGTCGGCCGAGACGGAATCGTTCGCGGTCACGGCCCGCATCAACAACATGACGGTGAAGACGATGAGCCAGGACGCTGACAAGATCCCGATCATCGAGAAGATGATCCGGGAGTCGGTCGACATCCCTTCGCTGCTCAGGTCGCTCTAAAGGGGACGCAGCACCTCGGCCAGCCGGGTGAAGTGCTCCGGGCCGAAGCCGGACGCCTGCTTGAGCATGCGGTCGCGCGCGAGAGGATTGCCCTCCGCCGCCGCTGCCCTCCGCGCTTCGTAACCGATGACGCCCCGGAGCCAGGGCCAGACGGCGCCCACGGGCACGGGATGGTCGCTACCGTGCAGGAAGCGGTCGCGATGCCGGCACGCGAGGATGTCGCTCAGAATCGCGCTGCGCACGGGGCTGTTAAGGGCGCTGGTGTCGGCGTAGAGCCGCGGAAACTCATCCATCAGCGCGAGGAGCTCATGGAAATGACCGCGGCTCCAGGGAATGCTGGAACTGGCGCCATGGGCCGCGATGACCTTCATGCCGAGCTCGAGCGGGCGACGCAGGACGCGCGGATCCTCGAAGGCGCGGTTGAAGACGGGCACGGTGAGCTCGCCGCCGGTGTGCGAAAGGAGCGGAAGTCCCGAGGCGGCCATCTTCTCCCAGAAAGGCCGGTACTGCGGCAGGGAGCAGTCCACGTTCTGACAGTTGGGCAGCAGCTTCAGGGCCCGCGCCCCGAGGGCGAGGCAACGCTCGAGCTCTTCCATCGCACCGGGGCGCCCGGGATGGATGGAGACGGCGGGCAGGAACGAAGGATGCCTGCGGCACACCGCGAAGAGGTGGTCGTTGGGGACGTGGAAGGAGCCGAAGTCGGCCTTCCGTCCGTCCTCATGGTAGACCTCGTCCTGCGCCAGCAGCAGCGCGCGGTCCAGTCCGCTGCCGGCCAGCATGGCCGTGATCGAACGCTCGTAGGCCTCGTCAAAACCCGGGTCGGAGGCGGAAGCCCCGATGCCCGCCTCTCTGACCATGGCCCTGGCCAGCAGGCGATGCCAGAGGCCGTCGAGCCTCAGCCAGCAGCCGCTGCCCGACCCGCCATTGCCGACGAGGTGCACATGGCAGTCATGGGTGAGAGCGGCCAATCAGCGCGCGTCCTTGTCGGACAGTCGGCCGTAGATCCAAGCCACGGCGAAGAAGGCCGCCGCCAGGGCGGCGCAGGCGAGGATGCGGCCGAGCAGGTCGGTCACGTCATGGGTCACGATGCGCAGGGTCAACAGGGCGAGGCCGATGAGACCGACCATCCGGAAAGCACGGGTGGCCATGAAATGGCCGACGGTGAAGGTGAGCATAGCGGCCGCGGCCCAGCCGAGTGAACCGCCGACCCCGGGAAGGCCCCTCAGGAGCGCGAAGGCGCCGACGAGCCAGACGGCGGGAAGCAGCGAACGCTGCACGACTCCCCATTGTCCGGAATCACGGGTGGAGGCGGCCAGCGCATGGAGATAGGCCCCGAGTCCGACGATCAGGACGCAGGCGGGAACGATGAATCCGCCGTCCTGTGCGTAATTCCAGCCGGAAGATCCGATCAGCGCAAGCAGCTGAACGACCACGCCCAGCGCCGCGCCCCAGGAGAGCAACGAAAGTTCCCCTCCGACCTGGAGGGTCGGGGCGGCCCTCCGCACGAGCCCGCGAATGAGGATATTGGCCGCGGCCAGGACGATGCCGGCGCATGACCATGCGACCGCCAGCCGCCAGCTCGGCGCGACGGCCGCGCCTGCGGTGAGATGGAAGGCGCAGAGGAAGGCCAGATGTCCGAAGAAGAAGGCGAGCAGATGACGTACGACGGCGTGATGGCCGCGCATCAGGCCGTTCACCAAGGAGAGAAGGCACAGCGAACTGAGCAACCCGGACCACAGAGCCGGCACGGAATGCGATGCGCTCTGCGCGAGCTCCCCCCAGAAGGAGAGCACGACCAGACTCCAGAGGAAGGACGGGATGACGGAGAACCTGAGGGCGACGGAAGGCAGCGCCATCCCCACGCCCAGCGCGATGATCCAGGGCACGACGGTGAGGGACTCGGGGAGTCGATGCTGGCAGGCCAGCAGGACGAGCGACATCGAAAGTCCGCCGGCCACGGAGAACAGGTTCGACCAAGGGGACCCGTCGCGACGGTCCCGGGCCGCCAACAGCAGGGCGAACAGCAGGGAGGCCGCGAGGAAATGCCATTCCTTGGTCTGACTCGCGCTGGCCCAGTCGAAGTTGAAAGCGGCGACCATCACGAAGTACTCGGCCGCGACCCTCAGGACAATCGCTCCGGAGCGCCGGTAGGCAAAGAAAGTCAGCGCGCCGGCCAGCAGCCAGACTAGCCAGTCAAGGCGGTCGTCGAGGCTCCAGGCGCCCCCGACGCCCGCAAGGCCAAGGGCGAAGGCGAGGAAAGCCGATGAAGCGGTCCGCGAGGCACGCGCTTCGACCAAGGCGAGGACGCCTGCGACCGCGGCTGACATGAAGGCGATCGAGGCGCGCGGGACCGGGACAGATCCGAAATTGAGCAGCGCGATCACGGGCAACAGGAAGGACGCCAGGGAGAACGCGAGTCGCTCGCCCTCGGAACGGAACAGTCCGCGCTCACGCACGAAACGCTCGGCACCCCAGCAGATCAGGAAACTGGAGACGGCGGCGAAAGCGACGCCCGCAAGGTCGATGCCTCCCCGGAGCAGGGCCAGTTGCGAGCCCACGAGGCCGATGATGGCCGCCGATGACCAGCCTCCTCGAATCATGAGCAGGGCTCCCAGGGCGGCCACGCAGGCGACGGCCGCACCCGTGACCAGAGGGGATGACGATTCCGCCTTCGTGGAAAGGAGGAGGACGGCCGCGGAGAAACCGGTGGCGAGCTGCCCGAGCAGGCGGTCGGCCTTGGCCAGGGCAAGGGCGGCGATGGCGGCGGCGGTGAGCAGCTGGACGAAGACCCCGAGCTCAGGAGAGTCGACGACGCGCATCTGATCCAGCCCCTGCGAGGCCCATGCCGCGAACTGCAGGACCGAAGCCCCGACGGCGGTGATGACACGCCCCAGGTCGGGCCTCTTGCGGGCAAGATTGAGTCCGCCCACCAGCGCCGCGGCCCCGATCAGCACGACCTCGGCGAGACGCAGCCAAGCCGGAAGCTCCGAATTGAGGTTGAGCCAGATTCCCAGGAAGACGACGGCGGCGACTCCGACGAGTCCGCCGACCCGGGCCGCCCACCAGGCGCCGAGGGCGCTCTCTCCGGACATGCCCTCGGGCGGCAGCAGGCCGATCTCACGCAGTCGGGCGGCCATGGGCGAGGGAACCGCGCCGTCCGACGGCATCACGGGTCTCTGCGGCAAAGGAGGAGGCAGCGGCGGAGGTACGGAAGCGGAGGCTTGCGGGACGGGCGACTGCACGGAAACGGGGGCCTGAACGGACGGAGTCGAAGCAGGCTTCGGCGAAGAACCTGACTTCAGGCGGTCCACCTCCCTGTCCAACCGATTGACCTTCACCAGCAGCACCGTCAGCAGGACAGGGACGGCGAGAACGGCCAAGCCTGCGATCAGGACAAGCAGTTCCAGCGATTCTGAGCGGTACATGCGGCAGGTTAAGCCCGCACCCCTCCCGTATCAACCACGATTGCCGCTCAGACCACCCTGACGCCGCCCAACCACACTTCTTTGACCTCAGGAATCGCACGCGAACCGTCCCAGTCGAAGAGGACGACGTCCGCACGGGAGCCGGGCTTCAAGGCGCCCCTGCCCTTCACCCACCTGCCGGGATTGACGGTCGAGAGGGACAGCGCTTCGGCGAGTCCGAGCGAAGCCTGATGGACGAGCACGGGGATGGAAGCGATCAGCGGCAAGGCCGCGCCGGCGAGATAGTTGCCCGTGCCGTCGTCGAGCGCGAGGTATCCGTCCTCACGGAGGATGACCTTGCCGCCGACGGAGGTGGCGTAACGTCCGGCGGACATGCCGCCGAGCGCCACGGTGTCCGAGACGACGAGCGACCGGGAAAGGCCCTTCGCGCGCAGCATCGTCTTGAGGGCCGAGGGGACGAGGTGATGCCCGTCGGCGATGAACATGGCGGTGAGAGCGTCCTCCGCCAACTGCGGCCAGAGCACGTTGCGGCGGCGGTCGAGCATGGCGCTGCAACCGTTGCCCAGATGGGTGGACAGACGGGCGCCCGCGGCCACGACGGCCGCGATGCGGGCCTCGTCGGCAGAGGTGTGCCCGACGGAGACATTCACCCCTCTGGCGACGAGATGACGCACGTAATCGGGCGCCTCAGCCCAGTGGGGAGAAAGGGTCACCAATGTGATCAGGCCTCCGGCGGCCTCCTGCCAGCGATCGAACTCGTCCTTGGAAGGGGCGCGGACATGGGCGGCGGGATGAGCGCCGCGCGGACCGTCCTCGGGCGCGATGTGCGGACCCTCGACGTGGATGCCGACGATCATCTGCGCGGCGACGGGGTCTGACTGCACGGCCTGGCTGACGGCCTTGAGCGAAGCCACGATGGCACCCTCGGCATGGGTGATGACGGTCGGAAGGAAGGCGGTGACGCCCACCTTGAGCATCTCCTGACAGAGACGGGAGATCTCCACCGCGGAGGGCGAGGGCGCATTCACGTCGCGTCCCATGTATCCGTTCACCTGAAGGTCGACCAGGCCCGGGGCGACCCAGGACTTGACGTCGTGGGACTCCTCGCGGACGGCGCGCACAAGGCCCCCGGACACCTCGACCGCGACCGGACGCGAGGTGGCGGGATCGATTCCGCGGATGGTCTGCGCTTCGGCGGGCATGTCAGCCCTTTGCCAGCGGATGGGAAAGCGATGAGGCGGAAGCCTGATCGAGATGCAGCGTGCAGTCGGCGTGGCCCTGCACCACGGACGCGGGACAATGCGGCGTGACCGGCCCCTCCACCGTGCCCTTGACGGCGGCGGCCTTGCGCTGGTCGGGCACGGAGAGGATGATCCTCTTCGACCGCATGATCTCGCGAATCGACATCGAGATCGCCTGCTTAGGCACGTCATCCATGGTCGGGAACCAGCCCTCGCCGAACTGCTGCCGACGACAGGCGTCGTCCAGGTCGACCACGATGTAAGGCCGGGTGGTCTCGAAATCCGCCGGCGGATCGTTGAAGGCGAGATGGGAATTCTCGCCGATGCCGGCGAAACAGACCTCGATGGTGGTCTTGGAGATCAGGGATGAAAGCCGATCGAGCTCGGCGCGCAGGTCACGGGCGTCCCCGTCCACGGGAATGAACTCAGGCCTGTCCGGAAGCAGGTTCACGAAGCGCTCACGGAGATACTTGCGGAAGCTGGCTCCATGAGACTCGGGCAGGCCCACGTACTCGTCGAGGTGGAAGACCGTGACCCGCGACCAGTCGATGCCGGGCGCCTTCACGAGCGCCTTGAGTGTCTCGAACTGGCTGGCGCCGGTGGCGACGATGATGCTGATGCGGTCCTTACGCGCGAGCGCCTGACGGATCGCCTCGGCGCCCTCGGCGGCCGCGGCCTCCCCCATGGCGGGAGCGTCCTTGTGAGTTCTGATCTTCATGACGGGGT
>JBJTTY010000034.1:0-9286 GCA_046080425.1 Verrucomicrobiota bacterium
GTTGGTCAGGCGCACGCCCCGGGCGGCGAGGCGGTCGAGGTTGGGCGTCTCGTAGTAGGTGCTGCCGAAGCAGCCGAGGTCGCGCACGCCGAGGTCGTCGGCGAGGATGAGCACGACGTTGGGACGGTCGGCGGCGAGCGCCGCGAGCGGCGCGAGGAGGGCGGGGAGGATGCGCATTTGTGAAGGGGTAGGTGTGGGGCGATCAGTGGGGCAGGTCCTTGAGGTCGGCGGGCATCACGGGGTCATCCTTGGCCAGCTGCGCGTCGAGCAAGGACAGCATCTCCTTGAGCTTCCCGGCCTGGGTCGCGGCCAGGTCATCCTTTTCGTAAGGATCCTTGGACAGGTAGAAGAGCTGAGGGGCGTCTTTCTTCATGCGGATGACTTTCCAGTCACCATGCAGGAGGGCCTGACCCTGTGGGTGCGCGATGTAGACGGTCCGCGGGGCTGGTGCGGCGTCTTCGCCGGTGACCGCCTTCCAGCGATTGAGGCCGTCCCAGCGGAGCTCGCCCGCGGGCGTGGCTCCGACCAGTCCGGCTAGGGTGGGCAGCCAGTCGCCTACGTAGAGAGGGGCGGAAACCTTGCCGGGCTTGAGCGTCCCGGGCCAGTGGGCGAAGGCGCACACGCGGACGCCGCCCTCGTAGAGGGTGTTCTTCTGTCCGCGCAGGGGGTCGTTCTCGCTGTTGAAGGGTGAGTCGGGCACGTTGCCGACGTAGGCGTTCTTGAGGCCTTCGATGCCGCCGTTGTCGGAGGTGAAGACGATCAGGGTCTTCTCGCGCTGGCCGGTGCGCTCGAGGGCGGCCACGAATTCGCCGATTTTGGCGTCGAGCTGGGAGACCATGGCGGCCATGCGCAGGCGGGACTCGTGCTTTACGGGGTCGTCGTGGAACTTCACGCCGTCGTAGAGTTTCTTGAATTCGACGGGCGCGTCCACCGGCGTGTGCACGGCGTGGAAGGGCACGTACATGAACCACGGCTGGTCACCGCCTTGGGTGATGCGCTTCAGGGCTTCGGCGGCGATGAGCTCGGTGGCGTTGCCCTCCTCCTTGAACAGCTTGCCGTCGCGATGCCAGGTGTCTTCGTAAGGATTGCCCTTGCGATACTTGTGGGTCCAGGGATCCACCGCGCCAGTCAGCGTGCCGTAGCTGGTGTCGAAGCCGTAGGCGTTCGGAATCCATTCGGGCTTCGCGCCGAGGTGCCATTTGCCGGCGATGTGCGTGCGATAGCCGGCCGACTTCAGGACGGACGCGAGGGTGGCGGTGCCGAGCGGCATCGCGCGAAGGTTGCTGGGACTGAGCGCCTGGGGACCGAAGCGTCCCGGGCAGCGGCCGCTCATCAGGGCGGTGCGGGTGGGGGTGCAGACGGGCTGGACATAGTGACGATCCAGCTCGCGTCCCTCGCGGACGAGTTTGTCCATGTGCGGCGTCTTGCCGAAGCCGCCGTGCCAGCCGACGTCGGACCAGCCCAGATCGTCGGCGACGATGAGCAGGATGTTGGGCTTGTCAGCCGCGGCGAGGGCGGTGGTGACGAGGGCGCAGAGCGCCGCGAGAAGCGGGCGTTTCATGGGGTGGCGTCAGATTGACGACCAAGCCAAGGGCGACAAGCGCCGATAGGCGCCTTACGGCGCCAATTTCGCTCATTCGCCTCAGCGGGACTCGAACTGAAGGGCGTCCAGGATGACGAAACCCTGCGTGCCGCGGTTGCTGACTTCGATGGTCACGGTCTCTCCGGCCTTCAGCTCGACTTCTCCCACGGTGCGGAACGCCTCGCCGGCGGGATGGGGTTCGGTCTGGTCCACGACGATGTCCAAGGTGCGGGTCCCTTGGATGATCCGCACGGGCACGTTCCTGGCCCGCGTGGGATGCGCGGAGTAGGCCATGCGGACGACGTGCCTGCCTGCGCTTCCGGGAGTGAAGGAGAAGGTGGCCGAGGACTGCCCGTCGCCTCGTGCTTCGTCATGGCGGTAGCCGTCGCCCACATGAGGACGGAAGTTGGTCGAGTGCGACCAGTCCCCTTGGAGTCTGGCCGAGCCGTCGTCGAGCACGGTGCCTTTGAGGGATGCGACGGCGATTGACTCTGCGCCCCGCGGAGCGGCGCGGGCCTTCGGCGCCGGTGGAAGTTCCAAGGACTGACCCTGCGCGAGCAGGCGCGCCCTCAGTTCGACGTAGGGTAGTTCCTGGACGTCGAGCCCGCGTTTGCTCGACAGGGCGGCGGCGACTCCGGCGGCCTGCCCGATGGCCATCCAGGCGCCTTCGATGCGCAGGGATGACATCGCGACGTGCGTGCTGGAGAGGGCGACGGGCACGAGCAGATTGCCGCATTGGTCGGGCTTCGGCAGGATGGCGCGGTAGGGCACCTGGTAGGCGTAGCCCACGCCCGTGCCGGGCACGCGTACGGGCATGATCGTGCCTTCGTCGATGACGGAGTCCTTCAACGCCACGCGCCGGCAGTCATGGGAGTCGATCGGGAAGGAGGACACCGCGACGGGGTCGTCCTTGGCGGGCGAATCGATGATGTCCTTCTGGGTGAGCACGTGCAGTCCCTTGAGCCTGCGGGACTCCCGCACGTAGAGGGCGGGCGGGAAGTGTCCGGTCGCGGCGAACTCGTCCTTGCAGAGTCCGAGGGACGCGTATTCAGCGCGCGTCTTCTCCGGCACGGAGGGGTCGGTGCGCAGGAAGCGCAGGAATTCGAGGGTGTACTGACGGTGCTCCTCCCAGAGGCGGGCCCGTCCGGCCTCGTCGGCCTCATGCCAGGTGTTGCTGCCGCCGACGAGGCCGAGGGAGATCTGGCCGCCGATCGAATTGTTGCCGTCGAGTTTTTCGCCGGGCAGGGGATAAAGGTCGAGCCCGATGCCGCGTATGCCGGCCCGCAGGGCGCGGCGGGCCAGTTCGAACTTCGCCGGGTCATAGTCGGCCGGCTCGGGGAGGGGGACCTTCTTCGCCGGATCCCGCGTGAGGCAGAGGCGGAAGCTGTAGGTCATGACGTTGCGGTCGCCCGCTTCCGGATCCTCCTCCGAGACGGAGGTGATCAGCGGCAGCGGCCGGCCGTCGTCACCGAATCCGCTGATGCGCATGGCCGGCTTGGGATACTGCTTGCCCGCCAGGGATTCACCGTGCTGCGCACGGCCCTCGCGGCCGATGATCCATTCCACCCCCGCGGCCGCCATGAGGTCGCCCTCATAAGTGCCGTCGACGAAGGTCCGTGCCGCGAAGTCGCCCTTCCGGGTCACGAGGCGGACAATCCGTGCGCCTGACTTCTCGGCCTTGAGAAGCGGGGCGTCGGTGACGACGGTCACGCCCGATTCGCGGAGCATCGCCAGCGTGACGCGCATGGCCACGTGCGGTTCGAAGACCCATTTGATGCCGGGCGTCTTGTCCATGGGGTCGTAAGGCGCCTTCTGTCCGCGTCCGACGTAGTCCTTCACGATGCGCCCATGCCATTCCTCAAAAAGTCCGGTCAGGGCCTCACGTCGCATCTGGTTGGAGTCGCAATGGCTGAGTCCGCCGGTGCTCAGTCCGCCGACATGGCCCGTGGGTTCGACCAGAATGACCTTGGATCCCTCCCGTGCCGCCGCGATGGCCGCGCAGAAGCCGCCCGGGGTGGCACCGTAGACGACGACGTCCGCCTGCTCGCCCGCGCAGAGGGCCGCGAAGAGCAGCAGGAACAGGCTTCTCACTGCCTCACGCCGCGGATGACGAAGTTGCGCACCTCGGCGGCCTTGGCGCCCGCGATCCAGCTGCGGGTCTTCGGCGTGGCGAGGAAGGGATGGCTGGCGCTGAGCTCCTTGCCGTCGATGCGGACGGCCATGCGGTCGCCGGTCCATTCGACGCGGACGTGGCGCCACTGGCCCTTGACCGTTTCGAGGGGCATGCGGGCGAGGATGTGCGAGGGCTTGACGGAGTCTTCGGCGATGAGGACCGACCCCGGGGAGATCACCACGCGGCCCACGTGATTTTCGGCATCGCAGCCCACGTAGAAGATCGCGGGTACGTCCTGACGGAACTCGAGTTCGATGACGGCGGTCTTCAGGCCGACCCAGTGCTGGAGCACGGGCACGTGCTTGCGCGCGGGAATCTCAGTCATGCGCAGGACGCCTCCGTCGGGCTTCCATTCGCCATGCGGAATCTTCCACGGCTCGCCGAAGGGCGAGTTCAGGTCGGGCGCGACGACGACCGGCGGCTCCTCCTGGACGAGCAACGGCCCGGTTGAGCAGGCGGAGCAGAGCAGGGCGGCGGTGAAGGCGGTGAGGAGGCGGCGCATGGCCGTTAAGTCAGGGGAAACGTTCCGTGGTTCCGACGGCGTCGGGACGCACCGCCCCGTCTTTGCCGATGACCGGGCGGGGATTCGGGAAGCGGCCGAGCGGGCGGACGCCCGGGCCCGTCTCGGTGCGCCCCAGGTCGGCGTCCACGGCGGCGGCCCTCGTCAGCAGTCTTTGCACGACGTCGGGATTCGCCCCGGCGAGGTCGGTGGCCTCGCCGACGTCGGCTTCGAGGTCATAAAGGCGCAGCGGGGCGTCCTTCCTCGGCTGCTTGGACTGGAAGGGAGCGTTGGAACCTTCCAACATCAGCTTCCAGCGACCGACGCGCAGGGCCTCAAGCGTCAGGCCGCGGAAATAGAGGAACTCGTCGTGTCCCTTGGCGTCCTGCTTGCCGAGGAGGACCGGCGAAAGGTCGATGCCGTCGATCTTGCGCCCGGGCAGCTTCGCCCCGGCCAGCTTGGCGAAGGTCGGATGCACGTCGAACATGCCGGTGATGACGTCGCTCGACGTGCCGGCGGGGATCCGGCCCGGCCACCACGCGATCGTCGGCGCGCGCACGCCGCCCTCCCAGGTGCTTCCCTTATGGCCCTTCAGCGGCGCATTGCTTCCGCGGGACGTACCTCCGTTGTCCGAGGTGAAGATGACGAGCGTCCGGCGGTCGAGGCCGAGTTCCCTCAGCGTGTCCAGGATGCGGCCCACCGACCAGTCGGTCTCCTCGACCCAGTCGGAATAGTGACCATGGGGGGACTTTCCGGCCCAGGCTTCGCCGGGGTACAGCGGGAAGTGCACCGAGCTGTGGGGCAGGTACAGGAAGAAGGGCCGGTCCTTGCTGCGTCGGATGAAGGCCTCGGCTTCGCGGGTGTAGTCCGCGACGAGGCGTTGCTGCTCGGCCTGCTTCACGCGTGCGACGGCCTTGCCGTCACGCAGCATGGGCAGCGGGGGCTGGTCGCTCCCGCGCAGGCCGGTCTCCGGCGGATTCATCTTTCCAGGATTGGCTTTCGCTTCGGTCTTCGGCGTCGGCTTGCCGAGGTCGCTCTTGGAGCCTTCGGTCGCCGTGCCCATGTCGTTCGAGTACGGGATGCCGAAGCTGAAGTCGAAGCCCTGCGCGCCGGGCAGGAAGGGGCCCTGGTCGCCGAGGTGCCACTTGCCCACGCAGGCGGTCGCGTAGCCCGCCGCCTTCAGCGTCTCCGCCACGGTGACCTCGTCGGGATGCAGGCCGACTTCGGCGGCGGGGAACAGCACGTGCGGCGTCGGCAGGACGCGCTTCGGATAGCATCCGGTCATCAGCATCGCGCGCGAGGGCGAGCACACGGGGGCGGCGTAGTAGGAGGTCAGGCGCATGCCCTCCTTGGCCATGCGGTCGAGGTTCGGCGTCCGGTTGAGCTTGGAGCCGAACGGCCCGATGTCGGCGTAGCCCAGATCATCGACGTTGATGACGACGAAGTTCGGCGGGGTCGGTTCCGGAGCGCAGAGGACGGGGCCGGCGGGAGGCGCGGCGGACTGCTCAGCGTTGCCGAGCTTCAGCGAAGGTGCCTTGGCCGAAGCGCTGACTTCGAAGCCGATCCAGTGTCCCGCCAGGGCGTGCGAGGGGAATCCGCAGGCGACGGCATAGTCTCCGGCCTCGTCGGCGACGAAGCGGAAGGAAGCCTTGTTGCCGCTGATGCCGGTGACGGGGTTCGGCACGGAGGCCCCTTCGAAGGCGGGTTCTCCGACCTGCAGCTTCTTCGTCTGCTCACGTTCGACGATGACCGCGCTGTGCGGCACCGGGCTGGGGTTGATGAAGTCGACTTCGACGGTCCAGCCTACGGGGATGACGTACGAACCCCGGCCATGGGAGGCGCCATTGAAGTTCATCCCGTAGTTGTCGCTCGTGTAGGCCGCGACGACGGTGATCTTGACGGTCTTCGGGGCGGAGGTGAGCCGGAGGAAATCGGCGGGAGTGATGCCTTCGATGAGTTCCTTCTTGAGGCCCGCGCCCTCGTGGGCATGCGCGGCGGCGGGATTGTCCGCGGCCGTGAGGGGCGTGCCGATGACGACGGTCAGCAGGACCAGGAAGGGCGTCAGGACTCGGATCGGGGATGGCTTCATGGAAGTGGAAAGGGGGATGGGCGCCGTCAGGCGCCCGGAGATCTCAGCCGGAGCCGGCTAAGCCGTCGGTCCCCGGCCGTTCGGGCATGGATGAAAGGTTTCGCCCCCGGGTTTGGATGGTCGCCGCGGAGTGATCGGGCCCCGGATTACTTCTGGAGAGGAGCGGTCACCGCGCCGGCGGGCACTTTGTCCGCCGGGACAAGTTTCCAGAGGGCGCCGCGTTCGCCCGTGGCCGGATCGACCGGACCGCCGTAGTTGGCGGAGGCATGGGTGACGTACAGGTTGCCCTGTTCGTCCTCCCCTCCGGCGGTGGGGCGGATCGGCGTGTCGAGGTCGAGCAGTTCCTGCATCTGCCAACGGCCCTGGGAGTCGCGCTGCATGCCCCAGATCTTTCCGGAGCCCCAGTCGGAGACGAAATAAGTGCCGTCGAGTCCCGGGTAATCCTTTCCGCGGTAGACGCCGATGCTCGTGACGCAGATTCCCTGGTCGACGTGGCTGTATTCGGCGATGGGCAGAATGCCCACCCGTGGAGCGCCCTTGTTCTCGAGTTCGATGGGGAAGGGATGGCTGCCGCCCATGAATTTCCAGCCGTAGTTTTCACCGCCCTTGCTGGAAGCCGGTTGGAAATTCACCTCTTCCCAATGGTTCTGGCCGACATCCCCGATGTAGAGGTCGCCCGTCTTGCGGTCGAAGGAGAAGGTCCAGGGGTTGCGGATGCCGTAGGCCCAGATCTCGGGCTTGGCCTTGGGATGGATCTTGGAGAACTGGAGCTCGGAGACCCCGAACAGGGTCATCTGCTGGAGCGGGGTGATGAAGGGGTTGTCCTTGGGGATGCCGTAGGCGCGATCGGAGGAGGAGGTGTTGACGTCGATGCGCAGCATCTTGCCCAGCCAGGTGTGAAGGTCCTGACCCGCGTTGATCACGTCTCCCTCCCAGCCTCCGTCACCGACGCCGATGTAGAGGTAGCCGTCGGGGCCGAAGGCCATCTTGCCGCCGTGATGGTTGCAGTAGGGAAAGTCGATCTGCATGATGACCCTGGCACTGTCCGGATCGGCTCGGTCAGGGTTGCTCTTGGACACTTTGTATTCCACCAGCATGGTGGCACCGTTGAACCAGAGGTCCGCGTAGCTGACGTAGAAGAGGCCGTTCTCCTTGAAGTTGGGGTGGAACTCGATGGCGAAGAGTCCCTGCTCCAGGAAGGAACTCAGCGTCTTGTCCTTGATCTCGAGGAAGGGCCGCTTGAGGAGCTGGCCGTCCTTGACGACGCGGACCTGGCCGTGGCGTTCGCAGACGAAGAGCCGGCCGGAGCCGTCCTTGGGGGCCGTCACGTGGACGGGGTCGATGAGGCCGTCCACGACCTTGACGAGTTGGACCTTGACCGGGTTCGGCAGCTTGCCTCCCGGTTGGACGGGCGCCGCTGCGGAGGCCGACGTAGCATCCGCCGCCTGAGCCGGCAGGACGGCGGCGGAGAGCAGGAAAGAGGCGAAGGCGAGGGGGTTCTTCATGGGGCTCTCTTATGGAACATGGCGAGGCGCTTACAAACCGCAAATGGGCCTCCCCGGCGGGTCTGACTCCCGTTTAGGACAAGCTTTCAGACATATTTTGCAGCGCCTGCATCCCTCGGCCTCCGTCAGTTTGAGAAAGGACGACGGGCGAGTTCTCACTTCGAAGGGTTCGGCGGGCTCAGGCCCGGGGGCAGGGCGTTGAGCCGTTCCAGCTCGGTGATGTCGTGGAAGAACCACGGCTTCCCGGTCTTCACCTTGAAGATCACGGTACGGCTGGCGTAGCGGAGCCCATCCAGTTCCTTCCATTCGCTGAAGCGATAGAAGTCGTTACGCCAGTCCAGCCGACGGAGCAGCATGGTCTCTCGGTCGAAATAAAGGCTCATCGCCGGCGTGACCGAGCCGCTGATGCGCAGGCCGACGCAGTTCCGGCCTTCGTCGATCAGGTCCGGGATGAGTTCGAAACGCGACTTCTCGTCGATCAGCAGGTCGAGCGACCAGGCACGGGCGTCGTCCTTGGCCGGATCCGGGCCGCGTTCCTTCTTATTGATCCACCAACTGTCTGGCTGTGAAAGGATCGAGTCACGGACGCTGCGTTTCTTGCCGGCGTCGGGCTCGGGGTTGGCGCCGAAATGGAAGGTTTCCCTGATCCGGAACTGTCTGAGGAGTTTATCTTTCCCGCCGACCGCCCGCAGGGCTTGTTCCACCAGGGGTTTGGGGTCGGGTTGGGCGGACTGGGCGAGGCATGCCGAGGCGACGGCGAAGAGGAACAGGCAGGCGATGCGCATGGGGAGGGTAAGGCCAGGGTGTCGGGGTCACGACGACTTCGTCAATCTCGATGCCGGCGGCGCCGCCGCTCTGCATCCAGAGGAGTTTGCGCTTGGTGGCGTCGAAGTTCGGGCGCTTCAGCGTGCGGGTCCACTTGCCTTCGACGGACATTTCGACGGTGTCTCCTTTGAAGATGAGTTTAACCGTGCGCCACTCGTTGGTGGAGAGGTCGACTTTCTCGGCCGGGAAATGCTCGTTGGTGCGGTAGACTTTGCTGACCGGGTCGGCCTCGCGGGTATTCTGGCGGAGCGGGTGCTTCGGGTCGGGGCTGTGGGCGTCGACTTCGAGCACGACGCTGTCGCGGTTGAGCCGCACGCGCAGCATGTGATCGACGGATCCGAAGCCATCGTCGCCATCCACGAAGAACCAAAGCATGCCGCCCGCACCGAGGTGGCGGTAGCGGAAGGACATGGTCAGGTCCTTGCCGTCCAGGGCGAGGTAGACCATCGGCGGATACTTGCCGCCGCTGGAACCTCGAGTCCACAGCGCGCCGTTCCGGACGGAGGTGTTCTTGTTCGGGAGGGGCGTAAGGAATTTCTTCGCGTCGAAGCCGGGACCGAAGTCCTCCCGGACGGAGAAAGTCTCCTGGGTCGCGCAGCCGGCCAGCAGCAGC
>JBJTTY010000035.1:0-12696 GCA_046080425.1 Verrucomicrobiota bacterium
GGAGGTGCTCCGCGTCGAGTTCTCCAATCAGGTGAGCTTCCTCAATCGGGCCGCGCTCGAGCGGGTGCTCGACTCCGTGCCGACGAACGGACACGTGGTGCTCGACGCCCGCAGCACGGACTACATCGACCCGGACATCCTCGATCTGATCGAGGACTTCCGCAGGCAGACCGCGCCGGCGCGCAACCTCAAGGTGAGCCTCGTCGGTTTCAAGGAACGCTACGTGATGGAGGACCAGATCCAGTACGTGGACGTGAGCACCCGGGAGGTGCAGTCGCAGCTGACGCCCGATCGCGTCCTGCAGTTCCTCAAGGAGGGCAATGAGCGTTTCGTGACCGGTCGGCGGCTCACCCGGGACCTTTCCCGCCAGGTGGACGCGACGTCCGCCGGCCAGTATCCGATGGCGGTGGTGCTGAGCTGCATCGATTCACGCAGCCCCGTGGAACTGATCTTCGACATGGGCGTGGGCGACGCGTTCGTCATCCGCATCGCCGGCAACGTGGCCAAGGAGAAGGTGCTCGGCAGCATGGAGTTCGCGTGTGCCGTGGCCGGGGCGCGGCTGGTGCTCGTCATGGGTCACACCAGCTGCGGCGCGGTCAAGGCGTCGGTGGAGCTCTTCGAGACCGGCATTTCGGCCTCGAAAGCCACGGGCTGCGAGCATCTCGACATACTGGTCAACGAGATCCAGAAGTCCATCGTGCCCGGCACCAAGCCGCACGGGGACTGGGTGACCCCCGAGATGAAGCTGGCCTACGTGGACTCCGTGGCCACGCGCAACGTGACCAGGACGATCGAATACATCCGGTCGACCAGCCGCACGCTGCGCGAGCTCGAGGCCTCGGGCAAGATCGCCATCGTCGGTTCCATGTACGACATCAAGACCGGCAAGGTCGCGTTCCTGGACGCGCCGGCCGGCCGGTGAGGGAAGGGTTCCGCTGGGGCCTAACCTTGGTTGTGTCCGCCGTCACGCGGGTTGGTCTCGGGGGATGCCCTCCTCCGATGACCGTCCGCGCGAACGTCTCCAGCGTCTCGGGCCGCGCGCCCTTTTGGATGCGGAACTGCTGGAGCTGCTGATCGGGGTCGGGACCCGCGGCGCGCCGGTCTCGGCCGTCGCCCGCGAGCTGCTCGCCGAGTCCGGCGGGCTCAGCGCGCTGAGCGGATGGGAGCCCGCCGACTTCGGTCGCGTGCGCGGGCTCGGTCCCACCAAGGCCGCCGAGCTCGCCGCGGCCGTCGAGCTGGCCAGACGCATCCGCGAGCGCGCGCATGACCCCGGCGACCGGCTCGACGCCCCGGCCAAGGTCTGGGCGCGGCTGGAGCCGTTGGCCGCGGGGCTCGCGGTTGAGAAGTGCTGGGTGCTCTGCCTCAACCGTCGCAACCGGCTGCTCGCCTTGCACGAGGTGAGTTCCGGCACCGCCACCAGCTCGTTGCTGCATCCGCGGGAGGTGTTCCGTCAGGCTCTCCGTCACGCCGCCTGCGCCGCCATCGTCGCCCACAATCACCCGAGCGGCGACCCCTCGCCCAGTCCGGCCGACCGGGCGGTCACCCGGCAGCTGGCCGAGGCGGGCAGGGTGGTGGGCGTCGAACTCCTGGACCACGTGGTGGTGGGCCGTCCGGAGGCCGATCCGGGTGGCAAGGGCTGGTTCAGTTTCGGCGAAGCCGGCTTGATTTAGCGGAACTGCCCGCTGTCCTTCGGGGTCGTACCCCGCATGGCCCTCCCTCGCGTCATCAGGACAGGCCTCTGGCTTCTCTGCGCGGCCTGCGTCCTCGCGGCCGGATGGTCGGGCTACCGTTCCTATCTCAAGAAGCACGGGCCGCCCCGTTCGGGCGAGGCCGTCTACCGGCAGGACTGCCGCTCCTGCCACGGTCCGATGGGCGAGGGCGTCGCGGGCAAGGCGGACGAGGCGCTGTTCGGGGAGAAGTCGGTCGCCGCACTGGCGCACTACATCGTACGCGAGATGCCCGATGACGACCCGGGCTCGTTGAGCGAGGCGGACGCCGCCGCCGTGGCGGCCTACGTCCACGGCAAATTCTACTCACCCGAGGCCCGCGCCCGGAACAATCCGCCTCGCATCGAGCTCGCGCACCTCACCGTGCGTCAGTACCGCGAGACGATGGCCGACCTGCTCGGTTCCTTCCGGCCCAAGCGGACCGCCACGTCCACGGGCGGACTCAAGGCCACCTACCACGACTCCGACGGCATGAACAAGCGCGCCCGCAAGGCGCTGGAGCGCACCGATCCTTCGGTCGATTTCGACTACGGCGCGGGGGCTCCGGCGGAGAAGATGAAGAAGGACCAGTTCTCGGTCAGCTGGGAGGGCTCGCTGCTCGTGCGCGACACCGGTGTCTACGCCTTCCGCGTCACCACGCCGAACGGCGCTCGTCTCTATCTAAACAGCCCGGTGAGCGCCAATGAGAACACCCGCGACGACTCCGGCGCCCTCGGGCGCGCCGCCACCGTCGACCTCTGGGTCAGTTCGGGCGCCGTGCGCGTCGGCGAGGCCGAGCTGCTGCTGCTCGGAGGACGGCCGTATCCGCTCAAGCTCGACTACTTCAAGTACAAGGACAAGACCGCCGCCGTCCGTCTCGAGTGGCGTCCGCCCGGCGGAGTCTGGGCGGTGATTCCGCCCGAGAGCCTCTCCCCTGAGCCGTCCTCGCGCACCGACGTCATCGCAGCCGATTTTCCGGCCGACGACGCCTCGCTCGGCTACGAGCGCGGCGTGGGCGTCTCCCGCGAGTGGACGGAGGCCGTCGCGCGTGGCGCCTTCGAGGCCGCTGGCCTGCTCGAGCCCAAGATGCTCGAATACGCCGGCACCTCGACCGAGGCCAAGGACAAGGGCGTGAAGCTGGCGGAGTTCTGCCTGCGTCTGGCCGAGCGCGCCTACCGCCGTCCGCTCGAGGAGGCGGAGAGGTCCGAACTCCGCGCGATCTTCGCGCCCGGCCTCGCCCCCGAGACCGCGGCCCGGCGCGCCGTCCTGCGCATCCTCTCCTCGCCCCAGTTCCTCTATCCCGACCACCGCGGCGCTTCGTCCCACGCCGTCGCGGCCAGGCTCGCGCTCGCCCTCTGGGATTCGCTGCCCGACGAGGCCCTGCTCAAGGAGGCCGCGGCCGACCGGCTGCGTGATTCCGCCCAGGCGCGCGCGCAGGCGCGTCGCATGATGCAGGATCCCCGCGCCCGGGCGAAGCTGGCCGACTTCTTCCGGCATTGGCTCCACGTCGAGGAGGACGCCGACCTCGCCAAGGACGCGCAGGCCTACCCCGGCTTCGACCGCGCGGTCGTCGCCGACCTCCTCACTTCGCTGGACCTGACCGTGGAGCGCGTCGTGTGGTCGGAGAAGTCCGACTACCGCGAGCTCCTGCTCGGCGACACCGTCCTGCTCAACCGCCGCCTCGCCAGATTCTACGGTCAGCCCGAGCCCGCCGGCCGAGGTTTCGAGCCCATACGTCTCGACGCCGATCACCGCGCCGGCGTGCTCACGCACCCCTACGTGCTGGCCACGCTCTCCTACCACAAGTCCTCCTCGCCCATCCACCGCGGCGTCTTCGTCACGCGCAACATCCTCGGCCGGATGCTGCGCCCGCCGCCCATGGCGATCGCCTTCATGGACGACAAGTTCGACCCCTCCCTGACCATGCGTGAGAAGGTGACCGAGCTCACTTCCAAGCCCGCGTGCATGTCCTGTCACGTGACCATCAACCCTCTCGGCTTCAGCCTCGAGCGCTTCGACGCCGTCGGGCGCCTGCGCGCCACGGACAACAGCAAGCCCGTCAACCCCGTCTCCGAATATCAGGCCGCCGACGGGTCCGTCCTCCGCCTGCAGGGCGCGAGGGACGTCGCGCGGCACGCCGTCGAGAGCCCCGGCGGGCAGGCCGGCTTCGCGCGCAACCTCTTCCACGCCCTCGTCCGTCAGCCGCCCGCGGCCTGGTCGCCCGACGCGGTCGGACGGCTCGCCGAGGGTTTCCGCAGCGGCGGCTTCCACGTCCGCGACCTCGCGGTGGAGATCGCCGTGATGGCCGCCCTGCCTCCGCCCCTTCCGAACTGACGTCCATGAGCCTCCATCACCGTCGCGACTTCCTCCGCCGCCTGGGCCTTTCGGCCGCCGCGCTCCCCCTGCTCGCCGGGCTGCCCTCGCTGAACGCCGCGCAGGGCGCCTCCCCCCGCCGTCGCATCATCTTCGTCTTCTCGCCCAACGGCACGATTCCTTCCGAGTTCTGGCCCGAGCCCGTCGGAGACAAGTTCCGTCTCAAGCGCATCCTGGCCCCGCTCACGCCCTTCCGTGACCGCCTCCTCACCCTGCGCGGCGTCAACAACCGCGTCCGCGGGGACGGCGACGGCCACATGCGCGGCATGAGCTGCCTGCTCACCGGCATCGAGCTGTTCCCCGGCAACATCCAGGGCGGCGGGGAGACTCCGGCCGGCTGGGCCAGCGGCCCTTCCATCGACCAGGAGATCCGCCGGTTCCTCCAGTCCGACCCCGCCACCAGGACTCGCCACGGATCGCTTGAATTCGGCGTTGCCGTGCCCAACCGGGCCGACCCCTGGACCCGCTGGAGCTACGCCGGCCCGAACCAGCCCATGACGCCGGTCACCAGCCCCTACGCGATGTTCGATAAGCTCTACGGGCAGACCAAGGACCGCGAGAGCCTCGTGTCCGTGCTGGACGGCCTGCGTTCGGACCTGGCCAGGATCTCGGCCCGCGTCGACGCCAAGGACCGCGAGGCCCTGGACCGTCACGCCACCGCGCTGCGTGAGATGGAGAAGGAGCTGCAGCAGCAGGCGGCCAGCGGTGACGTGGCCGTGCCTCCCGCCCCGCAGGCGGGCGTGCCGCTGGAGAACGACAACATCCCGGAAGTCACGCGCATGCAGACCGAGCTCCTCATCAGCGCCTTCCAGAACGACCTGGCCCGCGTGGCCACCTTCCAGTTCACCCATTCCGTCGGCCAGGCGCGCATGCGCTGGGTCGGCGTGGAGGAGACGCATCACGCCCTCTCGCACGATCCCGACCTGAACGCCGGCTCACAGGAGAAGCTCATCAAGATCAACGTCTGGTTCGCGGAGCAGCTCGCCCATCTCGCGAAGCGCCTGCAGGACACGCCGGAGCCGGGAGGGCGGGGAAGCATGCTCGACCACACCACCGTCGTCTGGACGAACGAGCTCGGGAAGGGCAACAGCCACACCCATGAGGACATCCCCTGGCTACTGCTCGGCGGCGGACTCGGCTTCAGGACCGGCCGCGCCCTCGCCTTCGACAAGCAGCCGCACAACCGGCTGCTGCTTTCCCTCGCTCACGCCTTCGGACACCGCATCCCCAAGTTCGGCAACCCGAGCCTCTGCGAAGCCGGACCGCTCGACTTGGGTTGAGGGCAGGTGGAGGCGGTTGGCGGTCAGGCCAAGGCAGGGACGCAAGGGGTAGGGACGTGATTGCCATCACGTTCGTTCGCCGACCGAAGTTGCATGACGACCAACTTGGCTAAGGCCCGCCGCCTTTCTTTCTTCGGTCACGAACGGCGCGATAGCAATCGCCGCCCTACCCAGGACGTCGCGGCCATGCAGCTAGGACCTGACGCGGTACCGACCCTCCCTGTCGTCCGTCCTCTGTCCTCTACTTTCAAAAAGATTCCCCCGCCTGTGCCGGTTCCGATGGAGCTCCAGTTTTCCTGGAGTTAAGGTGGGCGGCGCGTTGCCACGGCTCGGACGAGGCCGGTCGGGTCGCGCCTCCCGTTGATTATGATCGTAGGAGACGGATGCTGCCGCGGGTGTCGAACACCGCAGGGGACGGCCAATATGACCTCGCCGGCCGCCTTTGGCAAGCGTCGGAGGCGTTTCAGGTGGATTCAGGAGCGTGTCATATTATCGCTAAGCCATGACCCGCCCCGTCCTTGCCCTCGGCGTCCTGCTGCTCGCCGCATGTGCCGCCGTCGTCCATGAGCCCGTCCCGTCCGGCGTGCCGGAGCATTACGTCGGCCGGAAGGCGCCGCGGCCCGACGGCCTCAGGCTCCTGCCCGGCGACCGGCTCGCGCTCTGCGGCGACTCCATCACGGAGCAGAAGATGTACAGCCGCGTGATTGAGGCTTACCTCGCCACGGCGCGGCGCGACCTCGGCGTGTCCTGCCGGCAGTACGGCTGGAGCGGCGAGCAGGCCGGCGGGTTCCTGCGACGGATGAAGAACGACGTCATCCGCTTCCGGCCGACGGTCGCCACGACCTGCTACGGCATGAACGACTTCCGCTACGTGCCCTACCAGACCGACCTCGGCGAGGCCTACCGATCCAACCTGACCCAGATCGTCCGCACCTTCCGTGAGTCCGGCGTACGGACGATCGTCGGCTCCCCGGGCACCATCCACTCCGTGCCGCCGTGGGTGAAGACCGCACGCGGCACCTGGGAGGAGCTCAACCTCTCCCTGCTGCGTTTCCGTGACATCGCCATCGAGGTCGCTGACGACGAGGACGCGGGCTTCGCCGACGTCTACTGGCCGATGCTCACGCACGGCCACCGCATGCGCGCCCTACATGGCGACGCCTTCAAAATCGAGGGCGCCGACGGGGTGCATCCCGGCTGGGCCGGGCACATGGTCATGGCGACCGCCTTCCTGGACGCCATGGGGTTGGACGGCGACCTCGGCACCATCGAGGCTGAGCTCACGCCCGGCGGGATGAACGTGACCTCCCGTGACGGCCAGCGCGCCTTCCGTGTGCGTGATGGCCAGGTGCTGCCCGCAGGTCTGATCCGGGTCATCCATGACCGCATCCCTTTCGCGGTCGAGCCGGGCGACGTGCGGAGCGATTCCGCCATGGCGGCCGGCGCCGCGCTCACCGATTTCCACGGACGCTTCAATCGCCTCACCCTGCGCGTCACCGGACTGAAGGGGTCTGTCGGACGCGTGACCTGGGGCGGCAAGTCCAAGGATTTCACCTCCGCCGCGCTCGCCTCCGGCATCAATCTCGCCGCCGAGTTCCCGGACAATCCGACCACCCCCACGTTCGCCGCCGTCTGGAAGGCCGTCGGTGAGAAGCAGGCCTACGAGACCAGGCAGATTAAGACCCTCTTCCGGTCCAAGGAGGCCAAGGCCGACATGGAGAAAGTCGTCGCGGAGAGCCAGACGGAGTTCCTGCGCCTTGAGGCCGCGCTCAAGGCCGCCGGTGCGGCGACCGTCGAAAGCGAGCTCCGGATCGAGGATCCGGCGGCACGCTGACCCGCAAAGAGACGGGCCGCGCTTGCGCGCGGCCCGGGCTAGGAAGCCAACAACGAAAACTTATTCCGCGGCGACGTTCTCGCCGGCGCCCGCGCCGAGCGTCATGCCGCCGACCACCTGCACCTTCTCAAGGATCGTCCTCTGCAGCTCCTCGAGGACCTTCGGGTTCTTGATGAGGTACTCCTTGGCGGCCTCGCGACCCTGGCCGATGAGCTGGCCGTTGTGGGCGATCCAGGCGCCCTTCTTCTCGAGGATCTTGTGCTCGATGCCGAGGTCGAGGACCGAGCCCGTGCGGGAGATGCCCTCGTTGTACATGATGTCGAACTCGCACTCCGTGAAGGGCGGGGCGACCTTGTTCTTCACCACCTTCACCTTGGTGCGGTTGCCGATGACCTTGCCGGTCGGCTCCTTGATCTGGCCGATGCGGCGGATGTCGATGCGCACCGAGGAGAAGAACTTGAGCGCGCGGCCGCCGGGGGTGGTCTCGGGGTTGCCGAACATCACGCCGATCTTCTCGCGGATCTGATTGGTGAAGATCACCACGCAGTTCGTCCGGCTGATCGCGGCGGTGAGGCGGCGCATCGCCTGGCTCATCATGCGGGCCTGGACGCCGACCGTGGAGTCGCCCATCTGTCCGTCGAGCTCCTGCTTGGAGACCAGGGCCGCGACCGAGTCGACCACGATGACGTCCACCGCGCCGGAGCGGATGAGCGTCTCGGCGATGTTGAGGGCGTCTTCGCCGGATTCAGGCTGGGAGACCAGGAGGTTGTCGAGGTCGACCCCGACCACCTTGGCGTAGCGGGGGTCTAGGGCGTGCTCGACGTCGATGAAGACGGCGTTGCCGCCCTGCCGCTGGATTTCGGCGATGATGGAGAGACAGAGGGTCGTCTTGCCCGAGGATTCCGGACCGTAGATTTCGACGATGCGGCCGCGGGGGAGGCCGCCGACCCCGAGGGCGAGGTCGATCGCCACCGAGCCGGTGGACACGGTCGAGACCTGCATCTTGGTGGCGTCGCCCATGCGCATGAGCGTGCCGTCTCCGTACTGCTTGTTGATGGCGGAGAGGGCGAGATCGAGCGTCTTGCGTTCGGCGGCCTGGGTGGAGGCCTTTTCTTTGGCGGCGGTTTCGGGCTTGGCGGACATGGGCGTGGGTTGTTGGTGACCTCAAAGTGACGGAACCCACCGCGGTGGCAAGCAAAATGAACAAATGTTCACTACTTCTTCAACCCCATGTCTCGCTGGGGGTTAGAAACTAAAAAGATCCGCCAGCCAGTCCCAGATGTCGGGCTCACGGGCGGGCCTGCCCTTGGTCTTGGGTGCCGCCTTCAGGCTCACCTGCTTGGCGGCTTCCGCCTCGGCCAAGGCCGCCAGGCGGGTGAAGCCGACGTCCATCAGCTCGCTGGCGAGCTGATCGCGGATGCGCTGTTCAGGCTTGGCGCCGGCGGGGCTGTCGCAACCCAGGACGACCGCGACCACCCGTCGCCCGTCGCGGACAGCCGTGGTGGCGATGGAGGCGTTGGAGGCGGACGTGTAGCCGGTCTTGAGGCCGTCGCACCCGCGGTAATCCGTGAGCAGATGGTTGTGGTTCGTCAGCAGGATGGAGCGGCCGCCGGGGCGGAAGAGCATGAACGAGCGCGTGGAGGCGTATTTCAGGGCCGCGGGCTTCTTCACCAGTTCCACGCAGAGCCGGGCGAGGTCGCGCGCGGTGCTGCGGTCGTGGGGGCCGGCTCCTTCGGTGAGTCCGTTGGGCGAGGCGAAGCGCGTCGCGGCCATGCCGAGGCGGGAGGCCCGTTCGTTCATCCGGGCGACGAAGGCCGCGGTGGAGCCGGCCCGGTCGACCGCCAGCGCGACCGCCGCGTCATTGGCCGACTGCAGCATCAGCGCGTGCAGCAGCTCTTCGACGGTGAAGGATTCGCCTTCGGCCAGCCAGACTTGGGAGCCGCCCGTGCGCGCCGCCTCCCGGGTGGCCTTGACCTTGCGGTCGGAGCGGATGGCGCCCGATTCGATGTCCTCGAGGACCAGCAGGAGCGTCATCAGCTTGGTCACGCTCGCCGGCCGGCCCGGGTAGTCGGCCGAGTCCTCGGCCAGGACCTGCCCGGATGCGGCGTCCACGCAGATCACGCCGTCATACCGCATGCCCGCCCGGGAGTAGGTCGCCGCCTGCGGGCAGACGGTGAGGGCGGCCAGGAGCAGGAGCGTGGTCAGACGCACGCAGCATTCGTCACCGCCGGCGGACCGTCCGCAAGTCGTATTTGTCTCGCAGGGCCCCGCGGTCATGATGCGCCGCATGCTGGTCTTCCTCATGCGTCATGCCGAAGCGGAGCCGGGCGCCCCCGACGCGGCCCGTCCGCTGACGGCGAAGGGGCGGCGGCAGGCCCGGTGGGCGGGCAGGGGGCCTTTCGCCGTGGCGGCGGCCGCGGCTCCCTGGGTCGAGCACAGCGGGCTCGTGCGCTCCGTCCGGACCGCCGAGCTGGCCATGCGCGCCGCGGGCGTGCCGTCGCGACGCCTGCGGCTCCTTGCCGGACTCGCTCCCGAGGACGATCCGACCGTCACCGCCCGCCTCCTCGGCGCCGCCCGGCGCCCGCGACTGATCGTCGGTCACAATCCCCATCTCGCCTCGCTTCTCGCCCTCCTCCTTGGCACGCGTTCCGGCGAGGCCGTCCGCTTCCGCAAGGGGGCCGTGGCCGCCCTTGAGCGCATCGCGTCCCCTTCGCGCCGCGCGCCGCATGGACGTTGGCGGCTGCTGTGGTTCGTGCCGCCGGTCCTGGCATGACCCGGCCCGCACTTGACTGTCTTCCGGCCCAGCCCGACCCTCCGTCCGTGGAAGCCGCCCGTCGTCATGCCGTGACCTGGTCCGTCGTCGCGGCCGCGCATCTGGCCGCCGCGGCGGCCGTGGTGGGCGGCGCTCCCGCCCCGCTCACCGAACCCGTCCGTGAGGGCGGCCTGCTCCTCCTCGTCTCCTTCATGGAACCCGAGCCGATCGCGCAGGCCGGCGAGGCTCCGGCCGGAACCGACGCCGGCGCCGGCGCGTCGGAGCCGCCCGCCGCCCCTTCGTCCAGGGTCTCCGCGGAGACCGCGCCGTCGGCCAGCCTGCCGATCGCTCCCGTGGAGCGCGCGCCCGTCGCCGCATCACCCGCTCCCGTAATCACGGCGGCTCCCGCCGCCCCGCCGCCCCGTCCGCCCGTGCTTGAGCCGCCCGCCTACCTCGTCCGGGAGGAGCCCTCCTATCCTGCGCGGGCGCGTCGTGCCGGCTCCGAGGGTCGCGTCGTCGTTAAGGTCCTCCTTTCTTCGTCGGGCGAGGTGACCGCCCTCGCTGTGCACGAATCCTCCGGCAGCGCGCTGCTCGACGAGGCGGCGCTGGCGGCCGCGCGCGCCTCGCGCTTCACGCCGGCCCGCCGCGACGGCGTCGCCGAGCCTTCCGAGGCCCTGGCCGCCTACCGCTTCGAGCTCCGCTGACCGCATGCGGATCCTCGTCGCCTCCTCCAACCGCGGCGTCAACGGGGCCGTCGTCTACGCCCGCCGGATCGCGCCCCTCCTCCGCTCGGCCGGCCATCACGTCATCCTCGCCTGCGAGCCCGGATCATGGATCGAGTCGGCCGTGGGCGCCGAGGTCCCGCTGCTGCCCACGGACTTCTCCCGCTGGCCCCTGCGCGAGGCCGACCGCGTCGCGGCCATCTGCCGGACCGAGGGCGTCGACGTCGTGCATTCGCATCTCACCCGCGCCGGGAACTTCGCGGCCCTGCTGCGCGCGCGGCACGGCGTGCCGAGCGTGGCCCATCTGCACGCCAATCATCCCCAGCTTCACACCGGCCTGCATGACCTGCTCCTCGCCGTCTCGCGCGACACCGCGGCGCGCCAGCGCGCCATGCCGTGGAACTGGTCCGTGCCCATCGAGGTCCTGCCCAACTTCGTCGACCCCGCGCAGTTCCGGCTCGCCTCCGCCAGGACAGATCCCTTGCGCGAGGCCCTGGGCGCGGCCCCGTCGACGCCGGTCGTGGCCGTCGTGGGGCTCATCTCCCGGCGCAAGGGCCAGGACCTCGCCGTGCGCGCCTTCGCCGAAGTCCGGAGGTCGCGTCCTGACGCCGTGCTTGCGGTCATCGGCGGCGGTGAGCTTCCCGCCGGACTCCCCATGGAGGGCGTGCGCGCCCTCGGCCAGAGGGACGACCTGCCCCGCCTGCTCCCGCATGCGACCGTCGTCGTCGTGCCCTCGCGCGACGAGCCCTTCGGCCTCGCGGCCGTGGAGGCGATGGCGTGCGGCGTGCCCGTGGCGGCCTTCGCCGTGGGCGGCCTGCGGGAGATTCTCGCGGGAGACGCAGGGATTTCCGTGCCCTCCGGGGACGTCGCCGCCCTCGCCCGCGTGGTTCGCAGCCTGCTCGATGATGACGCGTCGCGACGCCTCCAGGCCGAGAGGGGCAGGGCCGCGGCGCTCACCCGTTACGGTCCGGAGGCGCACGTAGCCGCGCTCACCGCGCTCCTGGCGCGGGGCGCAGGTCAGTAGGGGTTCACGGGCAGCCCGCGGTGGCCCTTGAACCGACGGTGTACCCACAGGTACTGGTCCGGCGCCGCGCGCACCGCGTCCTCGAGCAGGCTCGTCAGCCTGCGCGTGTCGGCTTTCGCATCGCCCGAAGGGAATCCCTCCAGGGGTCCGGCGAGCCTGAGCGCATAGCTGCCGTCCTCCAGGCGGACCGGGAAGAACGTCATCACCGCGGCGCCTGACATCTGCGCGAGCTTGGCCGTGGCCGTGTTGGTGATGGCGGGCCGGCCGAAGAAGGGGATGCGCACCGACTGGGGCGTCCATTTGGCCTGGTCCGGCGCGTACCACACCGCCTCTCCGTCCCGGAGCGCGCGCAGCAGTCCCGTCATGTCGCGCATCTCGATCGCGCGCGCGGCCCATGCCGTGCGATGAAGCCGCAGCACGCCGGCGATGACGGGATTATTGGGGTCGCGGTAGAGGCAGCAGAGCCTGGTCTTCAGCGTGAGCATCCGGCCGGAGATCTCCAGCGTCGTGAAATGGCCGGACACCACGATGACCCCCCGCCCGAGCGCCCTCGCCCGCTCAAGGGCCTCGAGGCCTTCGATCCCGAAGGGGGGCAGCTCCTCGGGCCGGCGCCACCAGCAACGCGCCACCTCCATTACCCCGAGGGCTAGGGACTGGTAGTGCCGGATGGCGAGGGAACGCCGTTCCGGTTCCGATAGGTCCGGGAAGCAGGTCCTGAGATTCACCAGGACCACGTGTCTGCGGACTGGCACGAAGTGGAATATCATCCAGCCTAGCCCGGACGCGGCGGCGCGCTGCATGCCCCATGGCAGCCAGCTGTTCATCCAGAGCAGGAGCAGGCCAAGGCGCGTGAAAGCCCCTTCCAAGACGCCGCCTCTTCCTTGTGACCCCATGCGCCGAGATTCGTCCGCTCGCCGACCTCAGGAAAGCCTATTCCTTCGCTCAGCGGTGATGGATGTAGCGCGGATCCGACCCGGTGAGCAGCGAGCCGAACCGGTCCCAGTC
>JBJTTY010000036.1:0-16964 GCA_046080425.1 Verrucomicrobiota bacterium
ACCGAGGTCTGCTGGGCCATCAGGAGCGCCGAGAAGCTCAGGCCGCAGAGCAGCATCGCCAGCTTGCCCCGGTCTCCGAAGAGCATGTTGAGGGCGAGGCGATACATCGTGGCGAAAGGCGGAGTCTCCGCCAAACCAGCGTCAGGTCAACGGGAAGTCAAACGGCCCAGCCGATGGCTCGGCCGTGCCGGCCGTCACTTGATGAGCCAGAGCGACTTCGTGAAGGCGGGACCCCAGGAAGCGTTCACGGCCCAGGCGGCGACCAACAGGACCAGCGCAAGCGAGAAGCAGCGCACGACTTTGGCCTTGTCCTCGCTCTTGGCGCCGGCGTGCAGCAGGCCGACGGAGCCCAGGGCAAGGATGGGATGCAGCCAGGAGACGTTGCGCGCGTCGGGCTGCAGCACGGCGATCAGGCCGATGACGAGATTGATGTCGACGAGGACGGCGACGATGCGCTGCAGGCGGGTGTTGGGCCCCTTGACGAGCGCGTTCACCACCACGATCAGGACGAGAAGCAGCAGGAGCGAACCGTAGTGCTTATGGATGGCGAAGAGCGGATTCATGGAAGGGAGCGTGGGGGCGTTCCCCGCGACTTCAAGCCCTCGCCGCGGGTTTCATCGTTCCTCGGGGAAAAGGCGGAGAAAGAGCCACGCGGCCAACGTCGCGCCCAGGAGCTGGAAGAGCAGCTGGCCGGCCGTGCGCGGGAAGGCCTTGGCCAGGAAGGCCCATTCGCGGGCGAGGTCGGCGAGCACCGAGGTCTCGGAACCGAAGGCGGAGGCGGGACCCTTGAACTGCGAGGCCAGGGTCACGGCCGGATTGAGGAACGGAGCGTCGGCCGAGAACATGCCAGCGACGCCGAGCACGGTGAGCGCGATGGCCACGCCGTGATAGCCGTTGCCGGCGGTGAGGCGGGACGTGGCCACCATCAGGATCACGAAGGCGAGCAGGCCGGTGCCGAGGGTCTCGGCGACGGCGAGCGAAAGGAAGCCTTCGAAGACGGAGGCGGGCATCGAGGCGGCGAGGGCGGCGGCGCGCTCAGGGTCGTAGTCCGCCAGCAGGCCGGCCAGCAGGCCCGCGGCCGTGGCGGCGAGCAGCTGGATGAGGACGTAGGGCACGAGCCCGCCCTTCGGCATGCGGCCGCGCAGGCGAAAGGCCAGGCTGACGGCGGGATTGTAATGGGCGCCGGAGACGGCGCCGCCCATGTAGATCAGCGCGCAGAGCAAGGCGGCCACGAGGAGGGGCGCGCCAGCTCCCTCGGTCATCGTGACGGCCAGGCAGAGGAAGAAGGTGCCGAGGGCCTCGAAGGCCAGTTTGACTCGCATGGAGGATTGTCGCCGCGGGCCCGCGGCCGCTCAAGGCGGTAATCTCTCAGCGGCCGCGCCGGAGCCAGTCTTCGGAAAAGCCGGCCATGTCGTCGACGCCGGGCAGGCGTCGGTAACGCGCCTGATACTGCTTAGCGGCCTCCTCCTGCGCGGCGAGCAGGAGCTTGAGGGTGGCGTGCAGGGGGACGGGCTTGCTATCCGGGCCGATCAGCGACCACCCGACGTACTTCCCGTCCTTCCGCTCGTTGTCGTAAAGCTGCCAATGGAGGACCAGCGGGGGCTTCCAGCCCAGGAACTTGGCGAAGATCTCGCGGTTGCGTCGCTCATGGTCGGCAGCGTCGGCGCAGGCGCTCATCGGCAGGCCGCACTCGCCGATGAAGACCCGACGCCCGGGTAGCGAAGCCTTGGGCTTCAGCTGGCGGGAAAGGTACTCGAGCGTCGCCGCCACCTCGGACGGCGGCAGCAGCTGGCAGTCGTAGGCGGCGTAGGAGACGAAATCCATGTCGACGCGGGGCAGCACCTGGTCGGCCATCCGCCTGCGTCCCTGCTTCATGGCCTCGCGGACGCGGCTGACCTCCGCGTAGGCGTAGACCTGGCAGCGGGAATAGGGCACCTCCTTGCGTGCGTCGTCCACGGCCTTCTGCCGGACGTTGAGCCATTCGACCATCGCGTCGACGCGGGCCTTGGGCGCGTCGGCCGCGGGATCGAGGCCCTCGAGCAGCTGGACGTCGCCCTGCCAGTGACCGAGGAAGAAGATCTTCCCGGAAGCGTCGCGGCGGGTGAGCAGGTCCTTGGCGAAGGCGTAGGTGGCGGCGTATTCGCGGGCGGACTCCTGGGGCGTGAGGCCGTCCTTCCAGACATCATCGGCCCGGTACCAGAAAAGGTAGTGGGTGAAGGGCATGCCGATGAGCTGCGTGAGCTCGGGCTGGGCCGGCGCGCGCACCTTGATGATGCGCGAGCCCAGCTCGGCCACGGCCTTCGCGCCCTCCAACACCACCGGCTCACGGGTGAACTTGTAAGTCGGCGACCCCACCTGCGTGCCCACGATCTGGGGGAACGCGCCGGTGATCTCCTGCACGGGCGTCGGGGCCGGCGCCTCGAGCAGGATGTTGCCGGCCCGCTTTCCCTGCGCCGTGAGCGCCGCGCCAAGGAGGATCAGGAAGGCTGCTCCCAGCAGGCGACGGGGGTTTGCTCTCATAGGGCGGACTTCAGGGGTCGGACGTTGAAGTGTCCGTGCAAGGCGGACTCCGTTCAAGTCCGTTCCCACCCACACCACCATGAACACACGATCCCTGAACACGCTCCTCATCGCCTCCCTCCTGGCCGCCGCTCCCGCGGTCGCGGCCGAGGAGAGGCCCGAGGCATCCCCGGAAAAGATGCAGCTGGCCGCCGCCCGCCGGAAGGCCGCCGCCGAACCGGAGGTCGTCGCGGCCTCGCAGCAGCACCGCGCCGACAGGGCCCTGGCCGAGAAGGCCAAGGCCGACTACCAGGCGGCGCGCAAGAAGGCCGACTCCTCGGAGTCCGAATACAAGAAGCTGTTCGACGAGGCGCTGGCCAAGGCGGACCCAGAGGCGCCCGCCCTGGTGAAGAAGGAGAAGGACGCCTTCCGTGAGCGCATGGCCAAGGCGCGCGCCTCGAAGAAGTCCGCGGACAAGGACGGTGAGGACGACGACGCGCGTTGAGTCCGGAAGCCCGATCTGGGGCCCGCCGCAAGGCGGGCCCTTTTTGTTTCAGCCCAGGGCGCGTTCAAAGTCGGACCAGACCTCGTCAACGGGCTCGAGGCCGACGGAGATGCGGAGCAGATCGGGATCGAGCCCGGCGGCGCGGATCTCCGCCCTGCCCTTCTCCGTGCTGACCTCCTCGAAGTGCGCGAGCCACATGAAGGGCGTGGCGAGGGTGAAGGAGAGCCCGAAGCTGGGGCCCTTGACCACGTTCAGCCTTTCGTAGACGCGGCGCATCGCGCCCTCGCGGAGCTCGACGGTGACGAGCGAGCCGGCGCCGGCGCCCGGGCGCATGATGCGACGGTAGTGGTCGGCGGTCGGTCCGGTCAGCGCGGTGCGCACGCTCACGACGGAAGGATGGGCGGCCAGTCGACGTGCCAGCTCGGCCGCGTTGGCCGAAAGCGCCGCGGTCACCTCGGCGACCTTCGCGACCTGCGGGGCGAGCGCGGCGGCGTCGAGCGCGTGCAGGGGGACGTGGCGTGCCTGGGCGGCCGTCAGGAGGGCGGCGGCGTGCGGCCGGGCGGGATTGACGGCGAGGACGCCCGCCATGACGTCGCCTGACGAGGCGGCGTACTTCGTGAGGCTGCAGGCGACGACGTCGGCGAGCGGAAGGACGTCGGTGGCGGCGACGCCGGCGGAGCTCGGGTCGACCACGAGCAGCGTTCCGTGCCGTTCGCACAGCGAGCGCAATGCGGAAAGGTCCGCGGTCTGCAGCTGCGGATTGTTCGGCGCCTCGGTGAGGACGCCGGCCACGTCGCCCGCCGCGAGCAGCCGCTCGACCGCGGCGAGGTCGGTGACGTCGTGGACGAAGCGCCGCTCGACGCCGGGATTCTTCTCCAGCAGGCGGATGGAGTCGACGTACAGCCAGCCGAGCTGGATCCAGGCGCGGCGGCCGGCGGGCGATTGCACGACGTCGACGGCATGCAGGGCCGCGTCGACGGCGTTCATGCCCGAGGAGCAGAGGAGCAGGTCGGCGGGCGCGACGCCCGGGAAGAAGGGCGCGAGCGCGGCGCGCACCTCGGCCGAGCCCGTGTCGGGAGCTTCCGGCTCATCGGCGAGACAGGCCTCGGCCTGGCGGGAAGAAATGAGCGCTCCCGTATGCTGCACGAGCTTGGCCAGCCGGTCCGCGGCGGGGCCTGACTCGACGATGAGCAGGATGCCGGCCCCGCCGACCCCGTAGGCCAGCGTGCGGACGCCGGCCTGCTCAACGAGCCGCCGCGCGACATCCTCCCGCGCCAGGGGAAAAAGCGCCCACGGCGGGGCGGGCCAGTCCGGCGGCAGATACTCCGAGTCCGGCGTGAAGGCGCATCGCCGGGCCAGCTCCTCGGCGGCCGCGGTGACCAGCGCGTTACGGACGAAGCGGGGATAGCCCGCGCGGATGAGCGACCAGACGCGCGGCTCCTTGCGCTCGTAGGAAATGACGTCGTCCAGCGTCGGGAGGCTGAGCACCGTCGCATGGGGCGAGTGCGGGACGGTCTCGCCCAGCGCTGTCGGACGGATCGTCACTTCAGGACCCTGCGGCGGGCGTCTCGTTCTGCACGATCTGCGCGAGCGTCTGCCGGCGGCGGATGAGGGTCGCGCGCCCGTCGCGGGCGACGAGCACCTCGGGCGCCTCGGGGAACGAGTTGTAGTTCTTCGTGCTCATGCCCGCGCAGTAGGCGCCGGCGCCGCCGATCACGCAAAGGTCGCCGGCGGCGGCCTCGGGGAGACGGCGCGTCGCGAGGGTCTCCGGCTCGCCGGGCGCGCAGCTGATCAGGTCGCCCGACTCGCAGCAGTGCCCGACCACCACGTAGTCCCTCTCCCCGCCGCGGGGAGATTCCGGATACAGGTGCACCGGGTGCTGCGACCCGTAGAGCGAGGGTCGGAGAATCTCCGTCATGCCGGAGTCGAGCTTGAGGAATTCGCGCGCGCCGGTGGAGACGACGTCCTGAACCTTCGCCAGCACCGCGCCGGCGTTGGCGACCAGGAAGGTGCCGGGCTCGATCTCGAGCCGTAGGCGGCGGCCGTCGGCCCGGGCGAACTTCTCGAACGCGTCGCGGACCGGCACCCCGATCACGGCGGGGTCGGTGCCCTTCTCGGAGGCCACGCGGGCCACCTTGTAGCCGCCGCCGAGATTGAGCGTGGTCACCGTGGGGAAACGTCCCACGAGCGCGAGGCTGGCCGCCGAGACCTCCTGCCACACCGCGGGATCGCTGCCCGAACCGATGTGGGTGTGGATGCGCACGACCTTGAGCCGGTGCGCGGCCGCAATGTCGCGGGCACGGTCTGCCCATTCGTGCCAGATGCCGAAGGAGGAGTCCGGGCCGCCGACGTTCGTCTTGCCCGTGCCGCCCGAGCCGCGACCTGGATTGAAGCGCAGGCCGACCTCGTGGCCCGGCAGGGCCTTGCCGATGCGCTCCAGCTGGAAGATCGAACAGGCGTTCACATGGACGCCCTGGCGGAGCAGCTCGACGAAATCATCGGGCAGCTCCTGGGAGGAGAGTGATATCCGGTCGGCGGGGACGCCGGCGAGCATCGCGCGATGTACCTCCCACCCCGAACTGGCATCGAAATGAAGCCCCTTCGCCAGGAAGACCCGCAGGATGGCGGCGTTCGGGCAGGCCTTCATGGCGAAGCGCACCGTCAGTCCGTAGGCGTTCGGGAAGCCCAGCATCGCGTCCGCCTGGGCCTCGAGGACGGCCTGATCGTAGACGAAGCAGGGGGTGCCGTGCTCACGGGCGATGAGCCGGGCCAGGTCGGGCTTGAGGAAACGGTGATGCTCCACGGTCGTGACGTGGGCGGACTCTGCCCTTCCCTTCCGTTCCTTCCAGCCTTTTCCCTGTCATCGGCCGCTTGCGTCCGCATCCGCCGCCCCTTGGGATGACGCCCCCGCATGGACGTCCAGGACACGATCGTCGCCGCTGCGACCCCCGCGGGGAGGTCCGCGCTGGCCGTCGTGCGCATCGACGGCCCCCTGGCGTCCGAGCTGTCCGCGAAAGGTCTCGGCCGGTCCGCGCCCCTGCCGGAGCGCAGGGCCGCCGCGGGCGTATGGCGCGACCTGCGGGGCGAACCCGTCGACCAGGTGGTGGCGGTGCGCTGGGCCGCAGGACGCTCCTTCACCGGCGGCGACACCCTCGAGCTCACCTGCCACGGCAATCCGCTGCTCGTGCGGCGCATCGTCGAGGACCTGCTGGCGCGCGGCGCCCGCATGGCCGAACCCGGGGAGTTCACGCGGCGCGCCTTCCTTGCCGGACGCATGGACCTCACGCAGGCCGAGGGCGTGGCGGACCTCATCCACGCCAACGGCGAACGCGCGCTCGAAGCCGCACGACGGCTGCTCGCGGGCGAGCTGGGCCGCCTCGTGGCCGTGTGGAGCGAACGCCTGCTGTCGACCCTCGCCACGCTCGAGGCCCACATCGACTTCCCGGAGGAGGATCTCCCCGCCGAGGATCCGCGCGGACCCGCGGCCGCACTGGCCGCGCTGGCGTCAGAACTTTCCGGATACGCCGGGACCGCCCGGCATGACGCGGCCCTGCGGGGCGGCCTGCGCGTGGCCGTGGTCGGCGCGCCCAACGCCGGCAAGTCGAGCCTGCTCAACGCGCTGACGGGCGCGGCCCGCGCGCTGGTGAGTCCCGAGGCGGGCACGACGCGAGACTGGATCGAGGCACCCGTGGCCGGCCTGCCAGTGGCGGTGACGGCGGTGGACACCGCCGGCCTGCGCGAAGGGGGCGGCGCGGTGGAGCGCGCCGGCATGGAACGCTCCCTCGAGCAGGCGGAGTCCGCGCACTTCCTGCTGCTGGTCGTCGACGCCTCGGTGCCGCCGCCCGCCCTGCCCTCCCGACTGACCGCGGCGCTGCGTCCCGGCCGATGCCTCATCGTCGCCAACAAGTCGGACCTGCCTGAGCATCCCGCCCTTCCCTCCTTCATGCCGGACGCGCCCCGCGTGAAGGCCTGCCTGCTCGACGGTCGTGACGGGGAGCGCCTCCGCTCCGCCCTCGCCGCAGCCCTGGTCGCCGCCGACCTGGCCCCCGGGGCGGACGAACTCGTCGTCTCCGTCCGTCATGCGGACGCCCTCCGCCGCGCGGCCGGGGCGCTCGAGGAGGCCCGACGCCTTCTGAACGCACCCGCCCGCACCGAACTCGCCGCCGAACGCTGCCGGGAGGCCCTCGACGCCCTGGGTGAGATCGTGGGCCGCATCGACAACGAGCGGATGCTGGACAAGCTCTTTGCTTCCTTCTGCATAGGTAAGTGATTCCCTCCCCGGCGGGAGGAGTCGCTCACCCATGCCGCCCAGCAAAGAAATCCGCCTGGGGCCCGACCGGCCTTACGACATCATCGTCTGCGGCGCCGGCCATGCGGGCGTCGAGGCGGCGCTGGCCGCGGCCCGCATGGGGGCCGACGTCCTGCTGCTGACCGGCAACGTGGACACCGTCGCCCAGATGAGCTGCAACCCGGCCATCGGGGGCCAGGCCAAGGGACACATCGTCCGGGAGATCGACGCCCTGGGCGGCGCAATGGGCCTGACCGCCGACGTGACCGGCATCCAGTTCCGCCTCCTCAACGCCTCGAAGGGCCCGGCCGTCCAAGCCCCCCGGGCCCAGTGCGATAAGAAGGCGTACCAGTTCAGGATGAAGCACCTCTGCGAACTGCAGACCGGGCTCACCATGTTCCAAGCCCAGGTCACCGGCCTAATCTTCAAGGCCGGGGCCGTGACCGGCGTCCGGACCAACCTCGATCTCGACTTCCACGCCAAGGCGGTGGTCGTGACCACAGGCACTTTCCTGCGCGGCCTGATGCACATCGGCTCGAACAAGACCGAAGGGGGAAGGCTCGGTGACTTTAGTTCTAAGTCCTTGTCCAACAGCTTCTTGGAAGCAGGCATTGAGCTGCAGCGGCTCAAGACGGGCACCCCTCCGCGCATCTTGGGATCTTCCATCGATTTCACCCAGTGTGAGGAGCAGGCCGGCGACCCCTCCCCCACCCTGTTCGCCTTCCACGATACGCGTCGCCAAGATGATTTGTTCCACGTGGAACAATCGGGTGAGCGCCTGTCCGGATGGGTTCCTGGGACAAACCAAGTCTCTTGCTGGATGACCGAAGCCACCGGCACAACGGGCAAGATCGTCCAGGACAACCTGCACCTCTCCCCTCTTTATGCTGGCGAGATAACGGGGGTCGGCCCGCGCTATTGCCCCTCCATTGAAGATAAATTTGTGAAATTTGCAGATAAGGAGTCCCACAAGCTTTACCTCGAGCCTGAGGGCCGGAACACGAATGAATGGTACATCAACGGCCTTTCGACCTCCCTTCCCTTCCAAGTTCAGCTCGAAATGCTGCGCTCCATCAAAGGGCTTGAAAAGGCCGTGATGCTCCGCCCGGCCTACGCCGTGGAATACGATTTCGCACCCCCCACCCAGCTCTACCCCACCCTTGAATCCAAAAAGGTGGATGGGCTGTTCTTTGCCGGGCAGATCAATGGGACCTCGGGCTATGAGGAGGCCGGCTGCCAAGGCCTGGTGGCTGGAATCAATGCCGCCTGCAAAGTTCAAGGCCGCACGCCCATGGTGATCGGGCGCGATGAAGCCTACATCGGAGTCCTCATCGACGATTTGGTGACCAAAGGAACCCAGGAACCCTACCGGATGTTCACCAGCCGCGCCGAGTATCGCCTGCTTTTCAATCATGGCAGCGCCGAACTCCGTCTTTTGCCTCAAATCGAAAGCTTTGGATTAGTCCCAAGCGACAGACTATCAAGGATTAAGGAAAAATCATCCCGGGTTCAGCACTGGATGGAATATTTGGAAAAACTTGCGATCAACGGCGGCTTGGCCGGCGATGTGATTCGCAAGAATTGGGATACCACGCCTGCGGATCTGCCTCCAAGCTTCCTGGCCGAATCCAAAGAGGTCCAAGCCGAGGCCATGTACCGGGTCAAGTATCGTGGCTACCTGGAACGGGAGACGCGCAACGCCCGCAAGCTGCACGATCTGGAATCCTTCAAGGTGCCGGCTGGTTTTAATTTCCAGAACGCTCACGGGCTGCGCATTGAGGCGCGGCAGAAATTGCACGCCATTCAACCTCAGACCCTCGGTCAGGCCAGCCGCGTCAGCGGTGTGACGCCGGCGGACATTTCACTTTTGATGGTTCTTTTCCGGTCCAAATCTTGATGGCACGCCACTGTTCCACGTGGAACAGTGGCTGATGTTAAGATTAGGGAAGGGGAGGGTAACCTTTGTGTTTCATTCTATTGTAAATCATTGTTTATCAATAGATTGCAGTTTTATATATATTATTCTCATCTCTTTCTCATCTGTCACATGCCTCTCGCTCCGGGCGATCACTGCCGCAGATTGGCTACGTACATGGAACCCGACCTTCTCAAGCGCATCCTCGTCGTGGACGATGAACCGGACGTCACCGAACTGCTGGACTACAAGTTCAAGCAGGCCGGCTACGCGGTGCGCACGCTCAATGATCCGCTGCGGGCGGTGGGGCTGGCGCGGGATTTCCGGCCCGACCTGATCATCCTCGACGTGATGATGCCCGAACTCACGGGGATCCAGCTGCTCAGGATGTTCCGCTCGGACGCCCTGCTGCAGGACGTGCCGGTGATCTTCCTCACGGCCAAGGGCGAGACGGTCGACAAGGTGCGGGGGCTGGAGACGGGCGCGGACGACTACGTGACGAAGCCCTTCGACTCGCGCGAACTGATGCTCCGCGCCCAGGCGCTGCTGCGCCGGGCCAAGTCCGCCGCCGCCGCGCCCTCGACGCGGCTCGCCGCTGGCGCGCTCGTGCTCGACATCGAAAGGCATGAGGTCACGTCGGGCGGCAAGCAGGTCGACCTGACGGCGACCGAGTTCAAGCTGCTGAGGCTGCTGCTCGAACGGAAGGGCAGGGTGCAGTCGCGCGAAGAGCTGCTCTCGGACGTGTGGAACTACTCGCCCGACCTCGAGACGCGCACGGTGGACACGCACGTGCGCCGTCTGCGTGAAAAGCTCGGGCCGGCGGCCGACGTGATCGAGACGGTGCGCGGCGTGGGCTATCGGGTCATGGACTGAGGGGTTTCCTCTCGCCCGGACGGCAGGAGGAGCCAGCATGACGGCGATGTCCTGGCTGCCCTGGGTGCTGCTCGTCGCGCTGACCGTCGTCCTGGGCTGGGCGGCGGGTGAGCTCGGCCGCAGCCTGCGTTGGACGCGACGCGCGCTGCGCGGCGAGCCGGCGGGAAGGCCCCGAGGCGCGCTCATCCGGCTGCTGGCGCTCGACGAGCTCTTCGACGCGGCGGAGAGGAGCGCGGGCGCGGAGGAAGCCGTGCAGGCGGCGGCGCGACGCCGCACGGAGGCGCTGCTCGCGCCGCTCTCCGACGCAGTGCTGGTGGTCGACGCGCAGGAGAGGCTGCGGCTGGCCAATCCTGCGGCGCGGACGCTCTTCGGACTGGGCGCGACGGACCTGGGAGAATCCGTGGTCCCGCTGGTGCGAAGCGCCGACTTCATCGATCTGGTGAGACGGGCGCGCAAGGAGGGCGGGGCGGAGGCGACGGTGCTCCTCAACCGCGCGCCGCTCTCCGACGTCTGGCTGCGCGCCGCGGGCGCGCGCATGGATCCGGCCGCCTTCGGCGAGGGCGCCGCCATCTTCGTGCTCACGGACGTGACGCAGCTCAAGCGGCTGCAGGCGATGGAAAGGGAGTTCGTCACCAACGTCTCGCATGACCTGCGCACGCCGGTCACGGTGATCCGCGGTTTCGCCGAGACGCTCGCCGACGACCACGCGACGATGGCGGAGGAGGACCGGGGCCGCTTCATCGGCAAGATCGTGTCCGCGGCGGGCCGTCTCCAGTCGCTCGTCGAGGGGCTCCTGGCCCTGGCGAGCCTAGAGTCAGGTGCCGAGGTCTCCCGGGAGCCGGGCGCGGTGCACCGCGCCGTTCGCGAGGTCGCCGAGGAGTTCAGGGCGCGGGCCCGGGCCGCGGGCATAGTCATCGAGCTCGACCTGCGGGCGCCGGAGGACTCGCCGGCCGACCCGGTGCAGGCGCGACGGTTGGTGCAGAACCTCATCGAGAACGCGCTGGCCCACGCCTTGGGCGCCACGCGTCTGGTGGTGGCGACGGAAGCGGCGGCCGACGGGTGCGCCCTGTCGGTGACGGATGACGGCCCCGGGGTCAGCCAAGCCGACCTGGGCAGGCTCTTCGACCGGTTCTACCGGACGGACCGTTCACGCAAGGCGGGGGGGTCGGGGCTCGGGCTGAGCATCGTCCGGCAGGTGGCCGAACTTCACGGAGGCCAGGCGACGGCGGAAGGAGTCAGGCCCAAGGGACTGAAGATCAGCGTGACCTTGCCGGCCCAAGGGGCCTGAAAATGGAAAACCCGCCGGGGAGGGCGGGTTTGGGCTCCATTGAAAGTGGAGCGCACGACTGGACTTGAACCAGCAACAGCCACCTTGGCAAGGTGGTACTCTACCATTGAGCTACGTGCGCGCTGGAGGGAAAGCAGACCAAGCGGCTCAAGGGGTGTCAAGCCTTAGCAACCAGCGCCGGCGGGCCTCGACGGGGGCGGGATGGAGTCCGCGCTGCCTCAGGATGTCCGCCGCCTCGTCCGAACACAGCCAGGCGAGGGCCGGTCGCAGGACGCGTGCGCGATCCTTGCGCACATGCAGCACGATCGGCAGCCGCAACGGGTAGTCGCCCGCATGGACGTTCTCGGGCGTGGGCAGGTAGGCGGACGTCGAACGACCCTCCCGCCCGTCCGCGACCGGCAGGATGCGGCCGACGCCAGCGGGAGGCTGGGCGATGAGCAGGAGGATGTCCGATCGCGAGGCGGCGAGCTGCGCGGCGGCTTCGGACGTGAGGCCCTGACGCACGTCGGGACGCAAAGGGGATTCCGGGCAGACGAGGCCCGTGAGCAGCTCGCGCACGAAATGCCCCTCGGGAGAACAAAGGGCGGGCGACACGAGTTCAGACCTTCCGCCAGGAAGCCCGCTCCAATGGGTGAGAGGGTCGCGGCGGTCACGGGCGAAAGCGTCCGCCAGCTGAGGAAGGGTCAGCTGCGTCACCGCGTTGGAACGATGGACGACGACGACGGCGGCGGATGAAGCAAGGGTGAAGGGAGGCGGGTCGCCCGGCCCGTCCTTGGCCGCCGGACCGCCGGACCGCTCCATCAGCAGGACGGCGCCGAGGCGGCCGTCGGCGTAAGCGCGCGCGGCGGGCAGGGTGCCGGCGAAATCGGAAGTCGCGCCGGCCTTCGTGAGTCCGGCGGCGAGCGGAGAGAGAAGGTCGCTGCCGCCGATGTCGGCGGCGTTCAGCGCGAACGCGAGGAGCAGGCCGATGCAGGGCCTCACGGCGAGGTCTCCGGACCGGGATCGAGCTCGGGCCACTGGAGCAGCTTGCGATGGAGCGTGCGGCGAGAGATGCCCATCAGCTCGGCGGCCTTGGTGCGGTTGCCGCCCGCCGCCGCCAGCGCCTGCTTCAGCAGCTGCTTCTCGTTGTGCGTCCGGTCAAGCAGCTGCGACGCAGGCACGGGGCCGGCGGACGTGAGCGGGACGGGCGCCTGCGTGAAGCGGGCGTCGAGATCAGCGGCGGCGACTTCCTTGCCCGCGCGGAGGACGGCCAGGTTCTCACAGGCGTTGCGGAGCTCGCGGATGTTGCCCGGCCAGGCGTAGCGCACCAGCGTCGCCTCGGCCTCCAGTGAAAGCCGGACGGGAGGAAGTCCGTTCTCCTTGGCGAAACGTCCGAGGTAATGGACGAGCAGGAGCGGGATGTCATCCTTGCGCTCGCGCAGGGGAGGGAGGCGCAGCGGGACGACCGACAGGCGGTAGAACAGGTCCTCGCGGAACTTGCCCTCCTTCACGAGCTGCTGGAGGTCGCGGTTCGTGGCGCAGACGAGCCGGAGGTCGAGCGCGACGGGGCGATGCGAACCGAGCCGCTCGACGCTGCGCGTCTCAAGGAAGCGCAGCAGCTTCACCTGGGTGGTGGCGTCGACCTCGCCAATCTCGTCCAAGAAGAGGGTGCCTCCGTCGGCCGCCTCGAACCGCCCGATGCGACGCTCGTTCGCCCCGGTGAACGCGCCCTTCTCATGTCCGAAGAGTTCGGACTCCAGGAGGTTGGCCGGGATGGCCGCGCAATGCACGGGCACGAAGGGCCCCTTGGAACGCCCGCTCGCCTGGTGGATCATCTGGGCGAAGAGCTCCTTGCCCGTGCCGGTCTCGCCGAGCAGCAGCACGGTCGCGTTGGAAGGGGCGACCGTTCGCACCTGCTCGGCCGCGCGCCGGAAGGCTTCGGACGAACCCACGGCCTCGCCGAGGCTGAACTTGCGGTCGAGACGCGCGCGGAGGACGTCGACCTCCTTCTCGGCGGAGCGCGCCCGCAGGCCGCGCTCTAGGAGGATCTCCACCTGTCGCAGGTCGACCGGCTTCTGCAGGAACCAGTAGGCGCCGCGGCTCATCGCGTTGACCGCGGTCTCCACGTCACCGTAGGCGGTCATCATGATGCAGACGGGGCGGGACGGCAGGCGGAGGGCGCGGTCGATCACGGCCATGCCGTCCTCGCCGGCCATGCGGAGGTCGGTCAGGACGGCGTCGGGCGGGACATCCTGCATGAGTCGCGCCGCATCGGCGGCGTCCTTGGCGACGAAAGTCTCGTACTTGTCCTCGAAGGCGGCGCGCAGGCCCTCGCGGATGTGCTTCTCGTCGTCGACGATGAGGACGGTCTGCTTCATGGCTCAGGCTTCGGGTTGCGGCCGCTGGGTGGCGGCCGACCAGGCGCGGGCGGCCTTCTCGGCGAGGGCCGCGCGGGCGCGGTCGACCTCCGAACGGCGGGCGCGGAGATTGGCGTTGGCGACCTCGGCGAGGTCGTCGAGATCGCAGAGGTAGGCGCCCTCGGCACCGCGGGCGGCGGCGGCGAAGTTGCGGGGCACGCCTAGGTCGACAAGCAGCAGGGGCCGGCCCTGCCGGCGCGACAGCAGGCCGCGGACGGCCTCGGCGTCGAGCAGGGGCCGCTCGACGGCGGCGCAGCCGACGATGACGTCGTGCGCATGGGCCTGGCGCAGGGCGTCGGCGAGCAGCAGGGCCGAGCCGCCCACCTCCTCGGCGAGGACGCGCGCGTTCTCAAAGGTGCGCGAAGCCACTGAGACCTGCGTCGCGCCACGGGAGACGAGCGCCTTCACCACGCTGCGTCCGGCCTCGCCCGTGCCGAGCACGAGGACGCGGGCGTCATCGAGCGATCCGAAGACGCGCGCGGCGAGGTCCACCGCGACGTTGCCGAGGCTCACCTGCCCCTGGGAGATGCCGGTGTTGGTGCGCGCCCACGCGGCCGCCTGGAACGCGCGCTGGAAGAGACGGTTGAGCACGGGTCCGGTCATGCCGCGCGCCAAGGCGTCGGCATAGGCGTCCTTGGCCTGGCCGGCGACCTCGGCCTCGCCCACCATCTGGGAGTCGAGTCCGGCCACGACGGAGAAGAGATGCTCGACGGCCTGCAGGCCGGGAATCGGACGGAGGTGCGCGTCGACGGCGGCGGCTCCGCCGGCCGCCGCCTTCATGAGCGCCTCGCGCGCATGCAAGGCCGCCGCTTCGTCACCGACGACGTACGCTTCGAGACGGTTGCAGGTGGCGAGCAGGACGGCCTCACTGAGTCCGGCGGCGCGGACCGCGGCATAGAAGGCCTCGACCCCTTCCGGACCGACGGCGAAGGACGCGCGCGCGTCAAGGCCGGCGGTATGATGCGTGGCGCTGAGCGCCACGAGATTGGCGGCGGCGCTCATCGGTGGGGCAGGGAGAGCCAGAAGGCGACGGCAGCCGGCACGGCCACGCCGAGTGCCGCGGCGGCGAAGGCCGCGCCCGACAGGGTGCCGCGGCGGCGGCGGATGAGAATCACGAGGCACCAGGTCCAGGTGATCAGCGAGGCGACGAGCTTGGGTAGTCCGACGAGCGCGGGCGTGCGCTGGACCCAGTCGGCCGAACCGATGACGAGCGAGAGGCCGAGCAACCAGACGGCGGCACCGAGCAGCTGGCTGCCGATGCGGTCCATGGGCACGAGCGCAGGAAGCAGGGAATACAGCCCGCCGAACTTGCGCCGCGCCAGCGCGCGGTCCTGCAGGAGGTAGGCGGCGGAATTGAGCGTCAGGGCCCCGATTACGCAGTACGCCAAGACGGCGGCCCCGACGTGGATGGCGATGAGCGGCTTCGCCTGCGCGTCATGCGGACGGACATCCAGCCCGAGCGCACCGGCGGCGAACATGCAGCCGGAAACGGCCAGGCCGATCGCCCAGGCCGGCAAGCGATGCTCAAATGTCAGGTCAAGGAAGAGGGCTACCCCGGCCAATCCCCACCCGATGGAGAGCAGGAGCCCGGCCCCGGAACCGATGGGGAGCTCATGCGTCCTCAATCCTTGGAGGGCGAGCAGGGCGGTGAGGAGGACCCAGCCGAACCGGATGGTCCACAGGGCTCCGGCCGACGGAAGCCTGAGTCCAAGAGGCTCGAAGCGCGCCACCAGATCCCAGACCGCACCGAGCAGAAAGACCCCCCCGCAAAGCATCAAAGCGCCCCCGCTCAAGGGGTGCCCGGAAAGCTCTGCCGCCAAATTAAACACCCCTGGGAAGATGCTGGAGTGGGACATTTTGGCAAACCATCAAACTCGCCCTATTTCTTGATAATAGGGATGGGCGGGGTAGAAATTGGACTTCCCATGGCCTACGACCCCTACGATCTGACCCAACACCCCCCTCGCAGTCCCCGATGCCGCTTGGGCGGACTAGTCATTCTCCCGCGCATGATCGACAAGTGCCGGGCCGCCTTGCAGGGGAAAAACGGTGAATATACCTACGGCTGTTCCCTGGACCAAAACGTCCTGACCTTCCTGGGAATCGACCAGGAGTCTCTTAAAGCACAGATTGCCAAAGGCTTAGGTGACGGAGACCTCCTCAAGTGGATTCACTCCAACGCGAAGACACCCCGACTGCCTCACGAAATCGAAGCGTTCAGCGCTTTCCATGAACGCCGGACGGCTTCGGCCGTCGGAGGCCGGGCCCGGATGTCCGAGTATCAGTCTTCGACCCCGGCCGGTGCCCAACGCGAGGACATCGCCTCTTGGTTCGACGTCCTGGATCTGGACGACCACCAGAGCTTCGGAGGCAAGGTCTGACGCGACGGTGGCCGGACCGCGGAAAGTCCTGCTGGTCTGCATGGGCAACATCTGCAAGGGGCGACAATTCTAACCAATGAAATAAGGGGTTTTAGAAAAGGGTGGGATTTTATGGGATGTTAAAACCTCGCTCGGTCGGGGTGCGTTAGGGTAAGACCCTTTACGCAACGCACCCGCCAATGGCACGCCAAGCCCGACTCCTAACGCCTCTCCTCCAAGGCAACCCCGACAGGCCTTCGCGGAGGTGGGCGGTCTATTATCGAAGGGTCGTGATGAGTCCCCGCGATCCGAGGAGGCCGACCAGCGGCGAGTGCCGGGCGTTCAAGACCGACCGCGCCTTCTTCCCCGACGAGGCGACGGCACGACGCTTCATCTCCGAGAAGCAAGCCGAGGCCGACGCGCTCGGGGCGGGTGCGCTCATCTTGACCGACTCGCTCAAACGCGAGGCCTTGGACTGCTTGGAGAAGTTGCGCGCGTTCGTCCGGCGCGACGGCAAGACCCCGACCCTCTCCGACGCGGTGGCCGTCTACATCCGAGAGGAGAGGTTAGCGGAGTCGGACAGGAAGGTGAGCCAGGCCGTGAAGGAGTGCGAAGAGGCCAAGCGAAAGGAAGGGAAGGGACTGCGCTACCTTCAACAGTTCAAGATTAACCTCCACAAGTTCACCTCGCGTTTCGGTGACAGGCCTCTCGGATCGGTGAAGGACTACGAGATAGAGAAGTGGTTGGACGACCAATACAGGGGAGGGAAGGGGTTAGCCCCCACGACGCGGAACAACCTCTTAACCTATGTCGTCGCCTTCTACTCCTGGTGTGTCGAGG
>JBJTTY010000037.1:0-2397 GCA_046080425.1 Verrucomicrobiota bacterium
GGTCAGCAGCACGACCCTGCGCTGTTCGTCCCCGTCGAGATGGGCCGTGCAGCGGAAGCCGGGGCTCGTGATCAGGTCGATCTCGCTGGAGTTGAGGTGCACCTGGGCGACACGTCCGATGACCTGGTTGCCGAAGACCACCGGACTGAATGGCCTTACGCCGTCGGTACGTCCCTTGCGTATCGTGATGCGCTGCCACCATCCGGTGGAATCACGGGCCACCACGCGCGCGACGACCGTCCGGTATTCGGGGGCGGGACCGTAGCTGAGCAGCGTGCGGAGGCGGGCGTTCTCCTCGGCGAGCCCCTTCATCTCGATGAGACGCAACTCGAGACCCGCGTTGATTCGGCCGAGGTCGCGGCCGGCCTCGGCGAGCTCCTCCGTCGAGCGCGTGCGCAGCTCCCAGTAGCGGGCCAGGTCACGGGTCCGACCGGCCAGCTCGAGGGCGGGTGCCTGAAACTCCACGAAGGCTTCGCGCGTGAAACGACGCACGACGGAGGGTCCGAAACACCAGGCCAGGAATACCAGGGTCAGCAGTACGTAGGAGGCCTTGGCTCCCTGTTCTTCGCGGTTCATGGCCGAGAGGGCCGGGAATCAGTCCCAGCTCTTCCAGCGGGACTCGTTGGCGAGGATCTTACCCGTGCCGTTGACCACGCAGCAGAGGGGGTCGTCGGCGACGATGACCGGCACGCCGGTGGCCTCGGAGATCGCGCGGTCGATCTTGCGGATGAGCGCGCCGCCGCCGGCCAGCACGATGCCCCGCTGATAGAGGTCGCCCGACAGCTCCGGAGAGAGGCGTTCAAGCGACCCCTTGATCGTCTCGATGATCTGGGTGATGTTGTCGCGCATGGCCTCGCGGATCTCCTGCGAGGAGACGTGCATCTCGCGGGGCATGCCGGAGACGGCGTCGCGGCCGCGGATCTCGTAGGTGAGCTCCTGTTCCAGCGGGTAGGCCGAGCCGATCTTGATCTTCAGCTCCTCGGCGGTGCGTTCACCGATGATCAGGTTGTAGGAGTTCTTGATGTACTTGATGATCGAGGAATCGAATTCGTCGCCGCCGACGCGGATGGATCGGGCGGCGTCCTTGGCGATGCCGCCGAGCGAGAGCACGGCCACCTCGGTCGTGCCGCCTCCGATGTCGACGATCATCGACGCGGCCGGCTCCTCGATGGGGAGACCGGCTCCGATGGCCGAGGCGATGGGCTCTGGAATCGTGATGACGTCGTCGGCGCCGGCGCGGTAGGCTGAGTCCTGGACGGCGCGCTTCTCCACCGCGGTGATTCCATAGGGGACGGCGACGACGACGGTCAGGTTGGTGAAGAAGGACCGACGGGCGACCTTGCCGATGAAGTAGCGTAGCATGTGCTCGCTGATCTCGAAGTCGGCGATGACGCCGTCCTTCATGGGGCGCAGCGCCTCGATGTCGCCGGGCGTCCTTCCGAGCATCATCTTGGCCTCGTTGCCCACCGCGATGGGCTTGCGGGTGCTGCTGCGGATGGCGACCACGCTGGGCTCCCGGAGCACCACGCCGCGATCCTTGAGGAAGACGAGGGTGTTGGCGGTTCCGAGGTCGATGCCGATCGCCTGATTGAATAGGCCGGGGAAACGCTTGAACATCTCGAGGGTGGGTTGACCTTTTGAACGGTTTATTCACAGGGGAGTCAAAAGCAAAGTTGGCCACGGAGGCCCTGTCCGCTCGGTCTAAATGTCGGGCATTCAGGGATTTGGACGCAGCTGCTCCCCTGGCGACAGGCCACCTTTCCCGTTGCCGTCATGCCTGCGCGTCCTAGGGTGCCGTCACCCCATGAACACCCCCGTTGATCGTCGCGGTTTCCTTCACACTGCCGGCCTCGCCGCCGCCGGCTTCGCCGCCTCCCGCCCCTGGGTCAGGTCCGCCGCCCGCACCGTCTCTCCGAACGAGAAGATGAACGTCGCAGTCATCGGTTTCGGCGGGGTTGGACGGGGTAACATCCGCAATTGCGCCGAGGAGAACGTCGTCGCCCTTTGCGACCTGGATCTCGGACGTTGCGCCGAAACCATCAAGTTCTTCCCCAAGGCGAAGACCTACACCGACTACCGTAAGATGCTCGAGGCGCATCCCGAGATCGACGGCGTCATCGTCGCCACACCCGACCACACCCACGCCCACATCGCGATGGACTGCATGCGCGCGGGCAAGCACGTCTACGTGCAGAAGCCCATCGCGCACTCCGTCTTCGAGGCGCGTCGTCTGACGGAGACCGCCCGGGAACACAGGGTGGTCACGCAGATGGGCAATCAGGGCAACTCCGGCGAGGGCATCCGTCTCATGACCGAATGGGTCGCCGCCGGTCTCATCGGTCAGGTGCGTGAGGTCCACGCTTGGACCAATCGTCCCATCTGGCCGCAAAGAATCGA
>JBJTTY010000038.1:0-21438 GCA_046080425.1 Verrucomicrobiota bacterium
GGCCAGGTCCAAGCCGGCCGGGAGGCCCGCGCCCCGCCGCCGATGAGCTCACGCGCGGATACGTTCCGCCAGCGTGTCGCGGAAGACCCTGCCAATCCGCTCTTCCGTTTCTCCCTCGGGCAGGCGCTGCTGGCCGAGGGACGCCCCGCGGAGGCCGTCGAACACCTGCGACTGGCCGCCGGCTCGAAGGCGGACTGGATGGCGCCGCGCATCCTGCTGGGTCGGGTCTTGCTCGCGACGGGCCTCAAGGATGAGGCCAGGACTTCACTGGAGGACGCCCTGCGTCTGGCCGTGGCGCAGGGCCATGAGGAGCCCGAAACGGAGCTCCGCGGACTGCTCGCGTCGCTCTGATCAGTCGATGCGCTCGAGCATCACCCGGCGCAGGTCCATCACGGCGCCCTTGGCCTTCTTCACCGGACGGACTTTCAGCGTGTTCATGCCGGCGGCCAGGGTCAGCCTGCCGACCTCGCGAGGGATGAAGCGCTGGAAGTGGCCGGTTTCCTCCACGGTGAATTCCAGTGACGACGCTCCGCAGTCGAGGGCCACGGTCGAGCCGCCCTGGCCCTTGCCGCAGCCCTGCAGCACCGTCACGCGGTAGTTGCCGGCGGCCGGGGCGTCGAAGGTCCAGGAGGCGGTGTCGGCTGCGTTCACCCAGAAGCCGAGGGTGTCCTTGTGGGGCGGCTCCTCATACTTGAGCTTCTCGCCCGAAACCTTGGCGTCGCGCGCCTCGAGGTGGACCAAGGCGTTGGAGCCCTGCTTGGAAGAATCGTCCATGGCCTTGCGCCAGCCGGCCAGCGCAGGCCGCATGGCCTCCGACTTCGGCAGCGCCTGCAGCTGGGTGACGTCGGTGCGGACGAAGCACTCCTCCCAGGCGGCGCGGTTGAAATCAGGATTGGCGCGCATGCCCTCGGCGCCCACCGAGCGGCGCCAGGCTTCCAGCTTGCCGCGCATCGTCGCAACGCGGGCCGGTTCCTGCGCCGCAAGGTCCTTGGTCTCGGAAGGGTCCTTGGAGAGGTCGTAGAGTTCGAGCGATCCGTCCTCGTAGTTCTCGATGAGCTTCCAGGACCCCTCGCGCACCACGCCCCCCGGGCGACCGCCTTGGTTCATGTAGTGCGGCTGATGCCAAAACAGGGGGCGGTTGAGGGATTTTTTTTCAAAGAGCACCGGGGAAAGGTCGTTGAAGTCGAGCACGGCCGGCGCGGGCGCGCCTGCCAGGGAGCAGAGGGTCGGCACGAGGTCACCCAGCACGACCGGTTCGGAAATCTCACCCGGCGTGAGCCGCGCGGGATAGCGGACGATCAGGGGCGTACGGATGCCGCCCTCATAGAGGAAGCCTTTGCCCGCGCGCGAGGGCGCGTTGTAGGTCGCGGGCGACTCCTTGAGCTCCGAGATGTGCACGCCGCCGTTGTCGGAGGCGAAGGCGACCAGCGTGTTCTTCGCCAGACCGTTGCGCTCGAGCGCGGCGAAGATCCGCCCGCAGGCCTCGTCGAGCGATTCGACCAGCGCGGCGTAGGTGGGGTGGAAGGCGTCGGCCTTAGCCGCGACGGCCTTGGCCGGGGCGAAGAGCGGGATGTGCGGGTTGTCGAACGCGACGTAGAGCAGGAAGGGCTTGTCCTTGTTTCGCTCGATGAACTTCACCCCGTAGTCGGCCTGTCCGAGCTCGCCCTTGCCCCCTTGCGGCGATTCGGCTCCGGCATTGGCCCGTCCCGGGAAGTATTCGTCAAACCCACGGTCGGTGGGCTGGTGGCCCTTGCCGCCCAGATGCCACTTGCCGACGGCCGCCGTCGCGTAGCCCCTCGGCTTGAGCAGTTCGGCCAGCGTCTTCGCCTCGGCCGGCAGCTGCAGGTTGATCTTGGCGGCGAGCAGGCGATGCGAGGCGCGGTCGGATCGGCCGTTTAGGAAGGTGGTGATCTTGACCCGCGCGGGGCTCTGTCCGGTCAGGATGGCGGCGCGGGAGGGCGAGCAGACCGAGGCGGCCGCGTAGGCCTGCGTGAAGCGTGCGCCTTCCGCCGCCAGCCGGTCGAGGTTGGGCGTGCGCTGGTCCTTGCGGCCGAAGCAGCCGAGGTCGTTGATGCCGAGGTCGTCGGCGAAGAGGATGACGATGTTCGGCGTCGACTGCGCCGAGAGTGAAGCGAACAGCAGGAGCACGAGCGCAGTCAGGCCGGAGAAGGGGCGGGGCATGGGTTCGTTTTAACGTCCGCCCGCATTGTGCAAAGGGCAAAACCCGGTTCCGTCCCCTTCATGGACGCTCATTTGCCGAAGACGGCCCTGGCCTGCGTCGACGTCTCCATGGCCGCCGTGTCTTGGCTTATCCTTCTCTGCACCTATCCGGACTTCGCCCGCTGGCGCCCAGAGGGATTCGCTGCGGCCCACGACGCTTACGCGCGCAGGGTGGGGCGGGTCGTCGGACCTTTGCTCATTCTCCAGCTCCTCGGCCACCTCTGGGCGGCTTCCGTGGGCGATTGGTTCGGACTGCCGTTGGTGGCGGCCTGCTGGGCCCTGACCGCCCTTTGGTCCGTGCCCTGCCATCGGCGACTGCGTGACGAAGGTCCGGATTCCGAGGCTTTGGCCTCATTGGTGAGGTCCCATGCCTGGCGTACCGCTCTCTGGACCCTGCTGGCGTTGCTTTCAGTCGTTAGTGCGGCGGACCTGGCCGTTCGTGCCTAAAGACGTTTGTCATCAATCTTGAAGGGCATTGACTGCTGAGATGCCGGCGGCACCCCTTCCGCTCCTGCATGAAGCCGCGTCCTTGCCATCTCCCCGGTATCCGTCTGCTGCCGATCATCATGGCGGGAGCGACGGGCGTTTCGGGCGCGGAAAAGATCGAAGCCAGGTCCTACTCCACCCGGCCGGATCCGGATCCGCCCGCTTACGTGCGTCCTCAGGCGGTCGACCCTGCGGGAAAGGTCGACTTCGGTCTGGACTACCGGTGGCGGTTCGAGGCGAGGGACGATGATCTGAGGCGTTCCGAGGCCGGCATGGACACGCCGCAATTGCATCGCATGCGGGTCTATTTCGGTCTCAAGGAAGTCCTGGATCCCCTGAGGTTCGCGTTTGAAATGCAGGATTCCCGAAAGTCGGACGGCGTCTACCCCGACGACGGGCGCGACGTCAATGAGGCCGAAGTCATCCGCGGCTACGTCGAACTGCGCGGACCGGGCGGCACAGGGCTGCGTTACGGCATCCACAACTTTGAGTTCCTGGACCGGCGCCTCATCGGTAACAATCAATGGCGCAACACCGCGAACACGTTCGAGGGAGCCCACGGCTACGCCGTCGGACGGTCGGAGGATTGGCGGCTCGACGTGCTATCGGTCCGTCCCCTCGAGAGACTTCCTCACGACCAGGATGAGCCGGTCTCCGGTCAGCGCGTCGACGCCCTCATCGGGGAGCTGCGTCCCTTGAGCGCGCCGCTCGTCGTGCAGCCATACTGGCTGCGGATGACGGATGATGCCAGGCCCGGTGGCAAGCGCGTCGATTCGCCCGGCGTCCGCGTCTTCGGAGACGTCGTCGGCACCGATTTTGACTACGATCTCTCCTTAACGCTGCAGCACGGACATGACGGAGCGGTGCCGGTCCGGGCACATGCTTTCACCGCCGAAGCGGGATGGCGGGCCCGCGATTCCTGGGATTCGAGGCTCGGTCTGTTTCTGGGCGTCGCGACGGGCGATGACAGTCAGACGGACGGGCGATCGGGCCGTTTCGAAAAGTTCTTCGGTTTCGGACGGCCTTGGTCCGCCAGCGACTACGTCGTCAACGAGAACATCGTCACTCCGAAGCTTCGCTGGGAGGCCCGCCCCTCGGATTCTCTGCGGTTCGACCTCGGCTGGTCATCCTACTGGCTCGAATCCGGAAATGACAGGTTCTACGGCGCCTCCCTTCAGGACGTTTCAGGTGACTCCGGTACGCACCTCGGGGATGAGATTGATTTTCGGATAAGGTGGTCTCCGGATCGAAGGATGACCGTGACCTTGGGGTACTCGCACTTCATGAGCGGGGAGTTCGTCCGTGCCCTAACCGGTCGCCGGGACACCGATTTCGCTTATCTGGAACTCCAGCTGTCCGCCTTCTGACCTCAAAAGAGACTTGCTTTCGGGAGTCTTATCATTTAATCCTTACTAATCTTATCAACTTTAAGACCTGTCCCTTGTCCTTCTCCCTTTTCAAGCCGCTTGCCTGGTCCTTGCTGACCATCGGGGTCTCCCTTGAAGGGGAGGCGCTGAGGGTGGGTTTTTTCCCTAATCTCACTCATTCCCCTGCCATTGCTGCCAGGCAGCTCGAAAGGGAAGGGGTGGCTTGGCATGCTGCCCGACCTGTCTCGGTCCAGGTCGAATGGCGTGCTTTCAACGCCGGCCCTTCCGCCGTCGAAGCCTTGCTCACCGGCACGGTCCATGTGGTCTACGTGGGCGCCTCTCCCTTGATCAACGGCCATGTCCGGACCCGGGGCAAGACGCTCCGCCTCCTCGCGCCCGTGGCTTCCGGCGGCAACGCTCTCGTGGTCAGGCCCGGCCTGGAGCTACGTTCGCCGCAGGATTTTCGCGGCCGTCGGTTGGCCACGCCTCAGTTGGGTAACACGCAGGATGTTTCCGCCCGAGCTTGGCTGAAGTCCGGCGGTCTCAAGGTCACGCTTGCCGGAGGAGACGCGCACGTGATTCCTGCCGCCAACCCCGAGCTCGTGATGCTGTTCGGCCGCGGTCAGGTGGATGCCGCCTGGACGGTCGAGCCATGGGTCTCACGACTCACTTCCGAGTTCGGCGGCGTCATCGTGGCGGAAGACGCGACGGCTGTCGTGACGGTTCTCGCCTGTTCGGCGTCCGCGCTGGAGGAGCGTGGCGACGACGTCCGAGCCTTCGTGCGCTCGCATTGGGAGCTGCGTGACCGCCTCATCGCCGACCCCGCCCTGCATCGCAGGCTGATCTCACAGGGACTGGCCGCTGAGACGCGTTCCAAGCCCATGGCGGAGGCTTTGCTCGACTCCGCGCTCCGCCGGCTGCGTCTGGACGGACATGAGCCGGCCGCCGACCGGCACGCCCGGCTTGCGGCTTCCCTCGGCAAGTCGATGGACGACGCCGTCTCCGCAGGCCTGCTTCGTGAGGCACATCCCCTGGACTCGCTTCTTTCCGAATTGCAGGAGGAACGTCCGACTCGCTGAACATGGACTCACCCGGTTCACAGCCCGCGGCCCTGACGCTGCGCAACGTCACCAAACGCTTCAACGGGGCTTCGGGTCCCGTGACGGCGCTTGAGGACATCTCGATCGACGTGCGTGAAGGTGAATTCCTCGTGCTCGTCGGCCCTTCCGGCTGCGGCAAGTCCACGCTGCTCTCGCTGCTCGCCGGTTTGGAACTGCCGGATCAGGGCGAGATACGCCTGGGCGGCTCTCCCGTCCGCGGTCCCGGCCGGGACCGTCTGGTCATGTTCCAGCAGGACGCCCTCTTCCCCTGGCTCAACGTCCTGGAGAACGTCATGTTCGGGCTGAGGCTGAAGCCTGACCTCACCGACGACGAGCGTCGTGAGTCGGCGCGTCACTACCTTAATCTCGTCGGACTCGGCAACAAGGAGCTCGCCAGGCCGCACGAGCTTTCGGGGGGCATGCGTCAGCGCGTGGCGCTCGCCCGGTCGCTCGCTCCCAACCCCCGCGTGCTGCTGATGGACGAGCCCTTCTCGGCTTTGGACGCGCTCACGCGCGACCAGCTGTATGGCGACATCCAGGCGATCTTCACCAAGCGCAGGAAGACCATCGTGCTCGTCACGCACAACATCCGCGAGGCGGTCTGCCTGGGAGACCGGGTGGTGCTGCTCTCCCCCCATCCGGGACGGGTGCGCGAGGTCTTTGAGATCGATCTGCCCCGGCCGCGACGGATCAACGACCCGGCGCTCGCCGCGCTGGCCGCCCGCGTCACCGAGTCCCTCGCCTCGCACCTCACGAAAGGGGCCGTCGAATGAGCCTGCCCCGTCCCGTCATTCCGACCGTGCTCGCCCTGCTTCTGCTCGGCGGCTGGGAGTGGTCGGTCCGTTCCGGCCGGGTTGACGAACTGTTCTTCCCCGCGCCCTCCCACGTCCTGGCATGGTGCTGGGACGGTTTGCTCAACGGTGAGCTTCTTTCCGCCACCTGGGTCACGGTGCGCCGTCTGGCGCTCGGCTTCCTCATCGGGGTCGTCCTCGGCATCCCGCTCGGGGCGCTCTGCGCCCGTGTGCGCTGGATCAACGACACGCTCGGCGTCATCGCCCTCGGACTGCAGACGCTGCCTTCGGTCTGCTGGGTGCCGCTGGCCCTGCTCTGGTTCGGTCCCGAGGAGTCGGCCGTCGTGTTCGTGGTCGTCATGGGCACCCTGTGGGCCGTCCTCGTCGCGGTGCGTGAGTCGGTCCTCAACGTCGAGCCGCTCTACTTGCGTGCCGCCCAGACCATGGGCTCCGGCGGGGCCCATCTCTGGACGCAGGTCATTCTGCCCGCGGCGTTGCCCGGCGTGATCAGCGGCATGAAGCAGGGCTGGGCCTTCGCCTGGCGCTCGCTGATGGCCGCCGAAATCTTCGTGGTCATCCTCTCCGGCTTCGGCCTCGGCTCGCTCCTGCACGCGGGCCGTGAGCTGCTGCGGATGGACCAGGTCATGGGCGTCATGGGCGTGATCATGCTGGTCGGCTTCCTCGCTGACCTCGCCTTCTTCTCTCCGGTGGAGCGTTGGCTGCGCCGCTCCCGCGGGCTGGAGCGCTGAGCGTCCTTTACGGCTCGACCCTCGCGGGCGGCGTCTCCACCTTCGGGGCATGTTCATCGACGAAGCCAAGGTCATCCTGCGCGCCGGCGACGGCGGCCACGGGTGCGTGAGCTTCCGCCGCGAGAAGTTCATCCCCAAGGGTGGCCCGGACGGCGGCAACGGCGGCAAGGGCGGCGACGTGGTGCTGCTCTGCGACCGCAATGAGGGCGACCTAGAGACCTACCGCTGGCAGCCTCACCGGGCCGCCAAGAACGGTACGCCGGGCATGGGCCGCCAGTGCGCCGGACCCGACGGTTCCGACCTCGTGCTGCGCGTGTCTCCGGGCACGCAGGTGCTGGAGGAGTCCACGGGCCGGCTGGTCGCCGAGGTCACCGAGCACGGGGAGAAGGTCATCCTGCTCGCGGGAGGCAAGGGCGGGCTGGGCAACATGAACTTCAAGAGCTCGGTCAATCAGGCGCCGCGTCGCAGCACGCCCGGCTATCCGGGCGAGAAGGGCGAGTACCGTCTGGTGCTCAAGACGATCGCCGACCTCGGGCTGGTCGGCTTCCCCAACGCAGGCAAGTCGACCCTGACGAACCTCATCACCGCCGCACGGCCCAAGACGGCCCCTTATCCCTTCACGACGCTGCACGTCAACGTGGGGGTCATCGAGTATCCCGATCGCCACGGCCGCGTGGTGATGGCGGACATCCCCGGGCTCATCGAGGGCGCGCACGAGAACCGCGGCCTTGGGCACCAGTTCCTGCGTCATATCGAACGCTGCTCGCTGCTGGTCTTCCTCATCGACATGGCCGGCAACGACGGCCGCCGTCCCTGGGATGACTTCAAGGTGCTGGAGCGCGAGCTGCGTCTGTACTCGCCCGTGCTGGCGAGCAAGCCCCGGATCGTCGTCGCCAACAAGATGGACCTGCCCTCCGCGGTGAAGAATCTCCAGGAGTTCACGCGCAAGGTCGCGGCCCCTACGCTCGCCATCTCCTGTCACGACGATTCCGGGCTGGAAGCGTTCAAGGAGTCGGTCTGGAAGGCCGTCCGACAGGGCGTCCTCCCCGTGTCGGCCGCCAAGCCGGCCAAGGCCAAGGGCAAGGCCGGATCCAAGCGGCCTAAGCGCGTTCAGAAGGCCGGAGAGCGGGTCGTGAAGGCCGTGCGCAAGCCGAAGAAGAAGGCGTCCCGTCCTGCGGGCGAGAAGCCGGTCAGGCGGTCAAAGACTCAGAAGCGTCGGGGACGCTGAGGGGTCACTTCGCCGGCTTGAGTTCCTTGAACTTCAGGGACTCGGAATTGAGGCAGTAGCGCAGGCCGGTGGGCGGAGGTCCGTCCTCGAACACGTGCCCGAGATGTCCGTCGCAACGGGCGCAGAGGATCTCGGTGCGGGCCATGCCGTGGCTGCGGTCCTCGATGGTGACCACGTTGTATTTCGAGACCGGACGGAAGAAGCTCGGCCAGCCGGTGCCGGAGTTGAACTTGGAGTCGGAGGAGAAGAGCGGCAGCTCGCAGCCGACGCAGTGGTAGGTGCCGTGCTTCTTGTTGTCGAGCAGGGTGCCGCAGAAGGGGCGTTCGGTCCCTTTGGCGCGCAGGATGCGGTAGGTCTCGGGAGGGAGCAGCGCCTGCCACTCGGCGTCGGTCTTGACGACCTTGTCGACGATCGTCGGCTTGGCGACGCCGCCCTTGCCGTCGTCGAGGGTGACGCGGACTCTGCCGGCGGGGACTTTCTCGTTATCGGTATCCACGGGCTTGACAGGTTCCTTGGCGGATAGGGTGAAGGCGAGCAGCAGGGCGAGGGGCAGGGCGGGGCTCATGGTCAGCTGAAGGATTTGCCGCAGCCGCAGGTGCTGGTGGCGTTGGGGTTGCGGACCTCGAAGCCCTTGCCGTGCAGGCCGTCGTCGAAGTGCACGGTGGAACCGTCCAGGTAGGCGTGGCTGGCGGGGTCGATGAGCAGGCGCACGCCCTGGCTCTCGAATTCGAGGTCGCCCTCCTTGCGGGCGTCGAAGGACATGCCGTATTCGAAGCCCGAGCAGCCGCCGGCCTCGACGAGGACGCGGAGGAGGGTGGCGGGGTCCTGCTTGGCGTGGAGGGCCCGGATCTGAACGGCGGCTTCGGGCGTGAGGTGGATCATGGCGTCATTTTTGACGGTCATGGGAGGGAGTCAAGGGGCACGGGTTTTTGAGGTGGTCAGACCGGCCTGCGGCGGGCATTTTGAAACAACCCCGCCTCCCCATGTCCGCCGTCATCCGAGCGTTCCTCATCTCCCTGCCGCTGGCCTTCGTCTTCAACGCACTGTTCTGGCTGCTTGGCGCTTTGGTGCTCTGGGACGTGTCCCTCCTGAACCTGAACCAGCTGCTCGGCCTCGATTATCTCTCTTTCGAGGACACCAAGGAGCTGCTGTGGCCGCTCGCGGTCTGGTTGCTGGCCTTCATCCAGTCGTTGCTCGTCTCGGTGCCGCTGCCGGTGACTCCGGCTCCGGCCTCGGCGTCGGCGCTGCTGCCCAGGGTGGCGGGGGCCGCTTTCCTGGGCGGTCTCCTCCTCGCCCTGCCGGTCTTCGCCCTCATCGACGTCGCCTATTTCCTGCCTTCGGTCGACCCCAAGAAGTTCGACTCCTTGTCCTGCATCGTGGGCGCCTTCGGTGTCTGGGCGGTCTCCTGGGCGGTCTGGATACCGGTGCTGCTCCATCGCTGTTCCAAGGAGGCCGACGCGCTCGAACGCTTCGTCGCGCGTTCCGTCAAGGGTTCCGCCATCGGCTTGGCGCTCTGCCTGCCCTGGTACCTCGTGCTGCGCCGTAAGCAGGCCTGCCACTGCGCGCTGGGCACTTTCATCGGTCTCGCCGCCGGGCTCTGGTCGCTGCTCGTGGTCGGCGGGCCGCTGCTGCTGTTCCTCTCGCGCGAGCGGCGTCTCCGCGCCACGCTGCGCTGATCAGAGTTCGCAACCCTGCTGAGTCTCGCGCGTGGGACGGGCCACGAGGCCCCGGAAGGGCTCGTCGGGGTAGGCTTGGCCCGCGTTCTCGCCGCCCAGGCGACGGTCGCAGCAGGCCAGGAGCTCCTCCATCGTTGCGCAACGGCGCATTTCGTGGAGGAAGGCACCGTCGGCGTCGACGGCGAGGCCCACGAAATTGAGGAATTTCTTCAGCCTGCCCGCGCGCTGCTCGGAGGTCATCGCCCGGTCACAGCATTCGTCCGCGAGGTCCTGCACGTAGGCCCGGACGTCGGCGAGGGTCGGGCGGAACGGGGCGCGTCCCGCCTGCAGGTCGCGCCATTGGGCGAAGATCCAAGGGTTCCGGATGGCGTGGCGGCCCATCATCATCCCGTGGGCGCCGGTCTCACCGAGCAGTCGGGAGGCTTTCGCCGCGCTGGCCACGTCGCCGTTGGCGATGACGGGGCAGGGCAGGGAGCGGACGGCGCGCGCGATGGCCGAGTAGTCGACCTCGGACCAGTAAAGCCCCTTCACCGTACGTCCATGGACGGTCACGAGATCGACCTTGTGCCGGGCGAGGATGGCCAGCAGTTCGTCGAAGCGTTCGGTCCCGTCGAAGCCGATGCGCATCTTCACCGTGAAGAGTCCTGGGATAGCCTGGCGCAGGGAGCCCACGAGCTCATCGACCTTGGCCGGATCGCGCAGGAGACCGCCGCCGACGTTCTTGCGGTACACCTTGGGCGCCGGGCAGCCCATGTTGAGGTCGATGCCCGCCACGGGGAGCCTCAGCAGCTCCTTGACCGTCCGCAGCATGTGGGGCGTGTCCTCCCCGATCAGCTGGGCGAAGACCGGCCGACCCGTGCCGTGGTTGACCACGGAGTCGACGATGTGGCGTTCGGGCGTCGAGCTCTCGTGGACGCGGAAATATTCGGTCACGAACCAGTCGGGCGCCCCGCGCCGCGCGATGACGCGCATGAAGGCGGTCGTGGTCACGTCCTGCATCGGAGCGAGCACCGAGGGGCGCGCGCCCGGCTCGGCAGGCTGGGGGAGCGCGGCGCTCACGCCTGCTTGCGCAGCTTGGCCAGCTGGGCCGACATGTCGTCGCAGACCTCGACCACCGGGCGGGCGATGAACACGGGTCGCTTGGCCTTGACCGCCAGCACGAGCGCGTCGCTGGGACGGGCGTCGACCTCGGCCACCTTCCGGGCCACGGGCCCGTCCTGCGCGAGGAGGACGCGCGCGTAGAACACCCCGTCCTTCACGCCGACGATCGCGACGTGCGAGACCGCCGCGTCGAGTCCGAGCAGCAGGTGCAGCATCAGGTCGTGCGAGAGCGGGCGCTCCGAGAGGCGTCCGTCCAACGAGGCCTGCAGGGCCTCCCCCACGGCGGGGTCGACCTGGATCACGACGGTCTTGAGGGGGGTGACGAGGAAGACGGCGGTGCCCCCCTGGACGGGCACCACTTCGATGGCCTGGACTGGCACTGCCTCCTCGGCGTTCATGCCTCACAATGAAGGCCGCAGGAGAGCCTTCGCAAGCCCGCTCCGAGGGCGCCAATCCTCGCTGTGCGCTTGCTGGACGCCGTTTCGGGGGCATCTTGCCTCCCCGTGCACCCCTTCCTCGACGACGCCTTCCTCTTCGACTGGAGCCGCTTGCGACCCGAGCACGTCGAGCCCGACATCCGCGAGGCTTTGCGCCGCGCCCAGGCCAACGTCGAAGCATTCAAGGCCCTGCCTCCCGGCCGACTGACCTATGACGATGTGCTTCTTGGTCTCGAGCGTTCCACGCGTGAGCTTTCACGTGCCTGGGGGCTGGTGACGCACCTCGATGCGGTCATGAACTCGGAGCCGCTGCGCAAGGCCCACAACGCCCTGCTGCCGGAGGTGACCGCCTTCTTCACCTCGCTGACGCTCGACCCTCAGGTCTGGTCAGTCATCCGTGACTACGCGGGCACGCCTGAGGCCGCCGCGCTGACCGGCGTGCGACGTCGTTTCCTGGAGGAGACCGCGGCCGACTTCGTCGAAAACGGCGCCGACCTGCCCCCGGACAGCAAGCAGCGGCTGGCCGCGATCAACGCCGACCTCGCCTCACGCACGCAGAAGTACTCCGAGAACGTCCTAGACTCCACCAACGCCTGGGACCTCTTCATCACGGACGAGGCCCGGCTCCGCGGGCTGCCTCCCAGCGCTCTCGGCGCCGCCAGGCAGTCGGCGACGGCCAAGGGCCGCCCGGAGGCCTGGCGCTTCACGTTGCACGCCCCTTCGGTCTTCCCGGTGCTCGAATATGCCGAGGATGAGGCCCTGCGCCGCGAATGCTGGGAGGCTCTCGGACAGGTCGGGCTCAAGGCGCCTTGGGACAACACCGCCCTGGTGGGGGAGATCCTCGCGCTCCGGCAGGAGAAGGCGCGGCTGCTCGGCAAGGAGCACTTCGCCGACTTCACCACGGCGCGCCGGATGGCTGGCAGCGGCGCCCGCGCGCTCGCCTTCATCGAGGACCTGGGCCGTCGTGTGCGTCCCCGCTTCCGCCAGGAGGCCGATGAGCTGGAGGCCTTCCGGGCGTCCCGCACCGGCGAGGCGAAGCGACACCTGCATCCCTGGGAGTTCGCCCTGTGGTCGGAACGCATGCGCAAGGAGCTGCATGGCTTCGACGACGAGGCCCTGCGCCCCTGGTTCCCGGTCGACGGCGTCATCGGCGGGATGTTCCGCCTCTTCGGCGAGCTGTTCGGCATCACGGTCGCCGGCCGTGACACCGTGCACGTCGATCCCGTGACGGGCGCGCGCAAGGTCGTCCGCGCCGCGGAGCCGCGCATCGAAGCCGAGCCCGTCGCCGTCTGGCATCCCGAGGTGCGCTTCTACGAGGTGCGGGACGGCGCCCGCCATCTCGGCTCATTCTACACCGACTGGTTCCCGCGCGAATCGAAGCGCGGCGGGGCGTGGATGAACTTACTGCGCACCGGCGGACCCCGTCCGGACAGCGGCTTCGCGCCGCACCTGGGACTGATGTGCGGCAACTTCACGCCGCCCGTCGGCGGAGGACAGGCCCTGCTCACGCATGACGAGGTCACGACCGTCTTCCATGAGTTCGGCCATCTCCTGCACCACGTGCTCAGCGAAGTCGAGGTGGAGTCCCTCTCCGGCGTGCGCGTGGCCTGGGACTTCGTCGAGCTGCCTTCGCAGATCCTCGAGAACTGGTGCTGGGAGCGCGAAGCGCTCAATCTCTTCGCCAGGCACCATGAGACCGGCGCGGCCCTTCCCGCCGACCTCTTCGCCAAGCTCGACGCCGCCTCCAACTTCCGCTCGGCCTCCGCCTGCATGCGTCAGCTCGCCTTCTCCAAACTGGACCTCGACCTGCACCTCCGCGCGGAGGAGCTCAGGGGCCGGGATCTGGACGACCACTGGAACAAGGATTTCGCCGAGTGGCAGGCGCCCACGACCCGGCGGCTCCCCGCGATGGCCCGTCGCTTCAACCACCTCTTCTCCGACGCCACGGGCTACGCCGCCGGCTACTATTCCTATAAGTGGGCCGAGGCGCTCGAGGCCGACGCCTTCACCCGATTCCTCAAGGAGGGCGTGCTCAATCCCAAGACCGGCCGTGAGCTCCGCAGCCGCATCCTGGCCAAGGGCAATTCGGAGCCCGCGGCCAAGCTCTTCCGTGACTTCATGGGGCGCGACCTCGACCCCGAGGCTCTGCTGGTGCGCGACGGGCTGGCCTGAGACGGCCGTTCCCGGGACCCCGGGCCTCTTATTCCCCTTGCGCCGAGGGGGTTTTTACTATGCGTAGCACCTTTTCCCATGAATCTGCGCAACATCGCCGTCATTGCCCACGTCGACCATGGCAAGACGACCCTGACCGATCGCCTGCTCTACCAGTCCGGCATGTTCAGGGCCGAGGACCTCGACAAGCTCGCCGGCGGCCAGCACGGGCTGATCATGGACTCGGGCGACCTTGAGCGTGAGCGCGGCATCACCATCACCGCCAAGAACTGCGCCATCCGCTGGAAGGACCCGCGCAACGGCGAGGAATTCAAGATCAACCTGATCGACACCCCGGGCCACGCCGACTTCGGCGGCGAGGTCGAGCGCGTGCTCAACATGGCCGACGGCTGCCTCCTCGTGGTCGACTCCTTCGAAGGCCCGATGCCCCAGACCCGCTTTGTGCTCTCGAAGGCCCTGGCCCTCGGCCTCAAGCCCATCGTCGTGGTCAACAAGATCGACAAGTCCTCGGCCCGCCCCGAGGCGGTCGTCAACGAGGTCTTCGACCTCCTCGTGGCGCTCGAGGCTCCCGAATACGCCCTCGACTTCCCGGTAATCTACGCCTCCGGCCGCGAAGGCTGGGGCACGGCCGACCTCGCCAAGGCCACCGGAGACGCCCGCCCGAAGGACCTGCTCGAGCTCTTCTACGCCATCGTCGACCATATCCCGGCGCCCTACGCCGAGGGCTCGTCCCGCGGCGCCGCCGCCGGCTTCAAGTCCCGTGAGGAGGCGCTGGCCAACCCGCTCCAGCTGATGGTCACCGCCATCCTTTACAGCGACTACGTGGGACGCATCGCGGTCGGACGCGTCACCGCCGGAAAGATCTCCCCCGGCATGCCGGTCATGCTCGTCGCGCGCGACGGCACCCAGCACGATCAGCGCGTCCTCGAGGTCGAGGTCTTTGAGGCCCTCGGACGCGTCAAGGCCCAGGAGGTCAGCGCGGGCGACATCTGCGCCGTCATCGGCCTCGACCACGTCGAGATCGGCGCGACCGTCACCGACCTCGAGAATCCCCGCCCCATGCCTCCGGTCAAGGTCGACGAGCCCACCGTGACCATGTCCTTCCGCGTCAATGACTCCCCGTTCGCCGGACGCGACGGAAAGTTCGTCACCGGCCGCCAGGTGGGCGAGCGCCTGATCAAGGAACTGGAGAAGAACGTCGCCCTCCGGGTGGAGCGTGAGCCCGGCGCCGACGCCTGGAAGGTGTCCGGCCGCGGCCTGATGCACCTCGGCGTGCTCATCGAGACCATGCGCCGCGAGGGCTTCGAGCTCTCCGTCGGCAAGCCCGAGGTCATCATGAAGATCGTCGGCGGCGTGCAGTGCGAGCCGGTCGAAACCCTGGCGGTCGACTGCCCTGAGGAGTCGCAGAGCGACGTCATGTCGCTGGTGCTCGGACGGCGCGGCGAGCTCCGTTCGATGGACGCCAAGGCCGGCACGAGCGGCTGGATCCACATGGAATTCAAGATTCCGTCCCGCTCCCTCTTCGGCCTGCGCACCCTCATGCTCACCACCACCCGCGGCGAGGCGGTGATGTACCACACCCTGCTCGGCTACGAGCCGGTGAAGGGCGAGCCGCCCCGTCGCACCGCGGGCGTGATGATTTCCGGCGAGGCCGGCGCCGTCACCGCCTACTCCCTCGACCGTCTCTACGACCGCGGCGACTTTTTCGTTAAGCCGGCCGACGAGATCTACGAGGGGCAGGTCGTCGGCGAACACTGCAAGGACAACGACCTGGAGATCAACCTGGTCATCAACAAGAAGCTCACCAACGTCCGCGCCGCCGGTTCGGACGACCTCGCGAAGATCAAGCCCGCCCGCCAGATGTCCCTCGAGAACTGCCTCGAATACATCGAGGCCGACGAGCTGGTGGAGGTCACCCCGAACTTCGTCAGGCTCCGCAAGCGCTGGCTGACGGAGAACGAGCGGAAGAAGAACTCCTGAGCCTCAGGACGGCGTGGTGAGACGGTAGCGGTGCGTCCCGTCCGGGAGCATCTCCGCCTCCATGCTCCAGGCGTCAGCGGGCAGCCGTCCCGCGACGCGCTCCGGCCATTCCACGACCAGGTTCCACGGCGTCTTCGCGAGGTCCCAGACCATCAGGCCGTCGAAGGCCTCCGGGGTCTTCAGCCGGTAGGCGTCGACATGCAGCAGCCGTCGCCTGCCCTCGAGCACGTTGAGGAGCGAGAAGGAGGGGCTGGTGACGTCGCCCGCGTAGCCAAGGCCGCGGGCCAGACCGCGGACGAACGTCGTCTTGCCCGCCCCGAGGTCTCCCGAGAGCGCCAGCGCCGTGTCGGTGGGCAGCAGGACCGCGAAGGCCTCGGCGGCGCGCTCGGTCTCCTCGCCCGACCGCGTGACGAGGCCGGCCTTCCAGGAGTCGAGCGAGGCGGTCTGGCCCATGGGCGCAGTCTCAGCCTGCCGGCGTCATCCACGCAAACCGCAAACGAAGGACCCGGCCGGGCGGCCGGGTCCGTGGGCGCCTGCGGGCGCGCTCAGGAGACGATGCCGAGGGGCTTGATCGTCTTCCAGCCGCCGCGGGTGAAGTCGGGGCACTGCGCGGGCATGCTGCCGTCCTTCACCGAGCGGACCGAGAGCTCGAGGATCGCCGACCAGTCGGCCGCGTCGTAGACGGTCATGTCGGGCGTGATGCCCTGACGCACGCAGTCCAGCATCCTGTAGTTGAGGATGAAGTCCATGCCGCCGTGACCTCCGACCTTCTTGGCCAGTTCGCCGACCTTGGTCACCAGCGGGTGGCGGTTGGCCTGCATGAACTTGGTGAGCTTGTCCTTCTCGTACGTCCATTCGTGGCTGTTGCGCTTCTCCTTGGGGTCGAGGAGCGGATGCTTGTTGCCGGCGTCGATGGCGAGGCGCGCGGGGTAGCCGAAGAACGTGGCCTCGGTGCCGCAGAGCCCGTTGATGCGCGAATAGGGGCGGGGGCTGACCACATCGTGCTGGATCATGATCGTCCGGCCGAGCTGCGTCTTGATGATCGACGTGTTCATGTCGCCGCACACGTACTTCTCGTCCTTGTGCCGGCCCTTGTTCGGCTGCGCCTTGTCGCGGAACTGGGTCAGGTTCAGTTCGGGCGAGGAGACCGAGACCACGAACTTGAAGGCGTCGCCGCGGCCGATGTTCAGGTACTGGGCCACCGGGCCTAGGCCGTGCGTCGGGTACAGGTTGCCGTCCATGAACGTGTGATAGTTGCGACGCCAGTCCCCCTCGCTGCCCAAGGCCCAGAGGACGCCCTTGCCGAGGTCGTGGATGTACGCGCACTCCGCGTGCTTGAGCTCGCCGAAGAGCCCCTGTCGGGCCATGTGCAGGACGAAGAGCTCCTCCTCGCCGTAGCAGCAGTTCTCCAGGATGGAGCAGTGACGCTGGTATTTCTCCGAGGCGTCGACGAGCTGCCAGCATTCGTCCACGGTCACGGCCGCGGAGACCTCGACGAAGGCGTGCTTGCCCATCTCCATCGCCTTGAGGGCCATGGGGACGTGCCATTCCCAGGGGGTGGAGACGAAGACGACGTCGATGTCGTCGCGCGCAACCATCTTCTGCCAGGCGTTCTCGTCGCCGAAGTAGACGGCCGGCTCCTTGCCGGTCTTCTTCTTGACGCTCTCGGCCGCGCCCTTGGCTCGCTGCTCGACGATGTCGCAGACGGCCACGACCTCGGCGAACGGGATGTTGGCGGCGGAGTTGACGTGACCGCGGCCGCGGTTGAGGCCGATGTAGCCGCAGCGCACCTTCTCCAGGGGCTTGGTGGTCAGGTCCCACACGGGCTTGTTCCCCGCGGGACGCGGGCGCGTGGTGCCGATCTCCTGCGCGCCGAGGAGCTTGAGCGCACGGGGGTCGGGGCCGGCTTCGGCGGACACGGCGTTGAGGCCGAGGCCCGCTGCGGCGACGGCCCCGAACTTCAGGAAGTCGCGGCGATTAGAGGGCTCTTTGGGGTTCATGGGTGTTTCAGGTGATCAAGGGGAGGGGAGGCAGGGTCTTCCATCCTCCGCGGGTGAAGTCCGGGATTTCGACCGGCATGCTGCCGGAAGTGACCGAGAGGTGCGAGACCTCGAGGAGGCATGACCAGGCGGCGGCGTCGTAGACGGTCATGTCCGGCGTCAGGCCCCGTCGTATGCAGTCGAGCAGGCGGAAGTTCATCAGGTGGTCGGTTCCGCCGTGCCCGCCGACTCGACGGGCGTCCTCGCCCGCCAGTTTCACGAGTGGGTGGGGATTCGCCTGCATGAACTTCTTCAGTCGCTCGCCCTCGTAGGTCCATTCATGGCTGTTTCGTTTCTCCTTGGGGTCGAGGAGCGGATGCTTGTTGCCGGCGTCGATGGCGAGGCGGGCGGGGAAGCCGAAGAACGTGGCCTCGGTACCGCAAAGCGCGTTGATTCGGGAGTAGGGCCGCGGGGTCGTGTTGTCGTGCTGGAGGACGATGGACCGTCCGAGCGCGGTCTTGATGAGCGTCGTGTTGACGTCGCCGCAGGTGAAGCGCTCCGAAGCCGTCCGGGCCTGGTCCGCGCCGGCCTTCCTGCGGAGCTGGGAGAGTCCGATTTCTGGCGAGGAGACCGAAACGGCGCGCGTCATGACGTCGCCCCTGCCTAGGCCGAGGTAGCTGGCGAGCGGACCGATGCCGTGCGTCGGGTAGGGATTGCCGTCGATGATGGTGTGATACTTGCGCCGCCAGTCGCGCTGGGGTCGGAAGAAGGTGTCGTCGGGGGCGGTGCCCCGCTGGTCGTGGATGTAGGCTCCCTCGGCGTGCTTGAGGTCGCCGAAGAGGCCCTCGGCGGACATGCGCCTCACGAAGAGCTCCTCCTCGCCGTAGTTGGCGTTCTCGAGGATCGGACAGTGGCGGCCGTATTTCTCGGAGGCGTCGACGAGTTCCCAGCATTCCTTCACGGTGACCCCGCAGTTCACCTCCACGAAGGCGTGCTTGCCCAGTGACATCGCACGCACGGCCATGGGGGTGTGCCATTCCCAAGGCGTGGCGACGTAGACGACGTCGATGTCGTCACGCGCGACCATCTTCTCCCAGACGTCCTCCGAGCCGGTGTAGAGGTCGGGGGACTTGCCCGTCTTCTTACGCACCACCTCGGCCTGCGCCCTGGTCACGTCTTCCTTGATGTCGCAGAGGGCCTTCACCTCCACCCATGGCAGGGCGACGCAGGAGTTCACGTGGGCCCGGCCCCGGTTGAGGCCGATGATGCCAACGCGGATCTTCTCGACCGGCTCGGTGGTCAGGTCCCACACGGGACGGCTGCCCGCCGGACGGGCCGTCGCCGCCGTCTGCGGCCGCGCGCCCAGGAGCCCGCGCGGATCCGGCGCCGCCTCCGCCGACGCGGCTCCCAACGCCGCGAACGGGGCCATGAGCAGGAAATCACGACGGGAAGGATGGACGGGGCGATCCATGCCCCATTGGTATTTGCCCCCGCCTGAAGCGACAAGTCCCAAGCGGTGTCCGAATCCGCCTTTGTCACCAGACCACGAAACCCTGCGCCCACTTGATGCCGAACACCGCCAGATTACGAACGATATGTGCCGTAAAGCACGGTGCGAGCGAGCGTCCGGGGTTCAGGGGATTGAATCGGGCCACGTAGAGTCCGAGCGAGGTCACGAAGGCGAAGGCCAGGCTGATGCGTCCCTGCGTGGTCGAAACGTCAAACCCATGGATGAGCGCGAAGACGGCCGATCCGCCGAGCACCACGCCGAGCAGGCCCGGTCCGGTCAGCCAGCTCGGGGCGGCGAATCCGCGGAACACCGTCTCCTCGACCACCGCCGCTGCGATCAGTGAGAGCAGGGAGAGTCCCGTGAGCACCGACTGCCTCTCCGAGACGCCCGTCCTGATCTCGACCACCGATTCCGCCACCGTGATGAGAAGCATTGCGGAGGCCGCGGCGAAGTGGGCTGCGGCGGGCGCCCGCGTCGTGCCCGGCCAGAATCCTTCCGGCGCCGAAGTCCCGGAGCGGCGGAGCCTCTCGAGCGTCCAGCCGGTCAGCACCGCCGCCGCCAGCAGGCCGTAGAGCAGGGCGGAGGCCAGGGCGTCCATCGCGGTTCAGCGCACGCCCAGCACCCAGGCCCGGTAGGCGGGCGAGGCGTAGTCGGCGGCGAAGGCCAGCCATTGCGGGACCGCGTAAGGGTGGCGGGCGTGCACCCAGGATTCGAGGTCGCGTCCTCGGGCGGCGGCGAACTTGAACGTCACGCGGAACTCATCCTCGCTCTCCGGCCTGCCCTCCCAGACGTAATGCGAGCGCAGCGGACCCTCGACCTGGGCGCAGGCGGCGAGACCGGCCGCGACGGCGTCGGCGGCCATCCGGTCCGCCTCCTCGCGCGAGGGGAGGGTGGTGATGGCGACGCCGACCTCAGTCATGTCCCGGATCGGGGTCGGCCAGGTACTTCTCGGTGATGATGCTCACGAGGAGGTCGCGGGCCTCCTTGACCGAGTCGACATGCACGTACAGGTCGCGGTCCTCGGGCGAGACCATGCCCCACTGCTGCATCACCTCGAGGTCCATCACGTGCTTCCAGAACGGTGAGCCGAAGAGCAGGATGGGGAATTTCTTCTTCGTCTTGCCGGTCTGGATGAGCGTCAGCATCTCGAACAGCTCGTCGAACGTCCCGAAGCCTCCAGGGAAGGCCACGAGCGCCTTGGCGAGGTAGAGGAACCAGTACTTGCGGACGAAGAAGTAGTGGAACTCGAGGTTGAGCCCCTCGGTGATGAAGGGGTTGTGGCTCTGCTCGAAGGGCAGGGCGATGCCCAGCCCGACCGAGCGGCCGCCCGCCTCATGTGCGCCGCGGTTGGCCGCCTCCATGATGCCAGGGCCTCCGCCGGAACAGATGAGGAAGCGCTGCCACTCGGGCAGGCCCATCGACCAGCGGGTCATCTCGGCCGCCAGTTCGCGGCAGGCCTCGTAATAGGCCGAGCTGCGCAGGGCCAGTTCCGCCACGCGCAGCCGGGCGGCGCACTCGTTTCCGTCGCAGACGCCCAGCCGGGCGGCCTCCTTCGCGGCGGCCAGCTCGGCCTCCGCCTTCTCCCGCGGCAAGGTGCGGGCGGAACCGAACATGACCACCGTGTTGCGGACCCCGTTCTTCTTGAACCGCAGGTGGGGCTCTATCATCTCCGCCATCACCCGCAGGGTGCGGGCCTGGGGACTCAGCATGAACTCCGTGTTCAGGTACGCTTTGGGCGGGTTGGGCCTTTTACTTCCTTTGAAAGGGTCCATGCTTGCATCTTTGACCCCCGCCCAGCCCTGCCAAGCCGGGAAGCACGGGGCTTGACACCGCCGGAGAGCCTCCGTTGCCTTGTTTTTTCGACTTATGCAGCCCACCTACCGTCCGTCCAAGATCGCCCGCGCCCGCAAGTGCGGCTTCCGCGCCCGCTCCAAGACCCGCGGCGGCCGCAAGGTGCTGGCCAACCGCCGTCGCGTCGGCCGCAAGCGGCTCGCCTGAGGGCCGCATGCGTCTTCCGCGGGAGCGAAGAATCAGGGCTTCGGCCGATTTCCAACGCCTCCGCATCAAGGGCTCGCGGATCGACTGCGGGCCCTTCGTTTTGAACGTCGGATCGGGCGCCGTCGGCCGACCCGCGCGCTTCGCGGTCATCGCTGCCAAGAAGAGCCTGCCCCTCGCGGTCGACCGTAATCGCGTCAAGCGGCTCGCCCGGGAACTGTTCCGAACCGACCCCTCGGCTTTCCCCGACGGGTGGGAGGTGGTGCTCGTCGCGCGCGCCTCGATGCTGCGCCGGCCGCTGGCCGAGCTCCGGCGCGTCTTCGCGCAGGCCGCCGACCGGGCGGTGGGCCGGTCGAAGCCATGAGCCCTTCGCTGCCCGCCCGGGTGGCGCTGGCCGCGGTCGCCTTCTACCAGCGCTTCCTCTCGCGCCCCCTGCATCTCATCGTGCCCGGGTCGGGCTGCCGCTTCACGCCCACCTGCTCGGCCTATACGTTGACGTGCCTCGAGCGCTTCGGACTGTTGAAGGGCGGATGGTTTTCCTTGAGGCGTATCTGTCGCTGCCACCCCTGGGGAGGTTGCGGTCCTGACGAGCCGCCCTCCGCCTGAAGCTCAGTTGCCCGCCCAGTTCGTGAGGTTGTCGGCCCGAT
>JBJTTY010000039.1:0-7853 GCA_046080425.1 Verrucomicrobiota bacterium
GAGAACACGAAAGTGGGGGGCTGCTCTCGGAGCGTCTTCAACGTCGACGTCTCCAAGGACGGCGTGCATTGGGTCCGCAAATACCGCTTTGAGACTGCCGAATCCTTCCAGTATCCCACCTTCCGCCAGCATGAGGGCGCGATCTGGCTGACGGTGACGCAGAGCGATCACAAGGGCAGCTCCGACCGCATCATGTTCGGGCGGCTGGAGTGAGGTCGGCTCCAGTTTCCCCTCGCAACCAAGGGGGCGGACGGCTGTCATAAGCGCACCCCCATGCGTATCTTCGCCCCCCTCCTCGTGGCCGCCGCAGCCGTCGCCGCGCCGGTCGCCTTCGACAAGGTCACCGTCACCAAGGACTTCGTCGCCGAAGGCTGCGCGGTCGCCGACTTCAATCAGGACGGCAAGCCCGACGTCGCCGCCGGCCGTCACATCTGGTTCGGACCCGACTTCAAGCGACGCGCGTCCTACACGCCTGAGCGCGACAATCCCTCCGGCCCCAACAAGACGCCCTACAACCCCCTCACCTACTCCGACTACTTCATCCAGTTCGCGTATGACTTCAACGGCGACGGCTGGCAGGACCTGCTGGTCTTCGGCCTGCCCGGCGACCCCGCCTACGTGTTTGTGAACCCGAAGGGCAAGGAGGGCGACTGGGAGCGCCACAACATTTTTGACGTGGCCGACGGCGAATCGCCCTCGCTCTGGGACATGAACGGCGACGGCAAGCCGGAGCTCCTCTGCCACACCAGCGATACGGTCAAGGACCCCAAGAAGAACAAGGGACGCCACGGCGGCCAGTTCGGCTACGCCGAGATCGACTGGAACAACCCCCTCGGCAAGGCGCGCTTCCGCCCGATCACCCCGAAGTCGCCCGCCAACGACCAGAAGATCTTCAAGTACACCCACGGCTACGGCGCCGGCGACGTGAACGGCGACGGCCGCATGGACCTGCTCGAAAAGGACGGCTGGTATGAGCAGCCGGCCGACACCTCCAAGGACTCCGACTGGAAATTCCATCCGGCCTCCTTCGGGCAGGGCGGCGCCCAGATGTACGTCTACGACGTCAACAACGACGGCCGCAACGACGTCATCACCAGCATCAAGGCCCACGGCTACGGCCTCTCCTGGTTCGAGCAGAACGCCGACGGCTCCTTCAAGGAGCACGTCATCCTGGGCAAGACCAAGGAGGAGAATTCGCATCCCGCCGGCTTCAGCCAGCTCCACGCGGTGCAGCTGGCCGACGTCAACGGCGACGGCCTGCCCGACATCGTGACCGGCAAGCGCCGCTGGGCGCACGGACCCAAGAACGATGACGACCCCATGGGCGACCCCGTGCTGTTCTGGTTTGAGCTCGTGCGCGACGGCCAGGGCGGCGCCAAGTTCGTCCCCCACCAGATCGACCGCGAGAGCGGCGTGGGCACGCAGTTCTGGACCGGCGCGCTCAACAAGGACGGCAAGCCTGACATCGTCACCGCCAACAAGTACGGCGTCTTCGTCTTCACCCAGAAGTAAGCCCATCCGGCCCCCTTGATGGGGTCAGACCCCATTAATAGGGTCTGACCCCATTATTCATGCGCAACATCCGACACCTGCTGGTCTTGTTCTTCGCCGTCACGGCCGCGGCCGCCGACCGGCCCAACGTGCTGTGGTTCATCGTGGACGACATGTCGGCCAACTTCGGCTGCTACGGCGAGAAGACCGTCTCCACCCCCAACGTCGACCGACTCGCCCGCGAGGGCACGCGCTTCAGCCGCGCCTACGTGACCGCGCCGGTCTGCTCCCCCTGCCGCTCCGCCCTCGTCACGGGCATGTACCAGACGACGATCGGAGCGCACCACCACCGCAGCGGCCGGGGCGAACTCAAGATCCACCTGCCCGCCGAGGTCGTGCCGACGCCCAAGCTCTTCCAGAACGCCGGCTACTACACCTGCATCGGCAGCGGCCTGCCCGATCTGGATTTCCGCGGCCTGCCCTTCGGCCCACTCAAGGGCAAGAAGGCCAAGGCGGCGGTGGCCTCGGTCTCGGGTCTCGGCGGCTTCGTGGGCTCGATCGGCGGCATGATTTTCCCGATCGTCGCCGGACGGCTTGGCAAGACCGACTACAACTTCGAATGGGACCCCGCCATCTATGACTCGCATGACTGGGCGGGACGCAAGGCCGGCCAGCCCTTCTTCATGCAGGTGCAGCTGCATGGGGGCAAACTGCGCGAGGGATCGGACGCCGCCCGCGCCCAGTTCCGCGAGCGCGTCATTCGCGAACTGGGCGCCGGCACCGAACCCGCCAAAGTCACCCTGCCGCCCTACTACCCCCGCGACCCCGTCCTCCTGCAGGATTGGGCTGACTACCTGGACGCCGTCCGCCTGACCGACCTCCACGTCGGACGCGTGCTCGCCAGACTTGAGAAAGAAGGACTGCTCGGGAGCACCCTGGTCATCTTCATGACCGACCACGGCATCAGCCACGCCCGCGGCAAGCAGTTCCTCTTCGAGGAGGGCGCGCACGTCCCTCTCGTCATGCGCGGACCGGGCGTGCCCGCCGGCCAGCTCCGCTCCGACCTCGTCGAGCAAATCGACCTCGCCGCCGTCTCGCTCGCCGCCGCCGGACTGGGCGTGCCTTCCTGGATGCAGGGCAAGGACGTGTTCGCGCCGACCTATGTGAAGCGCGAAGAGGCCTTCTCGGCCCGCGACCGATGCGACGAGACCACGGAGAAGATCCGCAGCCTGCGCACGGACAAGTTCATCTACGTCCGCAACTATCACCCCGAACGCCCCCACCTGCAGCCCTGCGCCTACAAGGACGGCAAGCAGATCGTCCAGCGCCTGCGCGAGCTGCACGCCTCCGGCTCCCTGTCCGACCTCTCCGAGAAGCTGCTCTTCAGCCCCACCCGTCCGCGCGAGGAGCTCTATGAACTGGCCACGGACCCCTGGCAGACCCGCAACTTGGCAGGAGACCCGGCCCATGCGGCCATCCTCGAGGAACATCGCCGACGCATGGACGCCAAGCTTGCCGCCACGAAGGATCCCGCGCCCGAATCGGAGGCCATGTATGACAGCGACATGAAAGTCTACGTCGCCAAGGGCAACCCCGCGGTCGAACGCAACATCGCCCAGATGAAGAAGTGGGCCGCGGAAGGGAAATGATTCCATGCGCCCCCTCCTCTCCCTTCTGATCGCGCTCACGGCCGCAGCCGCGGACCGCCCGAACATCGTCGTCATCTTGTCCGACGACTACGGCTACGCCAGCGCCGGCTGCTACGGCGCCGACCCCAAGCTCGTCCGCACGCCAGCAATCGACCGCCTCGCCGCCGAGGGCCGGCGCTTCACCGACGGCAACACGACCTCATCGGTCTGCTCCCCGACCCGTTACTCGCTGCTCACGGGGCGCTACTGCTGGCGCACCACGCTGACGCACGAGGTGCTCGGCACGTTCTCGCCGCTGCACATCGAGCCCACGCGCGTCAACCTGGCCTCGCTCCTCAAGTCCAAGGGCTACGCCACGGCGGCCGTCGGAAAGTGGCACCTCGGATACGGCCGGGAGAACGAGGACCCCAAGTGGCGGACCGACTACACGGCCGAACTCTCCCCCGGCCCCTTGGACATCGGCTTCGACTATCACTTTGGCGTCCCGAGCAACCACGGCGACCTGACCGGCGTCTACGTCGAGAACCGTTTCGTCTACGGCCTCCGTTCCGGGAAGATTCCCGCCGGCATGAAGATCGCCGGACCCGACGCGGACAGCGCCGACTACAAGCCGACGTACGGCCCCGAGGACACGGAGAACGGCAAGGCCAGGATCCTTGAGCTGGACGCTCCGCGACGGAAGAACGAACGCGTGATGAAGGTGCTCACCGACAAGGCCGAGGCCTGGCTTGAGGCGCAGCCGAAGGACCGCCCCTTCTTCCTCTACTTCACCCCCGTCGCCGTCCACAACCCCGTCACGCCCGACAAGGCGCTGGCCGGTAGCAGCGCCGCGGGGCCCTACGGCGACTGGATCCACGAGCTCGACCACAGCGTCGGCCGGATCCTGAGCGCCCTGGACCGCATGGGTGTCGCCAAGGACACCCTCGTCCTCTTCAGCAGCGACAACGGCGGCGTCTTCAAGCCCGACGTCGAGCGTCTCCTCCAGACCGCCGCCTTCAAGGCCGGCTTGCGCGTCAACGGCGCCATCCGCGGCGGCAAGCACGACGTCTGGGAGGGCGGATTCAAAGTGCCCTTCATCGCACGCTGGCCCGCCAAGGTGGCCGCCGGATCGACCTCCGCGCAGACCGTGAGCGTCGTCGACATCCTCGCCACCACCGCCGAGCTCACCGGCTCCGCACTGCCGGCCAAGGAGGTCGGCGCCGAAGACAGCCGCAGCTTCCTTCCCGTACTGCTCGGTCAGGACGGCGCCAGGGGCCGCGAGGACGTGATCATCCACAGCGCGGACGGCAACTTCGCCATCCGCAAGGGCCGCTGGAAATGGATCGAAGGCGTGCCGGTCGAGGAGATCAAGGAAGGCGTCCGCAAGTCCCGCAAGGATCAGTTCCGCCCCCAGCTCTACGACACCGTCGCCGACCCCGCCGAGACCAAGGACGTCTCCGCCGAGCACCCTCAGGTCGTGGCCGAACTCAAGGACCTCCTCCGCCGTTATCGAGACGGCGGCTACAGCCGCGAACTACCGCCCGCCGACGTGAAGCCCGCCCGCACTCCAATCGCGACATTGCCCGAGCCCGCCGGAGCCGTCATGCTCGCCGAAAACTTGGCCAGACTGCCAGGCAAGCCCTGGATCGTCTCCCCGGGTGAGTGGTCCGCCCGGGACGGCGGGGCCTTCGCGACGCCGAAGGGCGGCTCCGAGAAGCCCGCCTCGCTCCGAGCGCCTCTGGCCTTGGGCGACGGCGTACTGGACTGCGAACTGAACCTGCAGGGCGCGAACCGCGTCTCGCTCCGTTTCGGAGCCGGCGACGCAGGCTTCCGCCTGGTGATCTCGCGCGCCTCAGCGATCCTGACCAAGAATCCCTCCAAGGGCGAACCCGCCACGGCCACCGAGGACATCGCCAAGAAGAACCTCAAGCTTCCGACCGGCGAGTGGCTTCCGGTCCGGCTGACCTTCCAAGGCGATGAGGTGACCGTCCAAGTCAACGACCAGACCTTCAAGGGCAGGCATCCCAGCCTCGGCAAGCACAAGACCTCGATCGACCTGCTCGTATTCGGCGCCAGCGCAGGCTTCCGCAACGTGAAGGTCGCGAAATGAAAACCACGACCCTCCGCGCCTGCCTTCTCCTCTTCGCCGCCGCCCTCGGCGCCGAATCGACCCCCGACCCCATCCGGACGATCCTGCCTCATGACTGCGAGCCGGCGCCGAAGATTCAGGAGGCAGAGGGGTTCAAGGCGGACGGCGCGATTCGTCCCATCTTCTACGACGCCCTGCCCTACCAAGGGAAGCCCACCCGCGTCTTCGCGTGGCTCGGCCTGCCCGCCAAGCGTGAAGGCAAAGTCCCGGGCATGGTCCTTGTCCACGGCGGCGGCGGCACGGCCTTCAAGGAATGGGTGCGCAAATGGAACGAGCAGGGCTTCGCGGCGATCAGCATCGCCGTCGAGGGCCAGACCGACGTGAACACGAATCCGCAGAAAGGCAGGCAGACGTGGGCCCGCCATCCCTTCTCAGGTCCGGCCCGCGACGGCACGTTCGCCGACACCAAGCTGCCGCTGAAGGAACAGTGGATGTATCACGCGCTCGCGGACACGATGCTAGCGAATTCGCTCCTGCGCTCACTGCCGGAAGTCGACGCCTCCAAGATCGGAGTGATGGGCATCTCCTGGGGCGGCGTGATCACGAGCACCGTCATCGGCCTGGACGACCGCTTCGCCTTCGGCATCCCGACCTACGGCTGCGGCCACCTCTTCGACGCCGAGAACCACTGGGGCCGGGCCCTGCATGACAACGAAGGCTACAAGCGGGTCTGGGACGGCATGAACTACGCCGACCGCGTGAAGATGCCCGTGCTCTGGCTCTCCTGGCCTCAGGACGCCCACTTCCCCCTCGGCTGTCAGGCCGAGCACTACCGCAAGACCCCCGGGCCGCGCACGGTCTCGCTCATCACTAAGATGGGCCACAGCCATCCGGCCGGCTGGAATCCGCCCGACAGCTACGCCTTCGCAAAGAGCGTCGTCGAGACCGGCAAGCCGTGGGGCGGCTCACCGTCGTCCAAGACCGAGTCCGGCACGGCCGTCGCGGTCTTCCATTCCACGAAACCGCTCACGCGAGCCGTGCTCATCTCGACCACGGACAAGGGCTTCACCGGCACGCGCAAATGGGTCGAGACGCCGGCCATGGCCGCCAGCGGTGGCGGCGGCACGACCGTCAGCGCTCCCTTGCCCTCCAGAACCACGGCCTGGTACATCAACGCCTACGCGGGCGAGCTGACCCTCAGCTCCGATTATCAAGAAACCCGATGACCGCCTCGATGCGCACACTCCTCGGCTTGCTGCTTATCCCTTGGGCCCTACACGCCGCCGACGCGCGCAAGCCCAACGTGGTCGTCATCCTCGCCGACGATCTAGGCTACGGAGACCTGCGCTGCTACAATCCCGAGCGCGGCAAGATCACCACGCCCAACCTCGACCGACTCGCCTCCCAGGGGATGCGCTTCACCGACGGGCATTCGTCATCCGGCGTGTGCTCCCCTTCGCGCTACGCCCTGCTCACCGGCCGCTACCACTGGCGCACCCGTCTGCAGAACGGCATCGTGGGCGTCTTCGGCGAACCGCTCATCGCGCCGGACCGGCTGACCGTGGCCGGACTGGCCAAGCGGCACGGCTACCGCACGGCGGCGGTCGGCAAATGGCACCTCGGGTGGGACTGGCCCATCTCGCAGGACGATGGCCGCCTCTTCCGCGGCACCCGCGAAGCCGACGCCGCCCCGGCCACCGAAGCCCACCGCGCCGCCTGGACGAAGGTCTTCTCGCAGCCCATCCCCGGCGGGCCGACGACGCGGGGCTTCGACTCCTACTTCGGGACGGACGTCCCCAACTGGCCGCCCTACTGCTTCATTGAGAACGACCGCACCGTCGGCACCCCGAGCGTCTTCCTGCCGAAGGAGCTCTTCCGGAACCATCTCGCCAGCCTTCCCGGCCCCGCGCTGCCCGAATGGAAGCTGGAAGGAATCCTGCCCGCGCTCACCGAACGCGCCTGCGCATTCATCTCGGAGTCCGCCAAGCAGCCCCGGCCGTTCCTGCTCTATCTCCCCCTGACGACGCCGCACACGCCCCTCGCGGTGAATGAGGCGTGGAAAGGAAGGAGCGGACTCAACAACGCCGCCGCGGACCTCATCATGGAGACGGACGCCGCGGTCGGCCGCGTGCTCGCCGCGCTGGAGGCGTCAGGCGCCGCTGAGAACACGTTGGTGCTATTCACCAGCGACAACGGATTCGCCTCCTACGTGGGCGTGAAGGACCTGGAGAAGCAGGGTCACTTTCCGAGCGGACCCCTGCGCGATTACAAGGCGTCGGTCTACGAGGGCGGACATCGCGTGCCCTTCATCGTCCGCTGGCCCAGCACGGTGAAGGCGGGCTCGACCTGCGACCGGCTCGTCCATCAGGCCGACCTCATCGCTACGCTCGCTGAAATCCTGGGCGAGAAACTGCCCGCCGGCGCGGGCGAGGACAGCTTCAGCCTTGTCCCGCTGCTGCGCGGAGGCTCCGAACCCGTCCGCACGCACGCCATCAGCTGCGCCTCCTCCGGCATACCGGGACTGCGGCTTGGAAACCTGAAGTACGTGGCCAAGCCCGTGCCCGAGCTCTACGACCTGGGCTCCGACATCGGGGAGACCAAGAACCTCGCCACCGCGATGCCGGACAAACTCGCCGAGATGAAGG
>JBJTTY010000040.1:0-16870 GCA_046080425.1 Verrucomicrobiota bacterium
CCTGAGGGCCGGAGAGATGCGGGCCATGTGCGCGTAGAGCGTGTAGTGAGGCACCTTGTCGTCCGCGTGCCAGAGAACCACGAAGATCCCGTAGGGCCCGTTGGTCCAGTGGTTGAGGTGCATCACTTCGCCGTCAGCTGCGGCCAGGATGGCGTCCGCCGCCTCGCCCATCCGGTCATGGAAGGCGGGGCGGATGTCGACGCCCTCATGGAACCGCCGGCCGTTCTCCCGCGTCATTCCGAAGAGCGCGGATTCGATCCTGCCTGAGACCGTCGGCTGGACGAAGTCCTCGAGTCGCCGCGTGAAGGCCGGCTCCATCGAGGTCGGCCAGCCGAATTCAGCCGCACGCAGGGCCGTGCAGAGCAGCACCAGGCAGGCGACGGAAGCGCTCCGGCTCACAGCCCCTTGTCCTTGGCCTTGTTGACGGCCTGGATGGTCTTCTCGATCCGTGCGGCCACGGCGAAGGCCGCCTGGTCGTTCGACATCCCCTTCTGCTCGACGTGGAAGAAGAGCCGGCCGTCGCCGATGGGCTGGGTGATGCGCATGATGCCCACCGTCTCGCTGCCGATCACCAGGACGAGGCTCCTGCCCGTGGCGTCACGCGAGAGCAGGGCGATGTCCTGCATGCCTCCGGGGTCGAGGGTCAGCATCACGTAGTGCTGCCTCAGGTCGGAATCGCCGGCCATCACGACGCTGACCGCCGCCAGCCGCTCCGCCATGACCACGGCTTTGGGTGCGACAAAGATGGCGATTCCGCTGACAGGCAGCACGGCCGGCGTCGAGCCGGGTGCCGCTCCTCCCGCGCCGGTCTCGATGAAGACGGACGCCAGCTCGGCCTCCGGAGTCGACTTGCAGCCTGCGAAGAGCAGGGCGGCGGTGAGGGCGATGAGCGTGGTCCGAAGGCGCATGGAAGTCATCCCGCAAGCAGGTCGAGGCTGCCGCCCACCAGCTGGATGTGGTCGGGCTGCAGGTCGATGGCGGGCACCTGGTAGACCTGCTTGGTGGCCGCGTGCAGGTAGGGAATCATCCCCTTCTCCGGAGGTCCGGCCTGACGGAGCACGCGGCGTCGCTCAAGCAGCATCGCGAGGATGTGCTTGAGGATGGCTCGGTCTCCGGTGGGGTCGGCATCCTGCTCGTAGAGGGAGAGGAACAGCTCCTCGCGCGAAGCGAGCAGCTGGGCGCGCTGGGCCTGCTCCTCCTCTCCGCGCTCCTTGACCTCGCGGGTCCAGCGTCCCAGCAGCAGCCCGGGAGGATTGAAGCCGGCGGCGTGATCCTTGAGCACGTCGGCTCGCTCGATCACGCCTCCCAAGGGCTTGTGCACGATGCAGGTGACGAGGTCACCGGGGCGCAGCTCATTGCCGCTGGCTGCGCACTGTCGGGCGATGGTTCGGACCTGCCATTCCATGGCTGCAAGATGGCACTCCCCGCCCCGCTGGAGCAACCCCTTTCCCTTTGCGGCTGACGGCCGCCCCGCTTTCTCGCAGGCTGGGTCCCATGGATTCGCCCCAAGGACTCGCCCTGCTGGCGGTGGACGTGCAGCCTGTCTTCTTCCGGGCCGTGGATTCGCCGGAGGTCTTCCTGCGTCGCTGTCGGCTGGCCGTGTCCGCCGCACGTCTGCTCGGCCTGCCGACCCTGTTCACCGAGCAGGCGCCCGCCAAGCTCGGTCCGACCCATCCTGACCTGCTGCTGGACGCAGGCCGACCGGCGGGGATCTTCCCGAAGTCCGAATTCTCGGCCTTCGGTGCGGCGGGCTTCGAGGAGAGGCTCCGGGAACTTTCCATCGAGCACCTGCTGCTGCTGGGACTGGAGGGGCCCGTCTGCGTGCACCAGACAGCCATCGAGGCCGTCCGGCGCGGCCTCGGCGTCACGGTGCTGGCCGACGCCGTGACCTCCCGTCGCCCTGAGGACCAGGCGGTCTGCTTCGCGGCGCTTCGGCAGGCCGATGTCTCCGTGCTGCCCGTCGAGACGGTCTTCTACTCCCTGCTTCGAGGCGCCGATCACCCCGCCTTCAAGGACTTCACCGAGCTGGTGAAGTCCGCCGGTCAGGTCCGGTCGACCGCCAGCTGAGCCTCCGGAGTCACGGAGGCGTCGTTCGGCAGGCCTGCGTCGGCCCAGGCGGCGAACGCGACCATGGCGGCATTGTCCCCACAGTGGCTTGGCGCGGCTGCCAGCAGGGGGATGCCGCGGCCGCGTGCAACCTCGCCGACGGCCGAACGGACCGAGGCGTTGTTCGCCACGCCGCCGGAGATGCCGAGGGAGCGATGCCTTCCCGATTCCAGCGCCGAATCCGTCTTGGCCGTCAGCTGATCGACGATGGCCCGCTGGTAGCCCGCGCACAGGTGCGGCATCTCCCGATCCAGTTCGGCGTCTGAAAGTTTTTCGAGCTGGTAACGCAGGGCGGTCTTGAGGCCGGAGAAGCTCATGCGTAGGTCCGCCCGCTCGGGGATTCCCCGCGGGAAGCGATGCCGGGAGGCGTCGCCGTCCGCCGCCAGCCTCTCGATGAGGGCTCCGCCGGGGTAGGGCAGGCCCAGCAGCTTCGCGCCCTTGTCGAAGGCCTCGCCCGCCGCGTCATCCACCGTGCGCGCGACGACGCGCATCGCGAGGTCCCGGCCGAGTTCGACGAGCAGGCTGTTTCCTCCCGAGACGACCAGGGCGAGGTGCGGCAGCAGGGCTTCCCGGGCGGCGGCGAAGCCGGCCGGATCGGCCGCGTGCAGGGCCATGAATGAGGAATGCACGTGCGCCCTGAGGTGGTTCACGCCCGTCAGGGGCCGGCGCAGGGACAGCGAGAGGGCGCGCGCGCAGGCGATGCCGAGGGAGAGGCAGGGAAGCAGGCCGGGGCCTCGCGTCACGGCGACACGGGTGACCGCCGGCAGTTCGCCCCGGAATTCTTCCAGCAGCAGCGGCAGCGCCGAAAGGTGCATGCGGCTCGCAAGGTCGGGCACGACGCCGCCGTACTTCTCATGGGCGGCGGCCTGGGAACTGACCGTCTCACGGACGATTCCGCGCGCCGGATCGAAGGCCGCCAGCGCGGATTCGTCGCAGGAGCTTTCGACGGCGAGGATCACGCCATGAGTGAGCCTGAATCCGTCCCGTGCTCAACCCCTCTTTCGTCTGGCGGGGTCTCCCGTCTCCCCCACGCTCTGCCGGGTGGACGACGCCAGCCGGCATGCCGCCATCGTCGACCTGCTGAAAGGCGGGTCCCGCGACGGCGTCGTGCCTTTCGTCGAGCTCGTGCGCGCGGCGCTCTACGCGCCGGGGCTGGGCTATTATGTGACGGAGCGCTCGAGGGTGGGCCGTCGCGCGGAAGCTGATTTCACGACGGCCGCCGAGGTCGGGCCGGTGTTCGGCGAGTTGGTCGCCGCCGCGGCCGAATCGCTCCTGGGCGACTTCTCCGGGCATGCGTTGGTCGAGTTCGGCGCCGAATCGGGACAGTCGCATTTCTCATCCGTCGCGTCGCGCTTCGGCGCGCACCTGACCTTCCGTGTCGGCGAGGCCGTCGCGATGCCTCCCCGCGCCGTGCTGGTGGCCAACGAGCTGCTGGACGCCCAGCCCTTCCATCGCTACCTGCGCACGGAGGGACGTTGGGTCGAGCTGGGCTTGCGCACGGATCGTAAGGGTCTCGAGGTCGTCCCGCTCGGTTCGCCGTCGACGCCTGCCTCGGCCGAGTTCATCGCGACCCTGCCTGATGCGGAGGAGGGATGGATCCTGGACGCTCCGCTCGAGGCGGAGGAACTGCTCCGGTCTCTGCTCGCCGGCGGCTGGCGCGGAGCCGCCGTCTTCCTGGATTACGGACGTACCGTCGCCCAGTGCCTGGAGTCGTCGCCCGCCGGCACCGCGCGGGCCTACCGCCGGCACCGCATGTCGGGCGAGATCCTCGAAGGGCTTGGTTCGCAGGATCTGACCTCGCACGTGCTCTGGGACCGGCTTGAGCCCGTGATGCGTGCGGCCGGTTTTTCTGAAGTGAAGGTCGACCGTCAGGAGGCCTTTTTCGTGCTCAAGGCGGGCCACGCCATGGAGCGGCTTGCGGCCTCGGGCGGGCCTGAGGTGACCGGCGCCCTCCGGGCCCTGACCCATCCGGCCCACTACGGCTTCAAATTCCAGGTCCTGCACGGGGTCCGCCGGGTCTGATTCCGTCACCCCGCTCTCGACCTGGGCGGAACTATCCTTTCGCTCCAAGGACTCACCCCTTTTTCGCCATGCGCATCTTCATCGCGTCCCTCGCCACCCTGTCCCTCTGCCTGCCCCTGGGCGCCGAGACCAAGGTCATCCAGGCCTTCGAAGGGGACGGCTTCGACACCTGGCAGACGACCGGCATGGCCTTCGGCCTCGCACCCGTTCCCGGCAAGATCAAGGGCATCAACGGCGAGTTCCGCAACTACGGCGGGCAGGCCCTCGTTTGCTCCGGCCACGGCGGCGACGCCGCCGTCGGCACGCTCACTTCCCCGAAGGTCCGCATCAACCTGCCCTACCTCGCCTTCCACGTCGCCGGCGGCAATCATCCCGGCAAGACCGCCGTCCAGCTGCTCGTCGGCGACAGGGTCGTCCGCGAGGCCACCGGGGTCAACGGCCTCACCCTCCGCACCGTCTCCTGGGACGTCTCCGAGTTCAAGGGCAAGGAGGGCGTCATCCGCATCGTCGACGACCATCAGGGCTCGTGGGGCATCATCGCCGCCGACCACTTCGTGCTGAGCACCGACAAGGAGCCCAAGCTGCCTTCCGGCGGACGCCCGCGTCCGGTGGCCGAATCCAACCTGCGGCGCGTCGAAGGAGAGGGCAGCGCGGCCGTCACACCCGGCCTGACCTTCCGGCCCACCGCCCGTCGCGAGGAGCTCGGCGTCACCTCGCCGACCGCCATCGCCTTCGGCAACGACGGCTCCCTCTACGTCGCCGAGACCCACCGCTTCCGCTTCGGAATCGAGGACGACCGCAACAATCTCTTCTGGTATCACGACGACCTGGCCGCCCGCACCGTGGCCGACCGCAGGGCCATGCATGACAAGTGGGCCGCTCGGAAGTCCATCGAATGGATGACCGCCAAGTCCGAGGTCATCCGACATCTCTCCGGCGAAGGCGCTGACGGCGTCTACGCCAAGGGCAGGGTGCTCTCGGAGAAGTTCAACGACGTGCTCGACGGCACCGGCGCCGGCGTCTTCGCCTGGGATGACACGGTCTACTTCGCCTGCATCCCCAAGCTCTGGATGATCCACGACCCCAAGGGCGACGGCGTGGAGGCCGGGCGCAAGGTCATCGAGGAAGGATTCGGCGTGCGCGTCTCGCTCTCGGGACATGACATGAACGGATTCGCGATCGGCGTGGACGGGCGCGTCTACGGCACCATCGGCGACCGCGGCTTCAACCTCACCACCAAGGAGGGCCGTCGCTACGACTTCCACAACCAGGGCGCGGTCTTCCGCTTTGAGCCCGACGGCACCGACTTCGAGGTCGTGCACACCGGCCTGCGCAATCCGAAGGAGATCGCCTTCGACGCGTTCGGCAACGGCATCTCCGTCGACAACAACTCCGACCAGGGCGACGCGGCCCGCGTGGTCTACGTGGTGCACGGCGCCGACTCAGGATGGGAGATGGAGCACCAGGCCATGCACACCTTCCATCGCGAGATTGGCCTCGAGCAGCGTCCGCTCTCCCGCTGGATGACCGAACGCGTCTGGGAGCGGCAGAACTCGGCCCAGCCGGCCTTCATCATCCCGCCCGTCGACTACGTCTCCTCCGGTCCCTCGGGCCTGACCTACCACCCCGGCGCCGGATTCTCCGAGGCCGAGGCCGGGCGGTTCCTGATCTGCGACTACCGCGGCTCCGCCGCCGCGTCGGGCATCTGGTCCTTCCGCGTCGAACCCAGCGGGGCCGGCATGAAGATGGCCGACAGCCGCCAGCTCCTCTGGGGCGTGGCCGCCACCGACGCCGAGTATGACTGGAAGGGGCGCCTGGTTGTCTCCGACTTCATCACGGGTTGGGAATCCCACGCCGCTGGACGCATCGTGACCCTGACTTCGGAGAAGCCTTACCGTGCGGACGCCGCCGCCCAGGTGGCTGACCTCATCCGTGAAGGTTTCGCCAAGCGCGCCGCCAAGGAGCTCGCCTCGCTCCTCGCCCACGCCGACCAGCGTGTCCGCCTGCGCGCCCAGATCGAACTGACCCGCCGTCCGGAGGGCGCGGATCTCTTCGAGGCGGCCACGCGTTCCAAAGACCTCCTCGAGCGCCTCCACGGGGTCTGGGGTCTCGGCATCCTCGCCCGTCGCGGCGCCGCCATCGCGCCCTCCGCCGCCTGGAGCGGCAAGTCCGTGCCCAAGGCGCCGGAGTCCGAGCGCGCCGCCGCCGCCCGCCGGCTGCTGCCGCTGCTGGCCGACGCCGACGCCGAAGTGCGCGCCCAGGCTGTGCGCGCCCTCGAGGAGTCGCCGCTCGCCGGCGACTCGCTGCCCTTCGCCAAGCTGATTCTCGACCCGTCTCCGCGCGTCCGCGCCTTCGCGACCATCGCCGCCGCCCGCCTGCGTGCCAAGGGCGCGCTGCCTCATGCGCTCGCCATGCTGCGGGAGAACGCCGACCGCGATCCCGTCCTCCGGCACGCGGGCGTGTACGCCATCCAGCACCTGACCGACACCGCGGCCGAATTCGACGCCGTGGCCGCCGACGCCTCCGACTCCGTGCGCCTCGCGGCCTGCGTCGTCCTCCGTCGCCGTCAGGACGCGTCCGTCTCCCGCTTCCTCCGCGACCGTTCCGACATCGTGGCCGACGAGGCCGTGCGCGCCATCCATGACCTGGCCTTCGAATCCGCCCGTCCGCAGGTCGCGGCGCTGATCGACGACCTCGGCCGTCGTCCCTGGACCACGTTCATGCTGCGTCGTCTGACCCACAGCGCCTTCCGTCTGGGGGGCGCGGAGAACGCCGCCCGCGTGGTCAGGATCGCCACCGACGCATCCTTGCCCGCCGAGGCCCGCGCCGAGGCGCTCCGTCTGCTTGGACTCTGGGCCAGCCCGCACCCCGTCGACCAGTCCACCGGTCACTGGCGTCCACTGCCCGCCCGCGACGCCGCCGAACTCCGGCCCAGCCTCTCCGCCGCGCTCCCGACCCTGCTCAAGGGCGACTCCGAGACCCTGCGCGTGACCCTCGACCTCGTCGAACGCCACTCCCTCGACGTGGCTTCGCTGCCGACCGACGTCCTGTCCTCGCTGGTGTCCAACGAGAAACTCAGCGGCGCCGCGCGCGCCAAGGCCCTCGAGCTCTGGCTCAAGCGCAAGCCTTCCGACCTCGTGCAGGTCGCCGAACGTTTCGCCAAGGACCGGCAGGACGCCGTCGCCATGGTGGCCATCGGCGAACTCGCCCATCTCAATCCAACCGAAGGCCTCTCCCGTCTCGCCGAGGCGGTCCAGGGCGGCTCCTCCGCCCGCAAGCAGGGCGCGTGGAAGGCCCTCGCCACCCTCAAGGCCGACGGCGTCTCCGCGATCTTCGTCGCGCAGCTCGGTGAGCTGGCCAAGGCCCGCGGCGTCTCGCCCGCCGCGATCGAGATGACCGAGGCGGCCGCCGCCCGGACCGAGCCCGAGGTGAAGCGGGCGCTGGAGTCCTTCCGTGCCGCGCTCAACTCCTCCGTCGAACCGCTCGCCGCGTGGATGCCCGCCCTCGAGGGCGGAGATCCGGCCCGTGGCGCCTCGCTCTTCCAGGCGCATCCCGCCGGACAGTGCCTCCGCTGCCACCGCGCCTCCTCCGATTCGCACGCCGCGGGCGGCGAGGCCGGCCCCAATCTCGCCGGCGTGGCCAAGCGCGGCGACCGTCGGCACCTCCTTGAATCCGTCGTCCTGCCTTCCGCCAAGGTGGCGGCCGGCTACGGCGCCGTCACCGTCGACCTCGCCAACGACCGTCAGCTGGCCGGACTCCTGCTCAAGGAATCTACGGACAGCGTCGACGTCGACGTCGCCGGTTCCCGCTGGCGCGTGGCGCGCAAGGACATCAAGTCCATGACTCCGCCCGCCTCCGGCATGCCCGCCATGGACAAGCTGCTCACCCTCGGGGAAGTGCGCGACATCGTGGCCTGGCTCGCGACCCTCGACAAGGCGCCCAAGGCCGGCAAGTCCGTCGAGCCCAAGCCGCTTGACATCTCCACCGTCAAGGCCGCCGCCGCGCCTGCCGCCGCCGGCGTCGATCCCGCCGTGATGGCGCTGGGCAAGCAGCAGTTCGCCACCTGCATGGCCTGCCACGGTCCCAACGGCGAGGGCACGGCCATCGCGCCGCCCCTGGCGAAATCCGACTGGGTCGGCGGCCCCGTCGAGAACCTCATCCGCATCCAGCTTCGCGGCCTGACCGGCCCTCTCAAGGTGTCCGGCAAGGATTACGTCCTGCCCGTCCCGATGCCGCCGCAGGCGCATCAGACCGATGAGCAGATCGCCGCCGTCCTGACCTACGTGCGCAACAGCTTCGGCAACTCCGCCCCGGCGGTGAAGCCCGAGCAGGTGAAGGCCCTGCGCGGCGAGGCCGGCAAGCCGATGCTCACGCAGTCCGACCTCGTCCCGCCCGGCAAGTGACCTGACGCTTGTTCAGCGCAGAGGGATGCGCTCCGGCCAGCCCCCGCCGTCCTCGCGGTTCAGGCTGATCTCCGTGGCGTCGCCCTGGGCGATGATCACGGCCTCCATGGGTCGGATGCGATGGTCCGTCTTGGCTCCGCGCGAGACGCGGTAGCGGATCATGAGCGAGGTGCCGAAGCGTTCGACTGACGAGACGGCGATCTTCGTGTCGACGTCGGTCTCGAATTCCGTGAACAGCACCACGACTTCCTTGGAGAAGTCGGGCATCCTCGGAGGCGGTCCCATCACGCGCGCCGGGCTCAGCAGCCGGCCGAACTCCTCCTTCGTGCGGATGACGCGTCGGTTGCTGAAACTCTCCGCGCCGACGTAGAAGTGCTGTTCAAGCCGGTGGAACGGTTCCGCCTGGACCATGCTCCCGTCGGCCTTGCGCAGGTTCACCAGCCCCGCCCTTCCGTCCGGCAGCACGCCGATCTCGGCGATGAGCCGTCCCTCGTTGCGGAGCTTCTCCCATTCCTTGCCCTTGCCCTCCTCGACGAAGAAGGCCTCGATGCCGAAACGGAGCCGTCCGAAGCGACGCGAACCCGAGTGGCCGCGCAGGTAGGGTCCGGAGGCGGGACGGTTCAGCGTCGGCGCGCCCGCGCCGGCGATGCCCTTGGCGTCCACCTTCAGAGGCAGGAACACCGCCGTGTCGTCCGGGAGATTCCAGTAGGGCTCCCGCATGCTGCCTCCGCCCTCGTCGCCGTGCAGGGCCGTCCACTCCTTGCTGAGCCGGGTGATGTCGTCGGACGTCGGGTCGGAGAATTCATAGCCCAGGATCACGTATTCGCCCTTCATGAGGTCACGCGGGTCGATCGCGCGGCAGCGCAGCAGGAAGCGCTCGCCCGTCTCGGCCGGACGCCCGTGGTGCCAGGCCATCCACAGCAACCCCGTCGCCTGCAGCAGCGCGCAGGCCAGGGCGATGGGTCGCGCCTTCGCGGTGAGGAAGGCGAAGGGGCCCTCGAGCCAGCCCGGACTCCAGTCCGTCGCCGCGGCCGGCGAGGATGATTCCTTCTGCGCCCGCCACACCCTGGCCAGGATGAAGAGGATGACGCCGATGGCGGCGAAGAAGCCGGCTGTGCCGAGCATCCCGAAGTCCTCGGCGATGTCGACGTAGCGGGCGGTGAGCCAGGCCAGGAAGACCAGCGAGCCGTAGACGTAGGGCCGCAGGCGGCCCTCGGAGAGCCCCGTGCGCACCAGCCACACCGCAATGGCGATCGTGATGACGTTGGCCGTCGCCAGCACCAGTGTCTGGGCGAGCACGGAATTCGGAGCGATCTCATGCCCCAGGCCCAGGGCGAGCGTGCCGAGCACGATGACCGCGGGCCAGGTGCGGGAATCATCCTTGTCACGGAGACCTGAGCGGAGCGCCCAGACCGCGGCGATGAGGCTCAAGCCCAGCATGAACGGATCGCGGAAGAGCCCGAGGCCTGAGCCGCTGCCCGACCGGTCGAGCATGCCGACGTAGATCGTGATGGCCGTCACTCCCAGCGTGCCGATGAAGCGGAACCCCCTGGCGTAGGGACTGCCCGTCGGATGCAGCGCGGCCAGCGCAAGCGGCAAGGTGAAGCAGGCGATCGCGAACCCTCCGCGGAGGACGAACCACGTCGCCGCCAGCGCCCATGCCACCGCGCCGGCGACGACCGGGAGCCGGCTCCAGTAGGCCGTCGCGGCGGAGGGCAGGAGGAGCAGCAGGAACATGAGCCGCGTCCATTTGATGTAGGGCGAAAGGGCGTCGCCGTAGTCGCCCAGCTCCATCAGCAGCCACGTCGCGGCGAGGGCCAGCGTCGCCACGTGCAGCAGCGCCGACTCCAGGACGAGCGCGAAGGGCAGCGTGCCGAGGCACCAGACCAGCACCGCGTCAGGGCTATGCGCGTCCATGTGGTACGTCTGGCCCACCAGCGCGATGCCCGCCCCGAACATCAGGCAGCCCGCGAGGTGGCCGAGGACCGAGCCCGTGCGGCGGGCGTTGAACGTATACCAGAGACCGACCCCTTGGAGCAGCGCCACCCCGGCGACCACCGTGGCCAGCTTTCCGCCGCGCGGGAGGTCGGCCCAGTTGTGCCCGATCACGAGCATCACCGCCGCGCCGAATAGCAGCACCCCGAACGCGCGAAGCACGAAGGCCATCCGGCCCGAGGGCGTGTCCTCCTCGGGATAGCGGACGAGGATGCGCGTCCGCTGATCGGGGGAGATCAGGCCGTCGACCGACCACCCTTCCGATTCCTTGGCGAGCCATTCACGGAAACCTTTGGGTAGGGGCATGGCGGCAGGATGGCGGTCCGGGGCTTCGGGTGCGAGGGTGAAGGTAGGGCGGCCATTGCCATGGCCGCCGTTCGCCACGGCATGTACGTTGAGCCGGGCAAAGTCTTTTGACCCCATGCTCCTCCGTCCTCCCACGGACGTGATGGCAATCACGTCCCTGCCTTATGAAGCCGCCCAACAGAAAGCCCCGGCGGGCGCCGGGGCTTTGCGGGAGGCGTGACGGGCTCCTCAGGCGATCGTCACTTCCTTCGTCAGGTAGACGTCCTGGATCGTGTGGAGCAGCTTGGCTCCTTCGGCGATCGGGCGCTGGAAGGCCTTGCGGCCCGAGATCAAGCCCTGGCCTCCCGCGCGTTTGTTGATGACCGCCGTCTTGACCGCTTCCGCGAAGTCGTTGGAGCCCGAGGGGCCGCCCGAGTTGATCAGGCCGATGCGTCCCATGTAGCAGTTGGCCACCTGGTAGCGGGTGAGGTCGATCGGGTGGTCGGTCGAAAGGTCGGTGTACATGCGCTTGTCGATCTTGCCGTAGGAGGACTCCGTCTGCTGGATCGCGAGGTAGCCGCCGTTGTTCTCGGGGAGCTTCTGCTTGATGATGTCGGCGCAGATGGTGACGCCGAGGTGGTTGGCCTGGCCGGTGAGGTCGGCGGACACGTGGTAGTCCTTGTCCTTCTTGAAGGCGCTGTTGCGCGTGTAGCACCAGAGCACCGTGGCCATGCCCAGTTCGTGGGCCATGTGGAAGGCCTGCGAGACCTCAATGATCTGGCGGTTGGATTCGGCCGAGCCGAAGTAGATCGTCGCGCCGACGGCGGCGCAGCCCATGTCGGCGGCCTGCTTGAGGGTGCCGTACATCACCTGGTCACCGACGTTGGGGTAGGTGAGGAGCTGGTTGTGGTTGATCTTCACCATGAACGGAATCTTGTGCGCGTAGCGGCGGGAGACGCTGCCGAGCACCCCGTAGGTGGAGCAGACCGCGTTACAGCCGCCCTCGATGGCGAGCTTCACGATGTTCTCGCCGTCGAAGTAGATCGGGTTCTTGGCGAACGAGGCGCCGGCGGAGTGCTCGATGCCCTGGTCGACCGGCAGGATGGAGACGTAGCCCGTGTTGGCGAGGCGGCCCGAGCCGTAGAGACGCTGCAGGTTGGCCAGGACCCGGTTGCTGCGGTCGGACGGCGCGAAGGCGTGGTCGACCCAGTCGGCGCGGGGCTGGTGGATCTGCTCCTTGGAGATCTTGGGATTCTTGAACCCGAGGAGGTTCTCGGCGTCGGCGCCGAGGAGTTTCTGGATTTCGCTGTATTGGCTCATGTCAGGAAAGTCGTTGCAAAAGCATCAGATGGGTGGGCGGACGGCGGGCGTTCAAGCCCGAATTCAAAAACCATCGATTAAGCACGATTTTCCGCCGCCCTGCTCAAATCTGCCAGTCGTCGGGCGCGGCCGAGGCGGGACGCGGCAGTTCGGGGTGCGGAGCCGTCAGGACATGGAGCACCGCCTCGCCTCCGCCCGCCAGTTCCTTGGCCCGCCGCACCGCCTTGGCCAGGGCCGCCGTCGGATTGGAATCCTCCCAGGGGATCACGTTGGCGGCGCCGATCTGTTCCAAGAGGCCCGCGTCCACGAAGACGGCCATCGTCTCCGGCTTCGCTTCGCAGAGGATGAGGTGCCGGCCGCCCTGCCGCAGCGTCTCGGCGAGGTCGCGGAGGAGCAGCACCCCGTTGGCGTCGAGGTGGAGCGCCTCCCGGAACTTGACCACCATGACCTTCAGGTTCGGGTCGGCGGAGGCGCGCCTCAGGTGGTCGTGGAAGGCCTGCGTCGCGCCGAAGTGCAGGCTGCCCTCCACGTGCAGGATGGAGATGCCCGTCGAGGCGCGGCCCGCGGGACGCTCGCGCAGCTCGCCCTGTTCGCCGAAGTCGTATTCCACCACCTCGGGCTTCGAGGTCCGTTTCAGGTAGAAGGCCACCGCGACCGCCGTCCCGAAGAAGATCGCCACGTCGAGCGGCGCCACGAGCGCCGTGACGAACGTCGTGAGGAACACCGTCCGGTCCTGCCGGCCCGACTGCAGGATGATTCGGACCACCGCCAGGTTCGCCAGCTCCACCTCGGCGATGATGACCAGCGCGGCCAGGCTGGAGAGCGGCACCAGTCCGACCCATCGTCCCGCCAGCAGGGCGACGCCGAGCACCGCGGCTCCGCAGAAGACCGAGGCAAGCGCCGTCCGTGCGCCGCTGGCGACGTTGAGCGCCGAGCGCGTGATCGAGCCTGAGGCGGCCATGCCGCCCGTGAACGCGCAGGCCACGTTGGCCATGCCCAGCCCATAGGTCTCCTGGTGCAGGTCGGACGCGCGGCCGGTGCGCAGCGCGGAGGCGCGCGCGTTGGCCGTGCCCTCGATGATGACGAGCACCGCGAGCGCGAGGGCCGGGGAGAAGAGCGTGGAGAACGTCCGCAGCGAGAATTCCGGGCTGCGCAGCAACGGGCCCTCCGCCGCCGCTCCGACATAGCGCACCAGGTCGCCGTGCGATCCCTGGTTGGCGGCGACGTTCTGGCCGAGGGCCGCGAACGCCGTGGCCAGCGTCACCGCTCCGAGGATGGCCTTGCCCGGCCCGTGCTTGCGCCGCAGGCCGAGGTAGGCCACGGCCGTGAGGGCCGCCAGCCACAGGTCCATGCTGAGCGCCAGCTGGCGCGATGAAGTGAGGGCGGCCCAGAGCACTTCGGGCAGCGTCTCATCGGTGAAGTCGCCCTGCAGGCCGAGGGCCGGGGGTAGCTGCATCGCGATGACGCGGAGCGCGGCCGCCGCGACGTAGGCCGAGATGACCGTGCGCGGCACGAAGTCCGCGAAGCCGCCCAGTCTCAGCCAGGAGGCCAGCAGCAGGAACCCGCCCGTCATCAGCAGCAGCGTGGGGAGGGTGGCGGCGCGCATCTCGGGCGTGGCCGCGCCCATGGCCGCGAAGGAGCCCAGCAGCAGGGCGGCGGAGGCGTTGGTGGGGCCGGCTGAGAGATTGGCGGATCCGGAGAACAGGGGGGCCACCAGCGCGGCGACGCCGCAGCCCGCGAGGCCGCACCAGACCGGCAGGCCGGCCTTCATCGCGAACGCCATCGACATCGGGAAGGCGAGCAGGGCCACGCTCAGTCCGGCCAGCAGGTCCGCCTTGAGCGACTCGCCGTCGCAGCGGGGCAGCACCTTGAGCACCGGCAGGGCCGCCGGCCTCGGCATGCGCGCGGCCTCCCGCAGGAGCTGCAGGAGGTCGGCGAGGATTCCGGTGAGTCCCTTGAGCACGGCTTGTCGTAGCCCGTACCCGTCGGCCGCATCAACCGATTTCTGGTCAGTCCATGCTTTCCGGGCTCAGCTGCGCGACCAGCGACTGCTGCAGCAGCCCGAAGCAGGCGTAGCAGGCCAGGGCGTGCCGCTTCTCGGAGGGGAGGGACTCGTCGTCCAGGTCCTCCGAGGCCTCCAGGCGGGAGTCGGGGATGTCGTCGAAGACGAGTTCGCGAAGCGCCAGCCGCACCGAGGACAGCGCGCGCAGGAAGCCGAGCGCCTGGGCCTCGTTGCGCAGCAGGATCACCGCCGGGTCCCCCTTGGCCGTGGCGAAGGCGGAGGCCAGCAGCCTGGCCTCCTCCGAGGCGTGGGCCTCGAGCGCCCCGGCCCAGTAGCCCGTCACGTCCTCGTCGTCGGCGGGGATGTGAGCGCGTCGCACCGCGACCCGGGCGGCGGCGGGCGCGATCAGCCGCAGCAGATCGGAGAGGACCGTCCGGGCCTCTGCCGTCATGGTGAGCCTGATCTCAGGCATCCTGTTCGAGCCTCGCGTCCAGGTGCCACTGCTGGAGTTCGAGCGCGAGCATCTCCGCGCGCTCGCGGTCGCCGGTCCAGACCGTGGCCCGGCCCTCCTCGTGGATGAGGCGCATCAGGCGCTTGGCGGCCTCGTGCGAGACGCGCAGCACGCTGACGAAGGCCACCACGACGTAGCCCATGAAGTTCACCGGGTCATTGCGGACGACGACGTTCCAGCGCCGCTCCGCCTTGGCGGAAGTCTCCGTCCTAACCTCGGGCTTGATCTTCGGTCGGGCCATGCGCGGCTTGGGGCGAATCCGAGCCTAGCCGCTCCTTGAGCCGGCGCAAGCCGTCGATGAGCTCCCGGACCGACTCGTCCGCGCCCGGGCCGGATGGCTGACGCTCCAGTCCGCCGGCAATCTTGGCGAGCGCGCCGCAGGCCATGAGGGACAGCATGCCCTTCACGCCGTGCGCCTCTCTGGAAAGCGCCGGCCTACCGGCTTCCTCCGCCGCGGACCTGAGCCGGCCGATCATGCCGTCGGCGTGGCGCAGGAAGGCTCGTCCCGCGGCTCTCAGGTCCTCGGCGGACTCCAGGTCGGCGGCGGCCATCGCGTCCGCGTATTCGTCCTCCGCGGAGAGCGGCCGGCCCTCCCCGAGTTCGGCGAGCTTCTCCAGCAGTTCGGCTCCGCGCACCGGCTTGGAGAGATGGGCGTCGAAGCCGGCCGCCTCGCAGCGGGCGCGGTCGGACTCCTGGGTCATGGCCGTCATCGCCAGGAGCCCGATGCGGCTGCGTCCGGAAGCGGCTTCCTGCTTCCGGATGCTTTCGGCCGCGGCCAGGCCGTCCATCACCGGCATCTGGATGTCCAGCACGCCGACGTCGAACTCCGCCTTCCGCCAGGCCTCGACGGCCTGCGCGCCGTCGCCCACCGCGGTCACCCGGTGTCCGGCCTTGCGCAGCCGCGATTCCGCCACCTCGCGGTTGACCTCGTTGTCCTCGGCGAGGAGCACCCTGAGCCTGCGGGCGGGCCTGCGCGCCGGGACGGCTCCCTCCAGTTCCTCCGACGGTGGCGCGCCGGCGAACTTGGCCCAGGGCCCGGTGAGTCCGAGCGGCTTGGAGAGCACGTCCCTTCCCGTCAGCCCGGCCTCGGGGGCGGCGAGGAAGGTCATCTGTTCGCGAGGCAGGTCCGGCAGGTTGGGGTGCACGTCCTCGGGGATGTCGACCAGGGCCAGGTCGAAGGGGCGGCCGGCGCGCGCCGCCTCCCGCCAGAGCTCGCACGCCTCGCCCGCGTCCTCCGAGGCGACGCAGGTCGCCCCATCGTGCGAGTGAGTCGCAGAGCCAGCTCCTGACCTCGGGGCGGCCGCCCACCGCCATGATTCTGCGTCCCGAGAGGTCGGGCGCGGGATTCTCCGGGTGTTCCGTGTCGGGGTCCACCAGCATCGTCGCCGTGAAGACGCTGCCTTCGCCGGGAGAACTCGTCACCTTGACGAAGCCGTCCATCGCCTGGACCAGGCTGCGCACGATGGTCAGGCCGAGCCCTGTCCCGCCGAAGCGGCGCGTCGTGGAGGCGTCGGCCTGCGTGAAGGGCTCGAAGATGCTTTCCAGGCGGTCCGGGGGGATGCCGATGCCCGTGTCCGCGACCGTCAGCGTCGCCTGCAGGCGGTCGCCGCGCGGGGCGAAGGAAAGCCTCGCGGCGACGTGTCCTTTCGAAGTGAATTTCACCGCGTTGCCGATCAGGTTGGCGGCGACCCGCCGGAACTTGACCGCGTCGCCCAGGACTGCGCGGGGGCTGGCGGCGTCACACAGGGCGTGCACCGAGACGCCCTTGCGGCGGGCCTGGCGGTGGAACTGCGCGGCGACCTCCTCGAGGGCCCGCACCGGGTTGAACGGAGCGCGGTCGACGGTGACCCCGCCGTGGTCCAGCCGGGAGAAGTCCAGCACGTCCCGCACCGTGTCCTCCAGTTCCGTCACGCTGCGGAGGATCCTGCGGAACGTCTCGGCGGCCGGGCGGTCCGGCTCCGAGAGCGCGGCCTCGCAGAGGCCGTGGATGGCGTTCAGGGGGTTGCGTATCTCGTGCGTGACATTGGCCACGAACTGCCAGCGCGTCGCCGCGAACTCCTCCGCCCTCTCGAGCGCGATGCGGAGCCGGTTGTGTTCGTCGACGGTCTCCGTGATGTTGACCGCGAAGGTCAGGAGTCCCGGAGGGAGTCCGGCTCCGCCCTTGGTCAGCTCATGCACCACCCGGACCAGCCTCGATCTTCCGTTGGCGGTCTCAAAGTGCGTCAC
>JBJTTY010000041.1:0-13535 GCA_046080425.1 Verrucomicrobiota bacterium
AGGGGATGCGCACCGACTGGGGCGTCCATTTGGTCTGGTCCGGCGCGTACCACACCGACTCTCCGTCCCGGAGCGCGCGCAGCAGTCCCGTCATGTCGCGCATCTCGATCGCGCGTGCGGCCCATGCCGTGCGATGAAGCCGCAGCACGTCGGCGATGACGGGATTGTTGGGGTCGCGGTAGAGGCAGCAGAGCCTGGTCTTCAGCGTGAGCATCCGGCCGAAGATCTCCAGCGTCGTGAAATGGCCGGACACCACGATGACCCCCCGGCCGAGCGCCCTCGCCCGCTCAAGGGCCTCGAGGCCTTCGATCCCGAAGGGGGGCAGCTCCTCGGGCCGGCGCCACCAGCATCGCGCGACCTCGAGACCGCCGAGCATCAGCGACTGGTAGTGCCTGCGGCCGATCCGTCGCCGCTCCCGCTCCGTCAGCTCCGGGAAGCAGATCCGCAGGTTGGTCAGTACCACGTGACGTCGCACCGGGACGAGGTGGAACGCCGTCCAGCCGGCGAGTCCGGCCAGCCGGCGCTGCCACGACCAGGGCAGCAGGCTGACCAGCCGGAGCAGCAGCAGGCCCGCGTGCGTGAACACGCGGCCGACCGCGCCCGTGCTCCGCTCGTCGTCCATGGCCTGAGGTTCCCTCACCCGCAACCCGCAGGGAAGCCTATTCTTCGCGTCCTCAGCGGTGGTGGAAGTAGCGCGGGTCGGAGCCCGTGAGCAGCGAGCCGAACCGGTCCCAGTCCCCGTCCTCGATGCGACGGTCGAAGAACACGTCGCCCGCGGAGCCGTCCGGCGGCGTGCGCACCGACCATAGCGGACGGATCGAAGTGGGGAGCGTCGCGAAGCGGATGTCGCCGACGAAGATCTCGCCGTCGCGCCGGTCCAGGCAGTTCCAGCCGCCGGTGAACTCCGAAAACTCCGCGATCATCACGGCGCCGCGCGAGCCCTTGGGCGGCGCGTCCGGGCCGGTGGGCGAGTAGGCCTGCTTGGTGCCGCCCGGCGCGATCTGCGCCCGCGCGAAGGGCACCACCCGGACGCCCGCAGCCTCCCAGCGTCCCGCGTGCAGCCAGACCGCACGCCAGACGAGCAGGTTGGAGAAAGTGGGCTTCACCGCGAGCCGTTCGGCCTTCACGCCCCGTCCGTCGAGCCATTCGCGCACCGCCGCCTCGGCGCGTCCGTGCTGCAGGACGCCTGCGCCCGCGTAGGCCGTGAACCAGGCGAGCGCCCAGGCCGCCGCCCGTCGGGAGTCGCGCGCCCAGGCCGTGACCGCGAGGCCGAGGACCGGGAGCGTGCAGGCCACGTCGACAATCGGGAGGCAGTCCCAGGCGATGCGCGCCGGGTCGAAGGGCCAGAGGAGCATCGTGCCGTAGCTCGTGCAGGCGTCGCAGAGGATGTGCGTGAACACCCCGGCCAGCGCCGGCAGCCAGAGCGGCTTCCATCCGACGCCCTCGCGCCTGCGGAACCACCATGCGGTGAAGAAGGCCGTCAGGGTCGCGATGACCGGCGTGAACGCGAAGCTGTGCGTGAAGTGGCGGTGCCAGCGGAAGGAGACCAGCGGATCCCCCGGCGACCGGATGAAGACGTCGAGGTCGGGGGCCATGCCCGCGAGCATGCCCGCCGTGGCCGCCGCGGCCAGGGGGACCGACTTCGGGCGGAGCGCGATGCCGGCGGAGATGCCGAGCACGGCATGGGTGAGCGGATCCATCGGCTTCATACGATACCCGCGGCCATCGGCGTTGGAAGCGACTTTTTGACTGTTTGCTGCATGTCCCTGCGATAGACTGCCTTAATCTCATGAGACCCCTGCTGCTCCTGGCGGCCGTCCTGGCCCTGCCCGCCCCCGCCGTCGAATTCCCGCCCGTACCCGCGGTCGAATGCCGTCCGCGCGCGGGCCTGCCCAATTTCCTCGCCAAGGCGGGCACGGCGGGCGCGGAGGTGCGGGTCGCCTACCTCGGCGGCTCGATCACCGCGCAGAATGGATGGCGCGTGAAGACCCTGGCCCATTTCCGCAAGGCCCATCCGGCGGCTACGTTCACCGAGATCAACGCGGCCATCGGCGGCACCGGCTCCGACCTCGGCGTCTTCCGACTCGCTCAGGACGTGCTCGCCGGCAAGCCCGACCTCGTCTTCGTCGAGTTCGCGGTCAACGACGGCGGTGCGGACCCCGCCCGCATCGTCCGCTGCATGGAGGGCGTCGTCCGGCAGATCCGACGCGCCGACCCGCGCACGGACATATGTTTCGTCTACACCGTCACCGAGGCGCTCGTGCCCGCCCTGCTCGAGGGGAGCTTCCAGCGTTCCGCCGGCGCCATGGAGAAGGTGGCCGACCACTACGGCGTGCCCACCGTGCACATGGGCCTCGAGGTGGCGCGTCTCGCGAAGGCGGGCCGGCTGCTCTGGCGTTCGCCGCTGCCGAAGACCGAGACCGACCGCGCCGCGCTGGGCGACAAGTTCGTCTTCGCGCCGGACGGCGTGCATCCGCACGAGTCCACCGGGCATGAACTGTACCTGCAGGCCGTCGTACGATCCCTGCCGCTCATCGCCAAGGCCTCCGGCCCGTCCGCCCCGCACGTCCTGCCCGCGCCCCTCGCCGCCGACAACTTCGAGCGCGCGCGTCTCGAGCCCGTCGGCCGTGCCAGGTTCTCCGAGGGCGTCGCTCCAGCCGACCCCGCCGCGCATCCGCTCGCCAAGGCCTTCGTCAGGCGTCTGCCCCAGATGGTCCCGCTTACCCGGGCCGGGCAGTCCTTCACCTTCCGTTTCCGCGGCACCCATGCGGCGATCTACGACGTCGTCGGTCCCGCCGGCGGCAAGGTGCGCGTGACCCTCGACGGAGGGGCGCCCCGGACCGTGGCGCGCTTCGACTCCTACTGCACCTACCCCCGCCTGAGCGTGTTCACCGTCGGCACGGACCTCGAGGACCGTGAGCACGTCGTCACCGTCGAGCTCACCGATGAGAAAGTCGACAAGGCCGCCGTTCTCGCACAACGGAAGCAGAAGGTCGACGACCCCGCGCGGTTCGCCGATCACCACGCCTTCCCCGGCGCGATCCTGCTCGTCGGCGAACTCCTCCCCTGAGGCGTCCTCCCGTCCTTGACCCACGGCCCGCCCGTGCCAAGGATGCCTTTCCCCAATCATCCCCATCCCACCATGCGCTTCGGACTCAACACCTTCCTCTACGCCTCGCCGTTCACCAACGACAGCGTCCATCTCTTCAGGAAGCTGAAGAACTGGGGCTTCGCCTCCGTCGAAATCCCGATCGAGGACCCTTCCCACACCGACCCCCGTGTGCTCAAGGCTGCCGCCGCCAAGGCCGGCATCGCCATCGGCTCCATCTGTGCGTGTATGGGCCCCGGACGCGACCTCCGCGGCTCCGCCAAGGACCAGGCCGCCGGCCGCAAGTACATCATGGCGCTGATTGACCAGGCCGCCGTCGCCGGCTGCCCGCGCATCATCGGGCCGCTCTACTCCGTCGTCGGCCTCATCGGCGCCCATGACGACAGGACCAAGGCGAAGCACTTCAAGCTGGTCGTCAAGAACCTCAAGGTCATCGGCAAGTACGCCCAGAAGAAGGGCATCGAGCTCGACGTCGAGCCGCTGAACCGCTTCGAGACCGACTTCCTCAACACCTGCGACCAGGGACTCCGCCTCATCAAGGCCGTCAACCTGCCCAACGTGAAGCTCCACCTCGACACGTTCCACATGAACATCGAGGAGAAGAACCAGGCCGCCGCCATCCTCCGTGCCGGCAAGCACCTCGGGCACTTCCATGCCTGCGGCACCGACCGCGGCACCCCCGGCAACGACTCCCTCGACTGGAAGCCCATCGTGACCGCCCTGAAGAAGATCGGTTACAAGAAGGAGGTCGTGATCGAGTCCTTCACCACCGACGTGAAGGTCATCGCCCGCGCCGCCGCCATCTGGCGCGCCATGGAGCCCCGTCGCGACGACATCGCCGTGAAGGGCCTGAAGAACCTGCACCGCTTCTTCGGTTCCAAGAAGTGACCCTTCCCATGCGCTTCGCCATTCTCACCGCCCTCCTGTCCGCCGCCGCGCTTTCCGCCGGCACGCGGCAGCTCTTCAACGGCAAGGACCTGGCCGGCTGGAAGGGCCTCGACTTCTGGACCGTCGAGGACGGCGCCATCACCGGCCGCACGACCAAGGAGAAGCCCACCAAGGGCAACACCTTCATCGTCTGGCAGGGCGGCATGGTCTCCGACTTCGAACTGACCTTCCGTTACCGCATCGTCGGCGGCAATTCCGGCGTCCAGTACCGCAGCAAGCTCGTCGATGAGAAGGGCTTCGTCGTCGCCGGCTACCAGGGCGACTTCGAGGCGGGCAGGACCTACTCGGGCATCCTCTATGAGGAGAAGGGCAGGGGCATCCTCGCCAAGCGCGGCGAGAAGGTGACCGTCTCCGAGGGCGCCGACCCTAAGAAGCCGAAGATCGCCGTCGAGGGGTCGCTCGGGAAGTCCGACGAGATCCAGGCCGTGATCAGGAACGAGGACTGGAACGATTACCGCGTGGTCGCCAAGGGCGGCCGCCTTCAGCACTTCATCAACGGCCGCCAGACCGTCGACGTCACCGACACCACCGCCGTCGGCGCCAAGGAGGGCGTGCTCGCCTTCCAGCTGCACGCGGGTCCACCCATGCTGGTGCAGATCAAGGACGTCGTCCTGCAGGACTGACCCTTTCCTCCATGAAGCCCCGCGCCCTCCTCGCCGTCCTGCTCGCCGCCGCCGCCCTCGGCGCCGCCGAGAAGAAGAACGTCCTCATGATCGCCGGCCGCCCGAGCCACGCGCCCGGCGAGCACGAGCACAACGCCGGCATCCAGCTCCTCGCCGCCGGACTGAAGCAGGGCGCGGCCGACCTCGTCGAGGTCGACGTCGCCCTCAACGGAGAGTGGCCGTCTCCCAAGCGCGTCGCCAAGGCCGACGCCATCGTCATCTACTCCGACGGCGGCGGCGGACACCCCGCGCTGACCCACCTCGAGGAGCTCGAGAAGAAGATGGCCGCCGGCACGGGCTTCGTCTGCCTGCATTACGCGGTCGAGCCCGCCTATGAGCGCGCCGGCTGGCTGAGCGTCGACGGCAAGCCCGTCAGCCCGCCCCCCGCCGGACGTTCCTCCACGGGCAAGGGCGCCAAGGAGTTCAAGGAGTGGCTCGGCGGCTACTTCGAGCAGCACTGGTCCGTGAACCCCCATTGGACCGCCGACTTCCGTTCCCTGCCCGACCACCCCGTGAGCGCGGGCGTGAAGCCCTTCGGTTCCAACGACGAGTGGTACTTCAACATGCGTTTCCGCGACGGCATGGAGGGCGTGACCCCCATCCTCTCCGCGGTCGCCCCCGCCGAGACGATGAACCGCGGCGAAGGCCCGCACGCCGGCAACCCCGACGTGAAGCGCCTCGTGCTCGAGGAGAAGAAGCCGCAGGTCGTCGCATGGGCCGTGCAGCGCAAGGACGGTGGACGCGGCTTCGGCTTCACCGGCGGCCATTTCCACCGCGGCTGGTCCAATGACAGCCAGCGCACCCTCGTCCTCAACGCGATCGTCTGGACCGCCAAGGCGCAGGTGCCTTCGCAGGGAGTTGCGTCGCGGTTCACCGAGGCCGAGCTCAACGCCAACCTCGACCCCAAGCCTCCCCGCAAGGCCCCGAAGAAGAAGTGAGGGCCGGAAGGCCCCTCCCCGACGGGCCGGCCCATGCCGGCCCTTTTCTTTGCCGGGTCCCAAAAGCGGCCGGCGGTTTGACCGCCGCTCTGCCTCCCAGACCTTGGCCGCATGCCGCTCGACATCGCCGTCATAGGTGGAAACACCGGAATCGGACTCTCGGTCGTCCGCCTCCTCGCCCAGGCCGGACACCGCGTGCATCTCGCCGCGCGCAATCCCGGCGAGGCCGGGTCGCTTTCCGCCAGCGTGCGGCCCTTTGACGCCGCATCGCCGGCCGGACTCGCATGGCCCGAGCGCCTGGACGGCCTCGCCTACTTCCCGGGCACCATCGCCCTAAAGCCCTTCCACCGCATGACCGACGAGGACTTCCGCCGCGACCTGCAGGTGAACTTCTTCGGCGCCGTCGAGGCGTTGCGCTCCGCGCTGCCCGCGCTGAAGGCCGCCGGCTCCGCCTCGGTCGTGCTCTTCTCCACCGTCGCCGTCGCGCAGGGCATGCCGATGCATTCGGGCATCGCCGCCGCCAAGGGCGCCCTCGAGGGCCTCGCCCGCAGCCTCGCCGCCGAGTGGGCTCCGGCCGTGCGCGTGAACTTGGTCGCGCCCGGACTCACCGACACCCCGCTCGCCGCGCCGCTGCTCAACGCGGACGCCAAGCGCGAGGCCGCCGCCAAGCGTCATCCCCTGCAGCGCGTCGGCACCGCCGACCAGGTCGCCGAACTCGCCGCCTGGCTGCTCGGACCCGGATCCGCGTTCATGACCGGCCAGGTCCTCCGTCCGGACGGGGGCCTCTCCTCGGTGCGCACCTTCGCCTGAGCGCGGCCGTCAGATCAGCATCGCCGTCGGCTCCTCCAGCGACTTCTTGAGCGCCTGGAGGAACTGGGCGGCCACCGCCCCGTCGATCACGCGGTGATCACCCGAGAGACCGAGCGTCATGCGCTGGCCCACGACGATGCGGTCATGGGCGTCGACCACCGGCTTCCTGAGCGTGGCGCCGACCGAGAGGATCGCGGCGTTGGGGACGTTGATGATGCCGAAGAATCCCGAGACCCCGAACATACCGAGGTTCGTGACCGTGAAGGTCGAGCCCGACATCTCGGCGGGCGTGAGCTTCTTGGAGCGGGCCTTGCCGATGAGCACCTTGGCGTCCGTGGCGATCTCGCGTAGCGACTTCGCGTGCGCGTCGCGGATGACCGGCGTGACCAGTCCGTCGTCGAGGGCGACCCCGAACGACAGGTGCACCGCGCCGTGCTGGCGGATGCTCGTGCCCGCCCAGGAGCAGTTGACCGCGGGCACCTGGCGGAGCGCCTCCGCGGAGGCCTTCAGGATGAAGTCGTTGACCGAGAGCTTGAGGGCGTCCTTGCCTTCCGCCTCAGCCAGCCGGCGGTTGATCGACTCGCGCATCGCCATGAGCGGGGCGGCGTCGACCTCCACCTCGAGGTAGAAGTGCGGCACCGTCACCTTGGACTCGAGCAGCCGTCGGGCGATCGTCTGGCGCATGCCGCCGACTGCGAGGTCGCCGTCGGGCTGCACGCCCTTGCCGTCGGAAGGCGGAGGCACCGTCACGTTGACCGGGCCCGAAGGCGCGGCGGGCAGCGCGGCGGCCGCGGCGACGTCGCGGGCCACGACGCGTCCTCCCGGGCCGGTGCCGGAGAGCGATGCGGCGTTGAGCGCGGCCTTCTCGGCCATGCGTCGGGCGTAAGGGGAGACCTTGGCGCGTGAACCGTCGGAGGCGGCGCGCACCGGAGCCGAACCGCCCGCCGGGGCGGGAGGCACGCAGGGGATCCCGGTCTTCTCGGGAATGGGCGGCGTGGCGGCCTTGGGGGCCTCCTTGGGGGCGGGCGCATCGGGCACGGGGGCCTTCTCGCCCTTCTTGCCGATGGCGAGGATCGGCGCGCCGACCGGCAGCTGGGCGCCGGCCGCGGCGTAGATTTTGAGCACCGTGCCGGGGACCGTGCAGGAGAGCTCCATCGTCGCCTTGTCCGTCTCGACCTCGCCGAGGATGTCGCCGAAGGCGACCTCCTGACCCTCCTTCACGTTCCACTTCACGAGCGTGCCCACCGACATCGTGTCGGAGAGCTTGGGCATGTCTATGATTTCGGCCATCGGTAGATTGGGCGGACCCGCCTCAGGCGAGGACCTTGAGCGCTTCCGCCACGACGCGGGCGGGGTTGGGGATCTGCTGGTCCTCGAGACGCTTGCAGTAGATCTGCGGGGCGTCGACCGACGACACGCGGTGGATCGGCGCGTCGAGCTCGTCGAAGGCGCGGGACTGGATCAGGTAGGCGATCTGCGCGTCGACGCCGCAGAACGGCTTGTTCTCCTCCACGAGGAGCACGCGGTGCGTCTTGCGGACCGAGGCGAGGATCGTCTCCTCGTCGAGCGGACGGATGGAACGCAGATCCACCACCTCGACGCTCACGCCGTGCTCCGCCTCGAGGATCTCGGCGGCCTTGAGCGACGTGATGACCGCGCGCCCGTGGGCCACGATGGTCAGGTCATCGCCCGCCCGCTTCACGTCGGCGACGCCGAGCGGCACGACATAGTCGTCCTCGGGCACCTCCCCCTTGTCGTTGTAGAGGATGGTGTTCTCCATCACGTAGACCGGGTCGTTGTCGCGGATGGCGGCCTTCATGAGCCCCTTAGCGTCGTAAGGCGTGGCCGGGCAGACCACCTTGATGCCGGGGTGCGAGGCCAGGATGGCCTCGGGCGTGTGGGAGTGCGTGGCGCCGACGTTGGTGCCGCCGTTGGCCGGGCCGCGGATGACGATCGGGCAGTTGATGAGCCCGCCGGACATGTAGCGGATGTTGCCCGCGTTGTTCACGATCTGGTCGAAGGCGACGTAGGAGAACGACCAGAACATCAGCTCCATCACCGGACGGATGCCGAGCATCGACGCGCCGATGCCCAGGCCGATGAAGCCCGCCTCGGAGATGGGCGTGTCCACGACGCGCTTCGGGCCGAACTCCTTGAGCAGCCCCTCGGTCACCTTGTAGGCGCCGTTGAACTGGGCGACCTCCTCGCCCATGAGCACGACCTTGTCGTCGCGTCGGAGCTCTTCGCGCATCGCGGCGCGGAGCGCCTCGCGGTAGGACATGACGGGCATCGGAGGATTATTCGAAGATGATGGTGCCGCGCGAAGAGGTGTCCGGGCCCCGGTTGTCCTCCTCCCAGTAGATGTCCCTGGTCACGTCGGCCGGGGTCGGGTCGGGAGATTCGTCGGCGAACTTGGCGGCCGCGTCGGCCTCCTCCATGGCGGCTTCGTTGATGGCCTTGGCCTTCTCGGGCGTGAGGACCTTCTCGGCGATCAGTTCCTTCTCGAAGAGCAGGACCGGGTCCTTCTGTTCGCGGTACTCCTTGATCTCCTCCTTATCGCGGTAGGTCTTGTCCGGGTCGGCCATCGAGTGGCCGTAGTAGCGGTAGGTGAAGATCTCGAGGACCGTGGGCTTCGACTCCTCGTGGGCGCGTCGGAGCGCGGCGGCCGCGCGGGCGCGCACCTCGTACACGTCATGGCCGTTGATGACATCCCAAGCCATGCCGTAGCCCTCGGCGCGCTTGGCCAGGCATCCCGGGTGGGCCGTCGACCGCTCCTGCGACGTGCCCATCGAGTAGCCATTGTTCTCAATGACGAAGATGACCGGCAGGTCCCAGAGCGCGGCGAGGTTGTAGGCCTCATGGACCGCGCCCTGGTTGACCGCGCCGTCGCCCATGTAGCAGAAGCACGAGCCCTTCCGGCCGAGGTATTTGACCGCGTAGGCCAGTCCGGTGCCGAGGGGGGCCTGGCCTCCGACGATGCCGTGGCCGCCCCAGAAGTTCTTGTCGGGGGCGAAGTAGTGCATCGAGCCGCCCTTGCCCTTGGAGCATCCCGTGGCCTTGCCGGTCAGCTCGGCCATGCATTCCTTCATGCCCATGCCCACCATGAGGGCATGCCCGTGGTCGCGATAGCCCGTGATGACATGGTCGTCCTTGCCGAGCAGCGAGATGGTGCCGGCCGCCACCGCCTCCTGGCCCACGTAGAGATGGAGGAACCCGCCGATCTTGCCCTGCTGGTAGACCCTGATGCAGCGCTGCTCGAAATGCCGGATGCGGGCCATTTTCGTGTAGAGCGCCACCTTTTCGGCCTTGGACATCCCGGCGTTCACCGGATCCTTGGCGTACTCCGAAGGTCCGGCGGGGCGCTTGAGGGACTCGGGGTGGGTGAGGACTGCGGGCTTGGCCACGGTGGTGGGTGTTCGTTTCGATTGGAGGCGGCTTCCCGCCAAGGTCAAGCGAACCCCCTTGCCCTCCTAATTTGCCTTGACCCTCCTTGCGTCCGACCTCCCTTTTCCCTCTAATTCAAAAGCCGTAAGGCTGTTTTTCGACCCCTTTCATGGAAGATTCCCCAGAGGCCAAGGCCCGCGAGTTCACCGTTCAGAACCGGATGGGCATTCATACCCGGCCGGCCGCCCAGATCGTGCGCCTGGCCAACCGCTTCCCTGAAGTCGAGGTGACCGTCTCCAAGGACGACGAGTCCGTGAACGGTAAGTCCATCATGGGCCTCATGATGCTTGCCGCAGGCCAGGGCTCCCGGCTCCGGTTCTCCGCCAAGGGCAAGGACGCCGGCGCCCTGCTCGACGAGATGGACGCCCTCTTCTCGCGGAAATTCGACGAATCCTGACGTGAAGGCCCTGCTCGCCATCCTCTGCCTGCTCTCCGGCCTCTGTCTCCGTGCGGCGGACCCCAAGCCGCCCGCCCCGCCACCCGTGCCGGACAACGAGGTCCCGTCCCTGCTCAGCCGCACGGAGCTCTCCGAGTGGGGCAGCGCCTTGCGGCAGGTCCAGCTCGGAGAGGAGCGCGTCAGGCAGGGCAACAGCATCATCGCCTCCGCCGCCATCAAGCGCAGCAAGGGAGCCTTCGCCGAGACGCCCGAGCAGGTGAAGGCCCGCGGACAGAAGCTCGTCAACGACGGCACCGAGCAGATCCGCCGGGCGCAGCCCTCCATCCTCAAGCTGCGGGCCGTGGCCGCCATGAAGAAGGCCGACCTGACTAAGCCCGTGGTGCACGAGGCCGACGTGCCCGCCCAGAACTGGGCCATGGCCGTCTCCCTGGCCGCCGTCCGCCTGCAGAAGGCGGCGCGCGACGGCGGCTTCAAGCACGTCCATTTCCTGGGCGCGTCCGTCTTCGCCGAGGGCAAGTCCGCCCGTTCAGGCGTCATCGGCGATTCGCTCCGCGCCTCCTGGGAGAAGGCCGACTCCAGGTCGCTCTCTCCCGTGCCGTCCGGCGGCTACGCCTACTTCGCGCCTCCTTCCGGCGAAGGCCCTTCCGCCTTCTCCGAGAACCTCGACCGGGCGACTACCCCGCGCACCGTGGCCGTGCTCTGGGCGGAGGTCTTCCCCCTCGCCCCGGACGGCTCCGCCGGACTCCTGTTCGTGCGGCTGGCCGACGCGTTCACCTCGCGCGTCGTCGCGTCCGAAGCCTTCCTGACCAGCGTCGGTCCGGCCGACGCCCCCATGAAGGAGTACGGCGTGCGCCTCACCCTGGCCGACGCGCGCAGCTTCATCCCGCGTCTGGCCGCCTCGGGCGACTGGTTGCTGGCCTACGACCGGGGATCTCCCGCCCTGGGAGCCGCGCTCCTGCGCCATCTCTGCGTGCGCAACGGCCGCATCGCCGTCGGCTCAAGCCTGCCCGCGGCCGTCGTGGTCGGCGGCGCCGACGCGCCTTCCTTGGACGGAGCCCGTGCGACCTGGAGCGTCGCGTCCGCCGCCTCTTCCGGACTCAGCCGCACCTTCCGCGTCTCCGGCGGCGCCGGGGCCGACCTAGTCTCGGTCGGCGACCTAGAGTTCCGCGTCACCGAGCCCCCCGCCGCCAAGAAGTGACCTTCACTTCCTGCGGGCCGTCCGGAGCGAGGCTTCGGTGTCCCTGCGGATGCGCTTGATCTTCGAGGCGGCGAGGAGCACGTCGGGCCCCGTCATTCGGTCGATGAAGAGCACGCCCTGGCAGTGGTCGTGCTCGTGCTGCACGCAGCGGGCGAGGAGCCCCGAGCATTCGAGCACGTGCGGGGCGCCGTCGGCGTCACGGTAGCGCACGGTCGCGCGTTCGACACGCGCCACCGACCCGCGCACGCCCGGGAAGGACAGGCAGCCTTCGTCATAGCCGACCGCCTCGTCTTCGGGCACGCTGACCTCCGCGTTGGCCAGCACCATGGGCATGATGCGGGCGGGATCCTCCTCCCGTCCGTCCAGGACCGGCCTCGACTCCGGATCCCGCACGTCGAGCACGAAGAGCTGCAGCGGCAGCCCGACCTGCGGGGCGGCCAGCCCGATGCCCTTGGCCGCGCGCATCGTCTCAAACATCGTCTCGCCGAGCGCGCGGAGCGGCGCGCCGAACTCGCGCACCGGTTCGCCCTTGGCGCGCAGCACCGGGTCGCCGTAATGCCTGATGGGCAGCGAGGCCATGTCAGTCCTCGGGTGAGTAGTCTCCCCGTTCGCAGGCGCGGATGAACCCTTCGGCGCGCTTGCGGAGCGCGTCCCAGCGCCCGCGCAGCTCCTGCGCCTCCGCCCCGGAGACGCGGTGGTCCTCGACGGCGTCTACCAGTTCTGCGATGACCAGGCTGAACTCGCGCACCAGGGAGTTCGCCGCCCGGGAGAGCTCGGGGGCGTGGGCGTCCGTCTCCTCCGGGGCGAAATGCCCTCCCGCCCGCTGCGCGAACCAGTCGGCGATGCGCAGGTCCCCGGTGGCCTCGAGCAGCACCGCCGCGCGTTCGAGCGGATTGGGCTGTCCGCTGCCGTGCGCGCTCGGCTCCCGCCATTTGTAGAGCATCGAGGTGGACACGCCCAGCGCCCGGGCGACTTCGGCGTGGGCGTCCAGCTGGCGTCCCGCGGCCCGGGCTCCCACGTGCAGGAGGGCCTCGCGCACCACTTCATGGGCGGGCTTGACGTGCTTGCGCCTCTCGCTTCTCGGTTTGCCGGCCATCCCCGCAGGATGGGGCTCCTCGCCGCCCACCGCAAGCGGCTTGCGGCGTTACGGACGCCGCCATCTTTTGTAATCCCAAGGTCCAGAAAAGGGTGGATGCCCAGTGCCCCCCACCTAGTCTCACGGACATGGAACAGCCCGCATCCCTCGCGCTCGCCTGGACCTTGCTCGCCGCCGGACTCGTGCTCATCGCCGCAGAGTTCCTGCTGCCCACCGTCTTCATCGGCTTCGTCGGCGCGGCCGTCTCCTTCGCCGGCATATGGCTGTCGGCCTCCTCGGGGGGCGTCGGCGCCTGCCTGCTGTTCTGCCTCGTGTTCCTCCTCGGCCTGGCCGCGGAGTTCCTCCTCTTCCGCCGCTGGATGCGCGCGGCGCCGATCACCAACCGCGCGGATAACCAGGGCGCCGCCGTGCCCGCCGCCTCCGGGTTCGCCCTCTACGTCGGCCGCCCGGCCCGGGCCCTCACCGTGCTGGCCCCCTCCGGCGCGGTTGAGATCGACGGCCTCCGCGTCGAAGCCTTCTCGGCGGACGGTTACGTCGAGCGGGGCGCCGCCGTCGTCGTGACCGAGGCGGCCGCCGGTCGCGTCACCGTCCGCCTCGCCCGCTGAACATTCCTCCCATGCCTCCCACCCTGACCATCCTGGCCTACGTGGCCGTCGGCGCCCTGCTGCTGCTGGTGCTGTTCCTGCTCTCCTTCCTCGCCGTCTGGGTGAGGGCGCGGCTCGCCGGGGCCGAGGTCGGCGTCTTCGAGCTGGTGGGCATGCGCCTGCGCGGCGTGCCCTACTCGGTGATCGTCGACGCGAAGATCGCGGCGACCAAGGCCGGCCTTCCCCTGGAGATCGACCGGCTCGACGCCCACTTCCTAGCCGGCGGCAACGTCGTGCAGACGGTGCAGGCGCTGATCGCCGCGCAGAAGGCGGGCCTCGAGCTCGACTG
>JBJTTY010000042.1:0-4691 GCA_046080425.1 Verrucomicrobiota bacterium
GCGATCTCCCTCGGCGGCCGCCAGTGGCGCGTCACGGACACCCAGAAGTCGGGCCAGACCTGGCTGCACTTCCTCGACGGCGAGGACGCCCCGGAGACGGGCGCCACGGTCGAGGTGTCGGTGGACCGCGCGCGACGCGACGCCATCCAGCGCCACCACACGGTCACGCACGTCCTGCACTGGGCGCTGCACGAGGTCGTCTCCAAGGAGGCCTCGCAGAAGGGCTCGGCGGTCGACCCGTCCAAGCTGACCTTCGACTTCAACGGTCACGCCCTCACGCCCGGCCAGGTGACCGACGTCGAGCGCCTGGTCAACGAGCGTGTGCTCGCCGACGAGCCGGTGTCCTGGACCGAGGTGCCCTACGCCTCCGTGAAGGGCCGACCCGACGTCATGCAGTTCTTCGGCGACAAGTACGGCGACTCCGTGCGGGTCGTGCAGGTGGGCGGCAAGGCCGGCGCGCTGGACGGCTGGTCCATGGAGCTCTGCGCGGGGACGCACGTGCGTCGCACGGGCGAGATCGGGCTCTTCCGCATCACCGGGGAGAACGCCATCGCCGCCGGCGTGCGCCGCATCGAGGCCCTCGCCGGACTCGCCGCCTACGAGCGCGCCCACGCCGACGCCGAGCTGCTGAAGTCGCTCTCCGCGGCGACGAACACGCCCGTGGTCGACCTGCTGAAGCGCCTCGAACAGGTCATGGAGCAGTCCTCGGCGCTCGAGAAACGCCTCAAGGCCTATCGTGACCGTGAGGCCTCGCAGCTCGCCGACGCCCTCGCTGCCAAGGCGGCCGAGCGCGGCGGGCTCAAGTATGTCATCGCCCAGGCCCCCGGCCTGGAGTCGCCCAACGAACTCCGCGAACTCGGCGCCAAGGTCGCCGGCAAGGTAGGCCCCGCCGCGGTGGTGGTGCTGGCCGCCGCCTTCGGCGACAAGGCCTCGCTCGTGGCCAACTGCGGCGCCGAAGCCGTGAAGGCGGGCAAGTCCGCGGGCAAGATCGTCTCCGAGGCCTGCGCCCGCATGGGCGGCAAGGGCGGAGGCAAGCCCGACGCCGCGATGGGCGGCGGCACCGACGTCTCGAAGCTGGCGGAGGCCCTGGAGGCCGCCGGAAAGGCCTGAGCGGGGGCTTCGGCCGCCCGCCTTGGCCTTGCCCTCCCGGGCCGGGCCCGCAAGACTGACCCAATGGCCATCCGCCGTCTGGCACTCGTCGTGAACCGCTCCAAGACCGGAGCGGAGGACATCGTGCAGGCCGTGCGCTCGGCCGCCCAGGCGGCCGGCGTGACCCTTGAGGTGGCCTCCGACTGGCCGGTCGACCGCGCGGTGCTCCGCGGGGCTGACGCCTGCGTGGTCGTGGGCGGCGACGGGACCTTCCTCGGCGTGGCCGAGGCCGCCGCGCTGGAAGGCGTCCCCCTGTTCGGCATCAACCGCGGCAAGCTCGGCTTCCTCGCGGCCTACCCCGGCGAGGACGTCGCGGCCACCGTGCGCTCCGTACTGGCCGGCGACTGCCGCCGGGAGGAACGCGCGCTGCTCGAGGTGCGCTTCGCCGACGGCACCTTCGCCCTGGCCCTCAACGACGTGGTGCTCAAGACCCGCGAGGCCTTCCGGATGGGACGCTTCTCCGTGCGCGCCGACGGCGCGCCGGTGAACGAGTACCGCGCCGACGGACTGATTCTCGCCACCCCGACTGGCACCTCCGCCTACAGCCTGGCCGCGGGCGGACCGCTGGTCGACCCGGCGGCTTCCGTGATCGCCCTCACGCCCATCTGCCCGCACACGATGTCGAACCGCTCCGTGGTCTTCGACGGCGAGGCGGAGCTCGAGGTGCGCAGCGAGGACGGCGCCCTGCTCGGCGTGTCCGTCGACGGACGCCCCACCCTCGAGGCCGCTGGACGCCTCCCCCTCATCGTGCGCACCGCCAAGGTGCGCCTCGGCCTGCTCCGCCCCACGAACCTCTCCCATTTCGACGTCCTGCGCAGCAAGCTGAAGTGGGCGTAGCAAGGGGGCACGTGGGCAAGGTGACACGGGGACAGGGGGAGGGCCCGCCGAAGCGCGGCCGGGGCAAGAGTACGCGCAGTGCCAGGCTACGTCATCGACCCTACGACATCCCTGTCCCTACCCCTGTCCCTGCCTCGCCCCGACCCTTGACCTCGCCGTCGCGGACCCCTTCATCGGCTGACCGATGCTGACCATCGCCAACGTCTCGAAGTCCTACGGCCCCCGCACGCTGTTCGCGGAGGTGTCGCTGAACATCGCGCGCACGGACCGCCTGGGGCTCGTCGGGGCGAACGGCGCGGGCAAGTCGACGCTCTTCAACATCATCCTGGGCAAGGACCAGCCCGACGAGGGCCTGATCGAATGGGAACGCGGCGCGGACTTCGGCTTCCTGCCCCAGGAGAGCGCGCCGGTCGGCGACGAGACCATCCTGCAGATCGCGACCAGCGGCGGCAAGCTGGAGCCCGAGAACGACGACGACTGGGACATCGACTACACCCTCGAGCCGCGCGCGAAGAAGATCCTCGCCGGACTCGGTTTCCGGGAGAGCGACCACCTGAAGCCCGCCAAGACCTTCTCCGGCGGATGGGTGATGCGCGCCCATCTGGCCCGCCTGCTCGTGAGCGAGCCCACCCTGCTCCTGCTCGACGAACCGACCAACCACCTCGACCTCGAGGCCCTGCTCTGGTTCCAGGACTACCTGACCCACTACCCGGGTGGACTCGTCGTCATCTCGCACGACCGCGCTTTCCTCAACGCGCTGTGCACGGGCATGATCGAGCTGCGCGGGCAGCGCCTGCACGAATACACCGGCAACTACGACGACTTCCTCATCGAACGGGACGCGCGCAAGGAGCGCCAGCAGGCGCTCTTCAAGAACCAGCAGCGGGAGATCGCGCACCTGCAGACCTTCGTCGACCGCTTCGGCGCCAAGGCCTCGATGGCCTCGCGCGCTAAGTCGAAGGAGAAGCAGATCTCCCGTCTCGAGGAGGTCGCGATCGACGAACCCGAGGACGACCTGAAGAAGATCCAGTTCCGCTTCCCGCAGCCGCCGCGTTCCGGACTCAAGGTCATGAAGCTCGAGCGCGTCCGGCAGGCCTACGGCGAGCACGTCGTCTACGAGGACCTCAACTATGAATGTGAGCGAGGCCAGCGCACGGTGCTCGTCGGGCCCAACGGCGCGGGCAAGTCGACCCTGCTCAAGATCCTGGCGGGCATCGTGCCGATCAACGGCGGCCTCCGCGAGGAGGGCGGCAACGTCATCACCGGCTACTTCTCCCAGAACCGCGTCGACAACCTCAACCCGAAGCTGACGGTGCTGGAGAACGTGATGGAGCTCCGCACCAACGAGAACGGGCTCACCGAACAGCAGGCCCGCGGCATGCTGGGCGCGTTCCTCTTCCGCAAGGACGACGTGCACAAGAAGGTCGCCGTCCTCTCAGGGGGCGAGAAGTCGCGCCTCGCGCTGGTAAAGCTGCTGGTGAATCCGCCGAACTTCCTGCTGATGGACGAGCCGACGACCCACCTCGACATCTCCTCGATCGACGCGCTGATCACGGCGCTGCAGGGATACGAGGGCACGCTGCTCTTCGTCAGCCACGACGTGCACTTCATCCGCCAGATCGCCAAGACGGTCCTGCACGTCCATTCCGGCCGGTTGACGCCCTACGCGGGCGACTACGGCTACTACCTCGAGAAATCCAAGGCGGGCAATGAGCGCGCCGCCCTGACCGCGGGCTTCACGGACGGCCGGCCCAAGCAGGCCGAGGAGAAGAAGCCCGAGAAACCGAAGGCGGCGGTCAGGCCCTCGGCCTCGGAACTCCGCAAGCTCAAGTCGGAGGTCGCGAAACTGGAGCAGCAGATCGCCGACCTCGAGGCGAGGCAGGCATCCCTGACCGCCGAACTCGCCGACCCGGCCACTTACGCCCAGGGCGCCAAGGTCCAGCAGCTGAACGCCGACCTGAAGAGCGCGGCCGAAGCCCTCCAGACGGCCACCGCGGCCTGGGAGCAGGCCGCGCTGCGCCTGAGCGAGGCGGAAGGCAAGGATTGAGGTAGGGACGTGATTGCCATCACGTCCGTGGCCGGACGCACATCCTTTGGTCAAATAGCTCTGCCCGGCTCGTCGAATCCGCCATGGCGAACGGCGGCCATGGCAATGGCCGCCCTACCCACCCCTCGGGGCGCCAGCCCCGCTCGCCATTCCTTTCTGGCTCTCCGGGAACCCAGCCCCTACATACTTGTCCTCACCTGACCCCATGATCACCCTGCCCCGCACCCTCCGCGCCCTCGCCGCCCTGCTCGTGGCCGCCGGCGCCCAAGCCCACACCGCCGGCGAAGAGATGTCCAAGGCGGCCAACGCGTTCCTCGGTTCCCTCAAGGCCGAGCAGAAGGCCAAGGCGACGTTCCAGTTCGATGACGCTGAGCGCACCAACTGGATCTTCGTGCCGTCGGCCCGCAAGGGACTCCCGCTGAAGGAGATGAATCCCGGTCAGCGTCACTTCGCCCAGGCCATCCTGTCCGTCGCCCTCAGCGGCCGCGGCCACATGAAGGCCGAATCGGTCATGGCGCTCGAGCACGTGCTCTTCGAACTCGAGGGCGGTTCCGGCCCCAAGCGCGACGCGGAGAACTACTTCGTGTCCATCTTCGGCACCCCTGACGCCAAGGGCACCTGGGGCTTCCGCTGGGAAGGCCACCACCTCTCGCTCAAC
>JBJTTY010000043.1:0-6564 GCA_046080425.1 Verrucomicrobiota bacterium
TCTCGCATTCGGCGCAGCGGCAACCCTGCCGCAACGACAGGTGGGTGATGCGCGACGCGCGCCCGTCGTCCCAGACCAGCTCCAGGGTGCGCGACGCGCGGTGGTCGCGCACTTCGGAAGGCCAGCCGGCCGGCAGGGTCATTGACTGAGGGGCAACCGCGCGAAAAGGGGCAATTTCAGAGGAGAAACCAGTACCAATCTTACTCCAGCGCGGCACACGTCCGGGATGTCGAGGGTGCGATCGCGTCTTGCGAGAGAACCCATCGCTCGGGGGCAATAACTGGCCTGCGACCCGTCGCGGTCGCAGGCGCCAGACTCAGACCACGTCGGCGACGCCGCGCGGTCCGACGTCCATCGAGAACCCGCCCAGACCGCCGTGCGCGAGTTCACCGCCCATTGCCGCCAGGCTCTCTTCGCGGATCAGGAGTTTCAAGTGCGCCACCATGGCGAGGAACTCACGTGAACCGGTCATTTCCGGCGTGCGTGGCCTGGGCAGCGGCACGACGATCTCGGCCTTGATGCGCCCCGGGCGGGCAGTCATGACGTAGACCTTGTCGGAAAGAAAGATCGCTTCGTCGATGTCGTGGGTGATGAACAGCACCGAGATGCGAAAGCGCTGCCACATGTTGGTGAGAATCTCCTGCATCACCACCCGGGTCTGCGCGTCGAGCGCTCCAAAGGGTTCATCCATGAGCAGCACTTGCGGGCTCGTGGCCAACGCACGCACGATGCCCACGCGCTGCTTCATGCCTCCGGAGAGCTGGTCGGGGTAGTGGTTCTCGAAGGCGAGCAGGCCCGAGAGTCCCAGCAGCGTGCGCGCGGTGGTCTCGCGCTTGGTCGCCGACACCCCCTGCATCTTGAGACCGAATTCAACGTTCTTGCGCACCGACATCCAGGGAAACAGCGAGTATTGCTGGAACACCACGCCGCGGTCCGACCCGGGGCCCTGGATGGCGCGGCCATCGAGGGTCGCGCGGCCGCTCGAGGGAGCGATGAACCCGGCGACGATGTTCAGGAGGGTCGACTTGCCGCAGCCGGAGGGCCCGATGAACGCGACCACCTGGCGCTCCGGGATGTCGAGCGTCATGCCGTCGAGGGCCTTCTTCTCGCCATACCAGAAGCCGAAGTCGCGGATGCTGATGAAGTCCTTGCGGCCGTCGTTGTCGGCGGCGGGGCGGACCTTGATGCGTGCGGAGGTGGGGGCGGTCATGGTGGACATCGGGTAAGTTCAGAAGGCGGCTCCGCGGAAACGGCGCCTCAGGCGGTTGCGGATCCTGATGGCGCCCAGGTTGAGCGTCACCACGAGCAGGATGAGCAGCAGCGTGGTCGCGAAGACCATCGGGCGGGCGGCGTCGGAGTCGGGCGACTGGAAGCCCAGGTCATACACGTGGAAACCGAGGTGCATGAACTTCCGGTCGAGATGCAGGAAGGGAGCCGCACCGTCGAAGGGCAGTGTGGGGGCGAGCTTCACGACGCCGACCAGCATGAGGGGCGCCACCTCGCCGGCCCCGCGGGCCATGGCCAGGATGATGCCGGTCAGGATGCCCGGGGCGGAGGCGGGCAGCAGGATGTGTCGGACGGTCTGCCACTTGGACGCGCCGGCGGCGAGCGAGGCCTCGCGCATGCCGCGAGGCACCGCGGCGAGGGCCTCCTCGGTCGCGACGATGACCACCGGCAGGGTCATGAGCGCGAGGGTCAGGGAGCACCAGAGCAGGCCACCCGTGCCGAAGACGGGCGTGTTGTTGTTGTACTTGAGCTGGTCGGCGAAGAACAACCGGTCCACGGATCCGCCCAGCACGTAGACGAAGAAGCCGAGGCCGAAGACGCCGAAGACGATCGAGGGCACGCCCGCCAGATTGTTGACGCTGATGCGCACGGCGCGGAGGACGGGGCCTTGGGCGGCGTATTCGCGCAGGTAGATGGCCGCGATGACGCCGAAGGGCGTCACGAGGAGGCTCATGAACACGGTCATGACCAGCGTGCCGAACATGGCGGGGAAAAGCCCTCCCTCGGTGTTGGCCTCGCGGGGCTCGTCGAAGACGAACTCGCCCACCCGGGAAAGCATCAGCGCGGCACGGTCGGTCCAGCCCATGTCATTGGGCCGCCATGCCCGCACGAGGGCGAGCGAGGGCGTGACGACCGGGCGTCCGGCCGCATCGCGCGACTCGAGGGCGCCCTTCCCCGCCTCGGCCAGCACCTTCTCGGCCTGACCTCGCAGTTCGGCGTAGCGCCGGTCCAGGTCGGCGATGCGCGCGCGGATGGGCGCCAGGTCCCCGCCCCGGTCCTCGGTCCGGCGGAGGTCGATGCGCGTCGATTCCATCTCGGCGTTGACCGATCCGATGCCGTCCCGGACCAGGGCGGCGTGGCGGCGGCGGATCGAATGGGCCCTTTCGACCTCGGCGAGCAAGGCCGGGTGGAACCCTGCGTCGGCGGCCTCGAGGCGCGTGCCGTCGGCCCTGACGAGGGCGACCGGACGCACGAAGGCCGGACCGTTCTCCATGCGCTCGAGCCCGAGGACGCCGGAAGGGAAGGATTCGGAGACGACCTCGGTCTCGTCGACCCAGAGGAAGGACTGCCCGTTGAGCTCGCGGAGACCCACCTGATACTGACGCTCGTGGCGGGGCGCGGCCGCGGGCGAAGAAGGTTTGACCCGACGCTGCGCGAGCTGTCCCAGGACGACCCGGCCGTCCTTGAGGCGCGCCTCGGGCACCGGAGGGGCCCAGAAAACCTTCACACCGTTCCACGCCACCAGCCCCAGCAGGCCGGCGATCATGAACAGCCCGACGATCAGACCCAGCCCGGTGAACCAGACGAACGGTTCGCCGCGCGGCGAGGCGCTGTCGGAGACTTCGGGGAGGGAAGACATGGCTCAGACGACCTTGTAGCGCTCACGGAGACGCTGACGCAGGATCTCCGCGAAGGTGTTGAGGACGAAGGTCAGGAGGAAGAGACAGCACGCACCGAGGAAGAGCGCGCGGAAATGGGTGTGGCCGGCGGGGGCTTCGGGCAGTTCGACTGCGATGTTGGCCGAGAGCGTGCGCATCCCATTGAAGGGGTTGGCCTCCATCACCGCCGTGTTGCCGGTGGCCATGACGACGATCATCGTCTCGCCGACGGCGCGTCCGAAGCCGATCATCACGGCGGAGACGATGCCGGACACCGCGGTGGGCACGACGACGCGCCACACCGTCTGCCAGCGGCTGGCGCCGAGGGCGAGGGATCCGGAGGTCAGCGCCGCGGGGACGTTGGAGAGCGCGTCCTCGGCGATGGTGAAGACGACGGGGATAACCGCGAAGCCCATCACGAACCCGACGACGAGGGAGTTGCGGGCGTCGTAGGCCAGGCCGGTCGAGACGCGCCACCACTCGCGGAAGTCGGACACGACGGCCCCCGAGGGATCCGCGACGGTGAAGAAGGTCGACTCCACCCAGGGGCCGAGGCTCCACGCCGCGCAGACGCAGAGGCAGACCACCGGCACGAGCCAGAGGAACTCCAGGCCGGGGCGGGCGCGACGGCGGACGGGCTGAGGCAGGCGCGACCAGGCCCAGCCGGAGGCGAAGCCGGCGGGCGCGAGCACGGCGAGGGCGCAGAGCAGCGGCACGAGGTGGGCGTCGACGACCGGCGCCAGCCACAGCCCGGCCAGGAAGCCCAGGACCACGGAGGGCAGCGAGGCCATGACCTCCATCAGGGGCTTGACGATGAGGCGCAGGTCGGGACGGAGGAACTGGGAGACATAGACCGCCGCCAGGAGCGCGATGGGCAGGGCGAAGAGCAACGCGTAGAAGGTGCCCTTGACCGTGCCGTAGATGAGCGGCACGAGGGAATACTTCGCCTCGAACTCGTCGCTGCCCGAGCTGCTCTGCCAGACGAACGCGGGGCCTTCGGCGCCTTCATACCAGATGCGGCCGAAGAAGGCCGCCCAGGAGGCGTCGGGATGATGGTCCTCGACCTTCCAGCGGAGGATGCGTCCGTCGGAGACCAAGGCCGAGAAGCGGTCGTAGTCGCGCGAGAAGACCACCTGCCTGGGCGAACCGGCGGGCGCGACGCCCTCCCAGCGGACGGCGCTGGTGGTCAGGTTGCGCAGCTGGAGGATTCCGCCGGCCGAGACAAGGTAGCACTTGTTCCCGGCCGCGGGCCAGACGCCCGCGCCCGGGCCGGGCAGCGACTCAGGTTCACGCACCTCGCCCCAGCGGCGCAGGCTGCGGCCGTCGGGCTGCTTCACGGGATGCAGCGCCCAGACCCGATGCTGTCCGTCGGCTCCGAGGAAGACCGCGGAGACGTCGCCGAAGGTGAAACCGGCCGCGGAGGGGGCGGCCTTCGGTCCGGCAAGGGGGCGGAAGGACTGGATCAGGTCCAGCCGGTCGCCTTCGCCGGAATAAGCCCGCACTTCGCCGTCGCGCAGGATCACGAGCGCGGAATCGGCGGTCGAAGGCACGAGGACCTGCGCCGGGTCGGCCACGTCGGCGGCCACCGCGAAAGGCTCTCCAGCGATGACCGTGGCGCGGCCGCCGAGGCCGCGCCGCTCGGTCAGCCGGATCGCGCGCAACGCGGAACCGCCGGCGGAGGGCTGCCTCACCACGATGAGCCGCGAACCCGAGGAGCGGGCGGCCCAGAGCTCGGTGACCGGGCGACCCTTTTCGCCGACCTGACGGGGAGGCTCAGCCTTCACCTCCGGTTCGACCGAACGACGGCCGTCCTTGGCGAAGTTCACCTTGAAGGTGACGGAAACGACGGTGACGGAACCGTCCGCATGGCCCAGCAGGACCTGGCCTTCGCGTGACTGGACACGCACCGCGGTCACGCCGACCGCTCCGGCGGGGGGAGTCCAGGACGACACGGCGGACCCGTCGGCAGTCCGCACGAACCGCAGGCTGCCGTCGGCCATGGCCGCATAGGCGACCTCGCCCGAATCGTCCTCACCGAAAGCGACCGCGCCGGACTGAGCCGGCACAGCTGGCAGCGGAGAGACATCGGCTCCGGAAAACAGCGGCACCACCTGCCAGAGCAGGAAGACCAGCATCCCGACCACCGCGGCGATCACGCCGACGCCTCCGGTCCGGATCAGCCGCCCCATCCAGACGTCGGCCAGCAGCGTGCCGCGGGCGACCTGGAAACGCGACTCCGGGGGCGCTCCTGTGACGTCTTTGTCAGCCATGCTTCATCCGCGTGTCAGGTCTCATCCATAGGGACGGGCGGGGTGACCCCCGCCCGGAAAGGCCCGAGGCCGTCCGCGTCGCGCTTTGATGGCCGGCCCCGGAGGGCGTGGTGGCGACGGGACGGTCCGGACCCAGAGGGTCATTCGGCCACGTAGTACTTGAGCGAGGCGCGGGCCTCGACGGCGTGGTCGGCGGTCAGCGGGTAGTAGCCGTCCTTGATGACGATCTCCTGTCCCTGCTTGGAGAGCACGAAGGTCATGAACTCGAGGGTGAGCGCGTCCATGTCCACGTTCGGCGCCTTGTTGACGTAGACGTAGAGGAAGCGGGCCATCGGGTAGCTGCCGTTGAGGCAGTTCTCATAGCTGGGCTCGACGAAGGGCGCGCCGTCCTTGGCCGCCAGGGACAGGGCGTTCACGCCCGAGGTCTTGTAGCCGATGCCGGAGTAGCCGATGCCGGCGACGTCGGAGGCGATGCCCTGCACGACCGAGGAAGAGCCGGGCTGCTCCTTGACGGTGGACTTGTAGTCACCGTTGGAGAGCGCGACCTCCTTGAAGTATCCGTAGGTGCCGGAGGCGGAGTTGCGTCCGAAGGCTGAGACGGACTTGCCGGCCAGCGCCCCCTTGGCGCCGACGTCGGCCCAGGTGACGGCGTCCTGACCGCCGCGCTTGCGCGTGGAGGAGAAGATCGAGTCGACCTGCCTGAGGGAGAGTCCCTTCAGCTGGTTGTCCTTGTGCACGAAGACGGCGAGGGCGTCGATGGCGACGGCCACGCGGGTCGGCTTGTGACCGAACTTGGCGGCGAAGGCGCTGAGCTCGGCACTCTTCATCTCACGGCTCATGGGTCCGAGCTGCGAGGTGCCAGCGGCGAGGGCGGTCGGGGCGGTGGAGGACCCCTTGCCCTCAATCTGGATCTTCACGTTGGGGTACCGGGCCTTGAAGCCCTCGGCCCAGAAGGTCATGAGGTTGTTGAGGGTGTCGGACCCGACCGAGTTGAGATTGCCGGAAACGCCGGAAGCGACGGCGTACTCGGGCAGCTTCGGGTCGAGGGCGACGGACTGGGCGGAGGCTCCGGCGGCGGTGATCGCCACCAGGGCGAGGGACTTGAGGACGTGGTTCATGGGTGGAATGCGGAGACATCCTCCCATGGGAATGTTACGGTTCCATGTCGGCCGGGTGTTTCTTAGGAAATACGGGGCCGGCTGAGCCCCGGAAACCGCCTATCGGGCCAGATAATCCTGAAGCAGACGGGCCGCACGGGGCTCGGCCTGGTCAAGGGGCATGCCGCCGGGGACGCCGGGACGTCGGTGACCGACGTGCCTGAGCCACGCGTCCCTCAGCGTCGTCATCTCCTGACGCAGCAGCTCGAACCTGTCTCCCTGCGCGAACGGCACGTGAGGATTCCATTTCAA
>JBJTTY010000044.1:0-2801 GCA_046080425.1 Verrucomicrobiota bacterium
GACGCACTTGGCGCCGACGCCGTTCAATCCGCCGGACACCTGGTAGGCGCCCTTGTCGAACTTGCCGCCGGCGTGCAGGTTGGTGAGCACGAGCTCGAGGGTCGGGATCTTCTCCTCGGGGTGCATCGCAACGGGGATGCCGCGTCCGTCGTCCTCGACGGAGAGGGAGCCGTCGGCATGGACCTCGACCTTGATGTGCTTGCAGAAGCCGGCGAGCGCCTCGTCGATCGAGTTGTCCACAATCTCGTACACGCAGTGATGCAGGCCGGTCTCATTGGTGTCGCCGATGTACATGCCGGGACGTTCGCGGACGGCCTTGAGGCCCTTCAGCCGCTTGATGTCTCCGGCGTCATAGGACGCCTTGCCGGCATGCTTGCCGCGTGAATTGGACTCGGAATTTTCGCTCATGTGGAAGGATGGAAAAGGGTTCTCTCCCCGCACTTCAGGGAGGTGTTCTGATTCTCTTTTTCACACCCTTTTCTGCAATCGGAAAAGGGGGGTCGGTGAATGTTTTTACGAATCTCTAAATTTCTGGAATTCAGAGGGTTAGGGATGCTTATCCTCCGCTTAAGGAATGTTTGTTCACACCTTGCTAACAGGGGGTTGTCAGACCCCTGACGGGGCTCAGGAAGGGGCTAGAAATTCGGCCGCCGGGACGATCGCCGCACGGCCGGCATCCTCCAGGACGTAGTGGCCGGCGTCCTCAAAAATCAGCTCCCGGGACGATGAGAAGCGCCTTCGGAAACCGGCCAAGAAATCTCCGTCGAAGCAGAAGTCCTTAAGGCCCCAGCAAAGGAGCATCGGTTTGCCGACGAGCGAAGGCAGTCCACGCTCGACCTCGTCCAGGGCGGCCCAGGAAGGGTGATGTCGCTCCATGGGGATGTCGGCCACGAAGTCCGCCACGGAACGCCTGTCGGCCCAGGTCCGATAGGGAAGCAGGAACCCTTCCCTAACGGCGGGCGCAAGCGGGCGCTCCACCGCCATCGATGCGGCGGGGCCGGCGAAAGCATTGAATCCCTGGACGGCCAGGCGGCCCAGCCAGGGCAGGCGGCACAGGGCGATGCGGAACGGAATCCTGTCCGATCGGAAGGCGGCGGTGTTGGTGACCAGGATGCGGCCCACCTTGGACGGACGGCGCACCGCGAGGCCGAAACCGATGGCGCCGCCCCAGTCGTGGACGCCAAGGTCGAATTCGGACACGCCCAGACAGTCGAGCAGCGCTTCGACGTCACGGATGCGGTCGTTGAGGCGGAGGAAGGAACCGGGGCGCCCGGAGAGCCCCATGCCCACGTGGTCGGGCGCGATCACGCGTCGTCCGCGCGCGACGAGTTCCGCGACCAGGTCGCGCCAGAGGAATGACCAGCTGGGGTTGCCGTGCAGGAGCAGCACCGGCCGGGCCGAGCGTGGCCCCTCGTCCAGGTAGCTCATCCGGCCCGAGGGGGCCTGGAAGGCGCGCGGCGAGAAGGGGTAAAGGGCGCGGACCGCGGGGCTCAGTTCCATGGTCTCAGCACTCCACCGCGAGCATCAGGCTGGCGAGGCCGCTGCCGATGCCGAGCAGCGCGACCCGCTCGCCGGCGCGGATGCGTCCGTCGGCTCGGGCGATCGCGAAGGTCGCGGGCAACGAGGCGGAGCCGACGTTGCCCAGCGTGTCGAAGCTGCGGCAGTCCTTGGCGGGATCGAGGCCGAGCGACTCGAAGAGCAGCGTGGAGTGACGACGGCCGACCTGGTGGGTCACGACCTTCGAGGGCGTCGACGCGTCCCAGCCGGTGGCCACGCGGAAACGGCCCCAGCAACGGCCCGCGAGCGCGACGCCCGCGGCGAGCAGCGCTTCGGAATCCGTGCGCATGTCGAGCTCATCGGAGGCCGTGTCACCCTCGCAGAGCCCGTTGGCGGAGGAATCGGTCTCGGCGGCCCCGCCCAGGAGTCGCACCGAACCAGGAACCGCGAGGTCGTCGCGGCAGACGACGGCTGCGGCCCCGCCGGCCCCGATGGTGAGATTGGCGAAGTAGGGCTTGATCGTGTCGCGCGTCAGCGAGAGGTCCTCGTTGAGCAGACGGACCGTGCGTTCCACCAGCGGACGTCCGTCCTCACCGGCGCAGACCAGCGCGCGGCGGATCTGACCGGACTCGACCAGACCGGCCGCCAGCACGACCGCGTTGAGCCATCCCAGGCAGGCGTTGGAGACGTCCAGGATCTGCGCCTGCGGCCCCAGCCCGAGCAGCCCGTGGACGTAGGCGGCCGTGGAAGGCTCAAGCCGATCGCGGCACACCGAGGCGTGGATGAGCAGGTCGACGTCCTTCGGGCCCACGCCGGCGGCTTCCATGGCCTTGCGGCCGGCCGCGGCGGAGGCGGCCGAAGGACGGACGGCGGAGGGCCAGAAACGGCGCTCACGGATGCCCGTCATGAGCTCCAGACGGCCCTCGGGCAGCCGGAGACGGGAGTAAAGCGGCTGAAGGCGGGACTCGAGGTCGGCCGAACTCCAGACCTCGGGAGGAAGCTCGGCCGTCAGGCCGCTGAGCACGGTCCGTTGGAAACGCACGTCAGGGCAGGCGGTTGGAGGCCTTGACGAGCTCCTCGTCGAAGAAATTCCAGCCCATGCCGGCGTCCACGACGATTCCCTGCCCGTTCACCCCGCTGGAACGGGGCGAGAGGAGCCAGGCCGCGACGTCGGCGACTTCCTGCGTCTTCAGCGCCTCCTTGCGGAACGTCATCTTCTCCGCGTGCAGGTAGTTGTCGAGGTAGCCGGGAATCCCCGCGCTCGCGCTGGTCTTGAGCGGACCCGCGTTGACGGTGTTGAAGCG
>JBJTTY010000045.1:0-8637 GCA_046080425.1 Verrucomicrobiota bacterium
CTGAGCGGGCGGCAGCTGGTCTGCGAGGCCGCCGGACGAAGGCAGCAGATGCCGGACGGTCTGACGAAGGCCATAATCCAGGAACTTGTCCCTCGGATGATCCGCCGCCCCCAGGGCCGACCGCAGGGAGTCACGGCCGCCGACGTGACTGAGCGCGACCACGGCTTCGAGACGCACCCGCGGGTGCGGATCGACGGCCGCCTTGTTCAGGCGTGCCTGGGCGTCAGGAAGCAGGGCGGACCATTCGCCTGCGACGCGCGCAGCATAGGCGCGAATACGGAAATCAGCCGAGGAACCCAGCCGGCCGAGCAAGTCCGGGCGGACCAATCCATGCGACTGCATGACACCGAGGGCCTCCATCCATTGCCGCTCAGGCAAGTCCTGAGCGATGAACGCATCGGCGGCCGGGGCGACCTTCTCGGTCGGACGATGGAAGAGCAGACGACGGGCCTGGTAACGGGTCCAGCGCTCGGGTGAGCGGAGCTGCGCGAACAGCTCGGACTCTGTCATGGACACGAGGTCAGGCTGCCTCACCGAAGGCAGCCCCTTGGCGGTGATGCGCCAGATGCGGCCGTGCGAACGGTCGCGACGCGGATCGGCATAACTGGCCTGATAGTGACCGATGACCGCATTGAACCAGTCGCACGCGTAGAGCGCTCCGTCCGGTCCGACCGAGACGTCGACCGGCCGGAAGGCCTTGCTGCTCGAGACGATGGGGCTGACGATCCGCTCGGTCCTGAAGCCGGCGCCGTCATCGACGAATCGATGCAGGTCCAACGTGTTGCCGTAGTAGCCTCCGATGAGGGCGGCGCCCTGGAGTTCCGGCGGCATGGCCGCCGTGCCGACGATGTCGACCGAATTGGACTTCAGCGGGGAATCGAAGAGCGAATGCGTACCCGCATATTCTTCGGGCGTCTGCGTCGCGCCCAGTCCGGGCAGGCTGTAATAGCCGGCCACGCGGTCGCCCGATTTGTGGAAAGGCTGGAAGAAGTCGTCGAAGGCCACGCCCCAGCAGTTGTGACCGGCCTTGCCGTATTGGAAGAAGGGCTGGAGCCGCTGGCGCTTGTAGTCGTAACGCATGAGGCCCGACTTGGGCAGGCTGACGATGCCATGCGGGGTCTCGACGCGGGTGATGGCGTGCAGGCCCTGGCTCATCCAGAGCGTGCCGTCCGGACCGTGGCTGACCGAATTGACCAGCTGGTGCGTGTCGCCGACACCGAAACCCGACATGAGCACCGTGGTCTCATCGGCCTTGCCGTCCCCGTCCCGGTCCGTGAGCAGCAGCAGACGGTCGAAGTCGCAGACGATCAGGGAGATGAACCCGTCTTGCTCGACCAAAGGCTCGACGCCCTGGACCATCGTGAGGCCCTCGGCGAAGCGCACGGATTTATCCGCCTTGCCATCGCCGTCGGTGTCCTCGAGGCGCAGGATGTAATCGCGCGGCTTCACGCCCGGGACGGCCTGCGGATAGGTCGGGGAGCAGCAGACGTAAAGGCGACCCTTCGCATCCCAGGCGAATTGCGTGGGCTTGGCGACCCCGAGGGATTCGTCGGCGAAGAGGTTGACGACGAAGCCGTCGGCGACCTGGAACGTGGCCTGCTCCTCCGGCGAGGTCATGACCTTCTCGGTGCTGACGGCCGGGCCGGCCTGCGGGGCGGGTTCGACCGACTTCTCACCACGGGCCAAGGCCTGGATGTGCCGGTCCCAGGAAGCCACGAGCGGACGATAGGCCTCGAAGTTCTGCTTCAGCGAGGGCGCGGGTCCGAATCCCTTGCCGTAGTTCTGAGAGATCCGGTCGCCGTAGACGAACGACCAGTTGGCCGGACGCCAGCAATCGGCCCAGAGACGGTTCTTTTCGACGATCGCCGGACGCAGCCTGGCGGAGAGTTCCTGATTGTCGGGCAGACCGAGCGCGAAGGCCACTTCCTGACCGACGCGCTCCAGCCCCTTGGCCGAAAGGTGAAGGCCGTCGACCGACGTGACGTCCCGCGTGACCTCGGTGAGCTTCACGTAGGGCAGGCCGCGCAGCCGCGCGATTTCACCCACCGCAGCGGCATAGGCGTCCAGGTCCTTCAATTTTCCGGCGGAACGTAGGTCCGGCGAGCGAACCGACGCCATGAAGCACGCCGGGGAAAGCAGCACGATGCGCGGGGTGTGGCGGCTGAGGTCGTCGAGCAGTTTGTGGTAATCGGCTTTGAACCTCGCCAGACCGCCCTGCCCTTGCAGGGCCTCGGCCTGACCGAACTGCACGATTAACGTCGTCGCGCGGGCGGTCTCGAGCTGTCCCTTCCAGGGACCGAAGTTCAGGTCACGCCACTGCTCATGGACCGTGTCGGCCTCCCAGGCCATCGAGCGGAAGGCGGGGCGCTTGTCGGCGAAGGCCGTGGCGAGTCGTGCCTCGATCTCACCGGACTTAGCCTCGCGCACGAGGTTCTCCTGGCCGATGAAGACGACGACCTCGTCCGGCCCGAGCGCGAACTTCCCGTCCTTGAAAGGAGCCGGCGGCGTCCACGTGGCCTTCGGCTGACCGAAGCGGTTCAGGACGTCGCCCTTGGTCACGACCGGCACTTCCGTCAAAGGATCCAGGGTGATATTCCGGAAACGGATCTCAGCCTTGCAGTTGCCGTGGATCTGCAGGCCGATAAGGCCGTAGCCGTCGTCGATCGACGGGTCGGTCTCGCTGTAAGCCAAGGTCTGCTTGCCGTTGAGCCGGATGATGATGAGCGGCCCGACGGCCAGGATCTCGTACCTGTTCCATTCGCCTTTCTTCTCGAGGGTAGCGATTTCCGCCTCGTCCTTGACCCCGCCGCCACCGAAACCAGCCCCGGCACGGGCGAGAAACTTCTTACGGCGGGATTCATCGTAGAGCGACCCCGTATGACCGTGGCCGATGTCGGCCTGATAACCGATCATCTCGTGGGACGGATTCGTCGCGCGCTGGCTGCGGAACTGGACGCCGCCGTTCACGAAGCCGTCGGTACCGACTAACTTGTACTCGAGCGTGAGGCGGAAGTTATAAAAGGCGCGCTTAGTCGTGAGGAACTCGTTGCGCGGATTACCCTGCAAGGAACCGCCCACGATGGCGCCATCCTCCACGCGCCAGACCTTCGGGTCGCCCTCCCAGCCTGTCAGCGTCTTGCCGTCAAAGAGCGAGACGGGAGCGGCGCACAGGTTGACGAACCCGGCGAACATGGCGAAGACGGGAGCAAAGCGCTTCATGGGGGATAGCAGTTAGGCAATCCGAACCAACGATTGTTCCAAGAGTTTAAATGCAGAGGTAGGGCTGACCGCCCTCGGTCAGCCGCGGTTGTGCGAAGGCGCTCAACCCTACCCTATATATCAGGCAGACACAAAAAGACCCAAGGCTTTGCAACCTCCGGTCCTCTTGGCCTCAGGCCCTCGGATACTCGACCTTAAGCCAGCCCCAGGTGCTTCAAAGCCTCGGGCGTGGGCCCGGGGAAATCGACCATGGGGACATTGCCGATGTAACCGATATCTTTCCAGCCCTGCGGCGTGGTGTAATAGCCGCTGGCGGCGAGGTATCGGAAACGGTCGAAGAAGCGCTGCGCCTGCTTGAACTCATTCCTGACGGGCGTTTTGCCGCAGATGTCGTCGGCGATGGCGCACTGCTGGGATTCGCTGAGGTCGGCGAAGGCCTTGCCTCCGAATCGCCGACCGGATTCGGCGTCGAGCCAAGAAAGGCCTTCCAGAATGACCGGACGGTCCTTGTTCGTCTCATCGTAAGGTGAGCTGATCCACTCATCGATGAAATCGGGCACGCCGAGCTCGGACGGCTTCTTGTCGCCGGGTTCGGGCGGAAGGATCAGGTCGCAAAGGGCGCCCGCTGCGCGACGGAGCGGTGCGTCCAGGGTCAGGGGCCAAAGGTCTCCGGGACTGTAGTTCTTGTTGAGGACCGGATCCCAGCCGATGCGCTGTCCGGAAGACTTGAACGGCGTGGTGTCACGCCCCAGTCGCCGGGCAGTCTGAGCTTCGCCGATGGGCAGCCGGCTGGCGGCCGCCGCCGCGGCGGCGGCGCCACCGATCCAGCGGAGCACCTCCCGGCGGTCGAGACGACGGAGAGAATCAGGGTGTTCGTTGTCCATGGTCGTAAGTTCAGAGGTTGCCCTTGCGCATCTCCTCGATGAGGTGCTCCGAGGAGCGCCAGGCGAGGGCCATGATGGTGAGCGTGGGGTTCTTGTCCGCGTTGCTGCAGAACGCGGAGCCGTCGTTGAGGACGACGTTGGGCACGTCCCAGAGCTGGTGCCAGCGGTTGGTGACGGACTTCTTCGGGTCGTCGCCCATGATCGCGCCGCCGACCTCGTGGATGATCGAGCCGCCCGGCTCGATGGCCTTGGCGCCGTCGGTGGCGGGCTTGCGCACCTTGCCGCCGATGGCCTCGATCATCATCGCGAAGGTCTGCTCCATGTGGAGGGCCTGCTTGAGCTCGTGCTCGGACCACTTCCAATGGAAACGGAGCACGGGGATGCCCCACTTGTCCTTCACGGCGGGGTCGAGCTCGCAGAAGGAGTTCTCGTTGGGAATCATCTCGCCGCGGCCGGCGAAGCCGATGCCGGTGCCGTAACGGAGACGGACCTCCTCCTTGTAGGCCTTGCCGTAGCCGGGTCCAGCGCCGCCGGCGCCGAGGCCGGGCATGCGACGGCCCGTGCCGAATTCGATGTGGTAGCCACGGGCGAAGCCGAGCTTGCCGGCGAGCTGCTCCTTGTAGAGCCACCAGGGGATGTAGACGTGGGTGCCCGCGCCTTCCTCATTGTGCACGGGGAGGTTCTCGAAGGCGGGCACGCTTCCACCGAGCTTGGCGCCGACGGTGTCCATGATGTACTTCCCGACCAGGCCGGAGGAGTTGCCCATGCCGGCGGGATGACGGTTGGACTTGGAATTCAGCAGGATGCGGGCGGTCTCGCCCGAGCTGGCCGCGAGGACCACCGCCCTGCCCTTCACGCCGCGCTCCTTGCCGGTCTTCTTGTCGACGTAGGTCACGCCATCGGCCTTGCCGTCCTTGCCGAGGGTCACGGTGTGGACGTGCGCGTCGCAGAGGATGTCGAGGTTGCCGGTGGCGAGGGCCGGAGGCAGATGGACGGTCGTGGACTGGTAGTTCGCACGGATGGAGCAGCCGCGACCGCAGTCCGTGGCCCAGAAGCACGCGGCGCGCGCCTTCATGGACTCGGCAAGGATGCGCTGGGCCCGGGCGTTGCCGGGATGCAGCTTGGACGGGAGCTTCTCGAAGTCCTGTCGCACGCTCAGGATGGCGCGGTGGATCGGAATCACCGGTATGCCGAACTTGGCGACGTGCTTCTTGACGTAGAGCTCGCCGGCGCGGGCCTTCGGAGGCGGCAGCAGGCAGCCCTCAGGGGAATCGGGCGTGTTCTCAAGTCCTTCGTTGGAACCGTAGACGCCGACGAGCATCTCGGCCTTGTCATACCAAGGCGCCACTTCCTCGTAGGTCATCGGCCAATCGAAACCGAGACCGTCACGCGAACGGGGCTTGAAATCGTAAGGGCCGTTGCGGAGGGAGATGCGTCCCCAGTGGTTGGTACGTCCGCCCAGCATGCGTGCGCGCCACCAGTCGAAACGTTGTGCGGGATCGTCCGAGGCCTGCGTGTAAGGCTCCCCTGGGACCTCCCAGCCGCCGTCGACGGTGGCGTCGTGGAAACCGAAAGGCTTCTCACGCGTGGACATGCCTCGCAGGGGGGCCTGGGCCCTTGACTGGAACATGGGCGTCTCCGTCAGGGGATCGTAGTAACGTCCGGCCTCGAGCATGAGCACCTTCACGCCGTTCATGGTAAGCGTGTAGGCGGTCTGGCCGCCGCCGGCGCCGGATCCGACGACGATCACGTCATAGACGGGCTGCAGTTCCTTCTCGGAGATGACAGGCATGGGGATGGGGCTGATCGGAGGATGAAATGGGGCGGACGGGGCACAACCGCAAAGGTTATGACCGTGGCGACATCGGTCGGTTCCAGGACGACCCTCAGCGCTTGCGCCAGCCCCAGGCGTCGTCGAAGAAACCGGCGTCGACCACCTTGCCGGGCGACATCGAGTCGGGCGGGGTGCGCAGGTCAATCACGGCCCAGTCGGGCAGCTTGGGCACCTGGCGGGCGTTGTTAAGGTAGTCGTATTCCCGGTAAGTGAAGCCGCTGTTGATGACGACGTAGCGGGAAGGGTTCAGGGGGTTCGGATAGACCAGGACGGGGGCATGCTCGCCTGCGGCGTAAGTGCGACCGTCCACCGTCAGCCCTTCGGCGGTCCACTTAATGGGGAGACGGTCCGCGATCCTGGCCAGGACGGCGTTGCTCGAAGGGTCGCCCCACAGGACGAGGTTGTGCGACGCGATGTCGGCCTCGGTCACCTGCGCGTCGGTCTTCATCGGGGCGTCGCCGCGGAACTGGCGGCGCCATTCGAAGACGGCCCGCTCGCGTTCGGACTTCGTCCAGGCTGCGACCTTCTCATTGAGCGCCTTGCCCGAGGGCGAGACGAAGAGGAAGGCGTCCATGAATGCGTCGTCGATGGGGCCGGACACCCCGTGGCGCTTGGTCAGGGCGCCGTCGTCGGGCTTCCCGACCGTCCAGCGGCCGTCCTTGCGGACCAGGGAGACCTTCCAGGATCGGTCGCTGCCGGCGGTGACCGTCTGGACGTCCTGCCCGTCGACCTTGACCACGGTCGTGATGAACCGCGACTGAGGGGACAGGCCGGCGGGCATGTCGAGGGTGAAGGCCGTGACGTTGCGGGTCATCACGTTGATGATGGCGGCATGCACGGCGTCGGCCTGGATGCGCGCCTTGGTCCAGTGGGACTCCATACGGTCGATCTGCACCCAGTGCATCCGGTTGTAGCGGAGGAAGAACGTCTCGAAGGCGACCTGCCGGGGCATGCGGTCGCGGCCGGCGGAGGCCATCTGGGCCAGCCGACGCTCGATCTCGGCCATGGAGTCCGGGTGGATCTTGTGGGCCGTCTGGGGTCCGATGATGTGCGTCATGGTGACGCCGACCTTGGAAAGCTCCCGGGCCATCACGTCGGCGGCCTGCTTCTGCTTGTCCAGCTCGCCGCTGTAGGCGACCAGCGGCGCGTTGGTGAAGTTCACCGGCACGTCGCTCGCATTGTACCAGCCCCAGAGGGTCTTCTGCCAGGAGGGGATCTTGGAGACGTCCTCGTTCTGGAAGACGTTGAGGAACTCGGGAGTCTCGGAGAAACCGGCGCCGGGGCTGATGCCGCACCAGCGGTCCGCGTAGTGGGCCCCGAACTGCCAGACGGCCGCGCCGCCCATGGAGAACCCGCGGATGAACAGGCGGTCGTCGTCGATGGCGTAGGACCGGCGGGCGTGCTCGTAGGCCTCCCAGAGGTCGACTTCTCCCGCGAACTTGTTCGCGCAGCAGTAGCGTCCGTAGAGATGCAGGACCAGCCGGCCGTCGGCGGGGACCTGCCCGACGTTGCGCCGCCGTTCGGTCATGAAGGCCAGTTCGGTCAGGGTCTCCCCGCGGCCGTGGCACCAGAAGTCGAGGCGCATCGGGGCGCCGTTCGCCCAACCGGCGGGGATGACCATGCCGTAGGGCTGCACCGAACCGTCGATGCGCGAACGGTAGCCGCGCACCACCAGGCCCGTCTGCGTCGTCCAGGGCGTCTCGCCCTTGGCGAAGGCGGCCGCGCGCGCCCTGCCCTCGGCGATCAGTTCGTGGGCGGACTTGATCTCCTCCTTCTTGAACACCTCGTTGTGACGGAGCGCCCAGTCCACCGCCTTGTGGTAGATTTCCAGGTCAGGCAGGAATTCCTGCAACCGGGAATTCTTGGCCTGCGCCCTGGCGGCGGCGTCGATGTCTTTGCGGAGTTCGGCCAATGATGCGTTGAGTGCGGCGCGGTCGGCCTCGGGTACGGGCACGGCCTTGTCGGTCGGGGGGATCGGTCGGACCGCCGCGGGCAGGTTGTCCTTGGGACCGTCGGCCAGGGCCGTCGCGGCGAAAAGGGAAAGAAGCAGGAGGGAGCGCATGCGGAGTAAAGGATCAGGCGGCCTGCAGGCAGGCCGTCACGGGGCGACCAAGGTCTAGGCTACGACCCACCCGAGGGACAAGAGTTCCTTCTGGCGGGACAACGACACGAATGGGTCCGAACGGCCATTTCCTCCCCTCCGCCCTTCCGATTGCATCCTGATCCGCCTCGACTCTGTCCATGTTATTGGAGAGGTGCCGAAGGTGACGGCGTCCTACGCCAGGCTACCCTCACCTCTCGGGCTGGTGCGGATACTAGGCGGCCTAGCATCCCCGCTCGCCTCAGCGGTTTCCGCTATTCAGTCGTGGTTTATCCGAAGATTTCTGGCACCCTGTAAGGAGAAGCCGGGAACCTATATGTAGAAAATGTCCGAAGACCCCCCATCAAGTCCTGAAAACTTGGTCCTTTTGCTCTCCCAGTACCAGGAGTCCCTCTTCCGGTATATCTATTGCCTAGTGACGGTGCAACTGGGGACTGCCAACCCAAGGTCATCAGTTCCCCATCCGCAATCTCAACGGCGCGATCGACGAGTTTGCCATCTACTCCGCAGTTCTCAGCGAAGCGGAAATTCAGTCTCTTTACCGAAACGGTAAGCCATAATGAAATCCCTGCTATTCACACTCTTTCTCCCGGTGCTTC
>JBJTTY010000046.1:0-11920 GCA_046080425.1 Verrucomicrobiota bacterium
GGGGGCCCTTGAACGTGAAACGCTCGACCGCGCCGCCCACCCGATGGGCCACGACGCCGGCCGATGACATTCCGCGCAGCCTTTCCAAGGCAGCGTCGAGCATGCGGGCGTGGGCATGGATGCCGTGCATCGGGCCTTTCTCGGGCACGGGGACCGACTAGGCAAGCCGCCTCGTCGCAGACGAAAAGGCTGTCTGCACAGGTCCGGCGAACCGCCCTCGGGCACACGTCTCGCGATGATCTGCATCGACGTGGCAAGGTTCCGTCGGGCGGGCTCCGTACGGCGTGCCCAAGACAGGTGCGTCCATTGCCAACGAGCCGATGCCGGGCATGATGTGTGTCATGAACGAAAGAGCGGCCTCGCGCCCCCTCAGCCTCTACTATTCCGAAGACTACTGCTTGTCGTCCGGTCCGGAGACCGTGACCAAGTCACGGCTCGTGGCCGAGGCCATACGTCGCGATCTGCCCAAGGTCGTGATCGTCGCCCCGGTGCCGGCTGGCCGAGAGGAGCTCCTGGCCGTGCACGATGAGGCTTACCTGGACCGCGTCTTCGGGGCGGACGGGGGCGAGACGGCTCTTGGCGACTGGTCCGAGCCCCTGTTGGCGAGTATCCTCGCCACCACCGGGGGCGTGCGTGACGCCGTCACGGAGGCCTTGCGGAGCGGCCGGTCCGGCAGCCTGTCCAGCGGACTGCATCATGCCGGTCGCAGCTACGGGACCGGCTATTGCACCTTGAACGGCCTCGCCTTGGCGGCCCTGCACGCCCTGCGGAGCGTGCCATCCGTCGGCATCCTGGACCTCGACGCCCATTGTGGCGGCGGCACCGCGGACATCCTGGCCGCCGACCCGAGGGTCCGCCTCGTGGACGTCAGCGTCTCCTCCTTCGACCGCTGGACCCCTTCCGACAAGACCCGTCATCACCTACGGCTCGTGAAGGATCCCGCGCAGTATCTCACCGCCGTCGACGAGGCCCTCGATCGCCTCGAAGGCGTCGCCTTCCTCATCTACAACGCCGGCATGGACGCCCATGGGGCGGCCGGCGGACTCGAAGGCGTCGACACCCACATCATCCGCGAGCGCGAGCGACGCGTCGTCGCTTGGGCGCAGTCACGGCGTGTCCCGATCATCTTCGCCCTGGCCGGCGGTTATCGTTGGGACGGACTCACCTTGAAGCAGGTGGCGGACCTGCATCTGGAGACCGTCCGGGCCTTCGCGGCCTGAGTTCAGGCCGGCGGGACCTCGAGCGCCTTGAGCCGGTGCGCGCCGTTGCCGTCGGGAATGACGAGGAATAGCGCGCAGGACTGCGTCTGGGCGAGCGCGATCATCTTGGGCCAGTGCGTCTCCTCGATGCCCGCGATGATGAAGACCGCCCCGTCGGGCGTCCCTTCGATCGTCACCCCCTTGTGCGTCAGCGAGAACTCGGCCGAGAACCATCGTCCCAGATGCTTGGCCAGCATGCGGAGGTCGGAGACCCCGGGTTCGACCTTGGAGGCGTCGACCAGGGCCGTCAGCGGGAAAGCGAACGTGTGGAACCGACCTTCCATGACCTCAGGCCTGTCGGATCAGGTCGGCCGTCGCCGGGATGTCCGAGATGATCTGTTCGGGGTCGGGGCCGATTCCCACGTAGCGCAGGTTCGGCAGCGCGGGCAGCGAGCTGCCGCGCGAGGCCAGCCTGACGATTTCGGCGACCGTGAAGGCCACGTAGCGTCGGGCGGCCGCGGGCAGCGCGCCGAATGAGCGCACCTTCGAGATGTCCTCCGTCCAGCCGGGCAGCGTCGCGTAGACCGGGCGGAGCGTACGGCGGACCGCGTCATTGCGCGGCACCCCGGACAGCGTCCGTCCCGAAGCGTCCACGTAGCCCGTGCAGACCTGCAGGTCGCCGCCCTTCCAGGGCCCGTGGGGCGAGAGCGCGTCGAGCTTGTTGATGACCAGGTCGTCGTAGCCCCCGTAGCGGAGCGCGTCGGCCTTCTCGACCAGGTCGGACCAGCCCACCATGCGCTGCCGTCCCGTGCTCGTGCCGAACTCAAGCTTCGCCAGCGCCTCGTGCAGCGGGTGTCCGTCGGGCATCTTCGTGAGGAACACGTGCGTCCCCACCTTGGTGTCATAGGCCTTGCAGCAGCCCACCGTATGGACCGCCTGGGCGGGGATGCCGGCCGACTGGAAGAATTCCGGCACGTAGGTGTGGGAGGCCGTGACGTTGGGCGCGAAGCCCGCGCGCTTGTCGAGCCAGTAGGCCTGGCCGAACTCACCGAGCACCGTGCGGCCCGCGGCGAGGTCGCCGAGCACCCGTTCGCGTACGTCGCCGACGCAGCCGGCGAGCCGCGAGCCCGCATCCCACCAGGCGGCGAGCACCGCCGCGTGGTCGAACGTGAAGGGGTCCTTGCCGGCGAAGCGCGTGAAGTCGAACTCCGAGGCCGGGAACACCCCGGCGTCGATGGCGCCCTTGTTGGCGCGTTGCTCGGCTTCCGTCAGCCGGACGAAGAGACCGGCCCATTTCTCCGGAGCCAGCCGGCAGACGTCGCGCACCGTGGCGGCGGCGCGGTCGAGTCGGGCGGAGAGCCGGGCCGCGTATTCGGAGCGGTCAGCGAGGAACTCCGCGTAATGGATCTGGAACTGCCCCACCTCGTCGGCGTAGGCCGGCGTGATGCCGCGTCCCGTTGAGCCGCGGGGCTCCTGCCCGAGCCGTTCCACCCGGTAGTCCTCCCAGGCCAGGTCGAGCACCCGATGGGCGACGTCGCTGACCATGCAGCGTTCGTCGATGAGCAGACGGGAGAGCACCGGCAGACCGGCGCGTTCGAGCGGCAGCGCCTCCCAGAGCGCCTTGCGCGGGTCGGCGACCACGCCTGCGCCGAGACCGAGGCAGGGCACGTCGCGTTCCGCGACCCCGCCCGGCAGCAGGTTGAGCTTCAGTCCGGCCACCGTGTGGCCCGAATTGGCTCCGCCGTTGACCTTGAGCACCGTGCCGACCGCGTCACGGCGCCCCGTCGAGGCCTGGAGTTCGCGGACGATCTCGGGGATGAGACGGCCCTTGCCCTCGTCGCCCATGCTGATGCCGACGTCGGCGATGAGACGGCTGCGGAAAGGAGTGAGTGCCATGGGCAGGGGGCGTCAGCGCGGGGCGGCGTCCGGGAGCCTACTGGGTCGTTCAGGCGCCCTTCTGGCGCTCGTAGAAGTCGTTGATCTTCTTGGCCACGTCGCGGAAGCCCGAGTCGGCCATGTAGATGACCTTGTATTCGTCGACCGACTCCTTGGCCTTGCCCATCTTCTCGTAGGCGAGGCCCAGCTCGTAGATGACCTCCTTCTTGAGGTCGTTCATCACCTGGATCTCGCCCTTGGCGGCGGTGAGCTGCTCGACCGCGAGGTCGAACTTGCCCGAGACCACGAACGCGCGTCCGATGGCGAGCAGGGCCGGTTGGCGGTACTTCGGGTTGCGCTGGGCGTACTGCAGCTGCTGGACGGACTCGTCCGTGCGGCCGGCGGCGAGGAGGAGGATGCCGAATTCGTAGCGGAAGGCGTAGTCGTTCGGATAGCGTTCGACCAGACTTGCGGCCGTGCGCAGCCGGTATTCGGCGAGCTCGGACTCATTGGCGGCCAGCTCGGCTTGGGCGGCGGCGTCGCCCGGCGAGGCGTTGGCGCGTTCCCGGAGCTGCTTCGAGCGGTTCTCGTAGCGTTGCACCAAGAGGTCGGTCTCCTGCCTTTCGAGCGACGTGTCGGCCTTGCCGAGCGTCGTGAGACGTCCGCGCTGCAGCCAGGCGATGGCGTTGTCGAGGTCGCCGATGGCGATGAACTGCCGGACGATGTCACGGTAGAGGTCGATGCTGTCGGGCTGTTCCTGGAGCTTCTGGGCTAGCAGGGCGATCTGCTCGGCGGCGGTGGAGGCGTCGGTGACCTTGCGGGCGGCCTGCTCCAGCCGGAGCGCCTCCTCCTTGTCCTTGAGCTTGGACTGGAAGTCCCCCTTGTCCTCCCAGTTGCCCTTCTTCATGGTCTTGTTGACCGAGGCGCGGCGCACGGCCTCCTGCAGGTCGCCGTTGCCGGGGAACAGCTTGAGTCCCGCGTCGGCCGCGTGGAGGGCGTTGTCGTATTCTCCGCCCGCAATCCAGGTGTTGGCCAGGTCGACGTGATGCTGGACCTGCTTGTGGTCGTTGGCGGCGAGCTCCTCGTAGGCGAAGGCCGCGAGCGCGTGGAAGCCGAGCTTCGTCGCGGCGAGGGCGATGGTCTTGTTGGCGTTGGGGTCGGTGGGCTTCTTGGCCAGAGCGGCCTCGGCTTCGCTGATGGCGGCGACCGGGTCGGCCTCGATCGCCTTGGCGATCTTGCTGGAGGTCAGGACGCCGACCACGCCGTCGAAGAGCCCCTTGCGGGTGCCGAGGACGGCCTTCTGGGCCTGGCGGAGCGAGCGGCGCACCTCCACGCAGCCGGGATTCCGGGAGAGGATGCCGGCGAGGATTTCGACGGCGTACTGGGGGTTGGACCGGATCTGCTGGTCGGCCTGGGCCACCTGCTTCTGGAGGCGGGGGTCGAGCTCGTTAAGGGCGACTTTTTTCATGAACAAAGGGTCGGGAATGACCCTCGGAAAGTGAGCGTCCCCGGCGAGGGGGTCAATCCCTCCTTGCCCCGGGGTGCCGGAGGTGCCGCCGGAGCCCAGCGCGCAGGGGCGCGGCCACGATGCGGCCCACGCAGGAGGGGCTGCCGCAGAGGCAGGGATGGGTGAGCGCCTCGGCCAGACTGAACCCGTAGTCGAAGGTCACCTCCGTGCTTGCCGGAAGATTCTGCCTTGCCGAGAGCCAGGCCGCAGCCTCGGCCTCATCCCAGATCAGGTCGGCGTTAGGTTCGCAGGAATGGTTGGCCGCCCGGGCTGGATTGTCTTCCGAAGAACCGTCCAGCCAGAGCCCTGGGCGGACCTCCAGGCCGAAGACCATGCCGTCCGAGGGCGGCGGTGGCGTGACCGAGGTCGTGCCGGCGTAGCGGGCGATTCTCTCGCCTGCGGCGAACGGCCTGGTCGTGAAGAGCCCTTCGCCCGCGATGACGGAGCGTCGGCGTTCCGTACCCGGATTCGTCACGATTCCGAGCGCAGGTCGCGGGTCATCAGCGCCGTCACGCCCGCGCGGGGATCGAGACCCGCGTACATGATGTCGTGCAGGCAGAACAGGATCGGAGCGTCGATGCCCTTGGCCTTGGCGAGGCGCGTGAGCGTCTCCGTCGCGCGGTGGCCTTCGACCGCCTCCTTGCGGCGCGCCAGCGAGGCCAGCGTCAGCGGCGCGTCCTTGGCGAGTTCCTCGCCGAGCGAACGGTTGCGGCTCCAGGGGCCGTGGGCCGTGGCCATCAGGTCGCCCACGCCGCCGAGCCCGAGGAACGTCTCGATGCGACCGCCGACCGCCTGGCCCACGCGGATCATCTCCTGGAGTCCGCGGGTGAGCAGCGCGGCCTTGGCGTTGGAGCCCAGGCCGAGTCCGTCGCAGAGCCCGGCGCCCACCGCGTAGACATTCTTGATCGTGCCCCCGATCTCGACGCCCGCCAGGTCGGATGACGTGTAGACGCGGAGCGTCGGTCCGCTGACCGCCGACTGGACCTCGCGAAGCAGGTCGTCATTGCGTTCGGCCGCCAGCACCATGGCCGTCGGCAGCCCGTGCGCCACCTCGTCTGCGTTGCTCGGTCCGCTGAGCGTCGCGACCGGCGTTCCTGGGAACGCCTCGGCGATCATCTCGCTCGGACGGCGCAGCGTCGCCTGGTCGAGTCCCTTGATGAGCGAGACGGCCATGCGGGGCCGGGCGGCCTTGGCGGCCGGGCCGATGCGGGCCAGCAGTTCGGAGAGCCCCTTGGACGGGCAGGCGAGGAACACCAGTTCCGCGTCCATCAGGGCCGGGGCCGGCTCCAGTCCGATCTGCATGCTGTCGTCGATCGCGTGGCCGGGAAGATAGTCGCGGTTCTCCCGGCAGTCGGAGATGGCGAGGGCCTGTTCGAGGCGGCGTGGCACCAGCGTGACCGTATGGCCCTGCCGGCGGAGGTGGATGGCCATCGCGGTGCCCCAGGCGCCCGCTCCGAATACGACGCAGTTCATCGGGAAGATCGGCGGACCTTGGCGGCCCAGCGGCGGATGGTGGCGACCGCGTCGCGGTGGAGCCGGGCTTCCGGCCGTGCGAAGGGCGGCGGCGCGGGCGTGAGGCCCAGCAGGTCATGGATGACGAGGATCTGTCCGTCGCAGCCCCGGCCGGAGCCGATGCCGACCGTCGGGATGCCGACCGTCGCGGTGATTTGGGGCATGAAGGCGGCGTCGACGCACTCGACGACCATCGCGAAGGCGCCGGCCGCTTCGATCGCCCGTGCGTCCAGGAGGATCGACGCACGTTCCGAGGGCGTGAGCCCCTGCTTTCGGAGCCCCTTGGAGCGGGAGCGTTGCGGGAGCAGCCCCACGTGACCCATGACCGGGATTCCTGCGTCGACGAGCTTGGCGACCGATTTGGCGAGCGAGGCGCCGCCCTCGATCTTGACCGCCTGGGCGCCGCCTTCCTGGAGCAGCCTGCGGCAGGCGTCCAGAAGCCGGCCGAAGCTCTCATGGGCCACCCCGAAGGGCAGGTCGGCGACCACTAGCCGGTCTGGCGTCGTCCGGCTGACCGCGGCCGTATGGTGGACCATCATGTCCAGCGTGACCCCCACCGTGTCCGGAAGCCCCAGAACCACGCTGCCCAGCGAATCTCCGACCAGGATGACGTCGGCACCCCCCTCGGTGGCCATGCGGGCCGTCGGGGCGTCATAGGCCGTCAGGCAAACGACGGGCCGGACCCCCTTGAGGGCGCGGACGGACCTGGCGGTGGACTTCACGTCGAAGGGACTACCCCCGCAGCCTTCGCTTGTAAAGCGTCTGGGAGAGGTTCATAGAGGAAGGGATGGTCCGATTGCTCGATGCCCGCCGTTGGAAGCGCCGCGATTACCGCGAGGGCGCCTACGTGCACCGGGACCTTTCCGATCAGACCGTGCTCCCGTGGTACGTGCGGATGAGGATCTCCTTCTCTTCGGAGAACGGCGTCAACCATGCCGACCTCGATGACGCCGGCGCGAGGGTGCGTCGTCGCCGCATTTTCCTGACTGCGCTCGCCCTGGCCGCGGGATGGTTGCTTGCGCAGAGCCTTCCCGGCTGGGGGTTCTTCGACTGAGCGGAGTCCTCAGGACCGCGCCTTCCAGCCGTAGTCGCGGTAGTTCCAGTCGAACGTGCCGTCCGAGCGGCAGGTGATGACGCCGTAGCCCTCCGGCTTGCCGAAGACCGGACCCTTCCACCACATCCCGGACACGGCGCCGCCCTGGATGTAGGCGATCCTGCCGATCTCGATGCGCTCCACGACGTGGCCGTGGCCGCTGAGCACCAACCGTATGTCATGCTGGTCGAAGAGTTTCCTGAATTCGTGCACGTTGCCCACGAGCGCCTTGGCGTCCAGCCGCGTCGCCGGACCGGATTGCACCTGGTGCCAGACGGAGTAGAAGGGGATGTGCGTCACGATGACCGTGGGCATGCCCCGGCCCGGTCCGGCGAGGTCGGCGCGAAGCCAGGCCAGCTGTTCCTCGTCGATCCAGCCGCGGTATGAGCGCGTCGCGGCGTCGTAGCCCACCGAGTCGAGCAGCACGAAGTGCCAGCCGCGGTGACTGAAGCTGCGGTACGTGCGTCCGCGCCCGTAGCGTTCGGCGAAGAGCTTCTTGCCGTAGTCGTGATGGGCGTCCGGAACGAGCCCCTTCGCCGACCATCCCACGACGTCGTGATTGCCGAGCGTGTGATGGACCGGGAGCTCAAGGCCGCGCATGCACTCGTCAAAAAGCCCGAACTCCATCCGCGAACGTTCCAGCCCCACGTCGAGGGCGTCCATGACGAGATCCCCGCCTGTGATGGCGAAATCGGGCCTTTTCGCCAGTGCGTTGACCGATCGGACGCAGAGCCGCAGCCCGTCCGCGGCCCCGCGTTCCGGCTGCACGTGCATGTCCGTCAGGAAGGCGAAGTCGAACGACTCCGCGGCGGCGGAGGCGGACGGGGACGCGCAGCCCTGGCCGAGCGCCGCCAGGCCGGCGGTGGCGAGGAACTGGCGTCGCGTGAAGCTCATTTCAGACCGCGGTCGGGAAGCCGCTGAGCTCGATGCCGAGCTCCTTGGCGCGGGCGATGACCGCGGGGCGGTCGATCATGAGCACGCCGTCGGCTTCGAGCGAGGCGCGCATCACCTTGCCTTCCGCCATGCATTCGAGCGTCCTAAGCCCGAAGCAGGGGACGTCGAAGCGCCAGTCCTGCTCGCTCTTGGAGGCCTTGGTGAGGAGCATCTCCTTGCCGCCGGTGGCGGCGCATCGGCGCAGCATGTTGTCCGTGCCTTCGAAGGCTTCGACCGCGATGACCGTGCCCTTGGCCGTGACGACCGACTGCCCGACGTCCAGGCGCGCCATCTCACGCGCCATGCGCACGCCGAAGGAGACCTCGGAGGCTTCGGCGCCGAAGCTCAGTCCCGTCATGCATCCGGCCGAGGCCAGATGGTCGTCGAGGAAGACGCGGGCGTCGAGCATGCGCACGCCGGCGGATTCGATCTCCGCGGAGACCGCGCCGAAGATCGTCTCCGCATTGCGTTCCTTCAGCCGGGCCAGCAGGGCGACCAGCCTGAGGTCGGGCACCATCCCGGAGAACAGCTTGCGGGGCGTCACCTGTCCGGCCATCACCGCGCCCGCCGCCCCCAGTTCCCTGAGCGAATCGAGGAGACGGCCCAGCTTGCCGACCGGGACCGAGCGACGTCGGGATTCCGGAAAGGCGTCGAAGAGAGCCGGGTCTGTCTCCTCCTCGAAGGCGACGAGGGCGACCTTGGCGCCACGGGCCCTGGCGCATTCCGCGAGCAGGGCGGGGTAGCGCCCCTTGCCGGCGATGATGGCCACGGTCTTCTCCGGACCGAAGTCGCTGGGCAGGAAGCGTGAGGCCGGCGCCATGACGCATAGTCGGGGCCGTCCCATCCGGGGACAAGCCTGCTTTGGGTTGCCTCGGTGACCGGGACCGCAAGATGGAGGCCGATGTCCGTCAAGCTCGGCATACTCGGTGGCACCTTCGATCCGCCCCATCTCGGACACGTCGCGGCGGCGGACGCCGCGAGGCGCTCGCTGGGCCTTGACGCCGTGCTCGTCGTGCCGGCAGGACGGTCGCCCTTGCGCGACGCCTCGCCCAGAGCCTCGGACTCGGATCGCCTAGCCATGGCCGCGCTCGCCTTCGCCGACCGTCCGTGGGCGAGGGTCGACGCGCGCGAGTTGAGGAGGGGCGGCGTGAGCTGGTCGATCGACACCGCGCGTGAACTGTCGGCGGAACATCCTGGCGCCGAACTCCACTGGATCCTGGGTTCGGACCAGCTCGTATGTCTCGACCGTTGGAAGGACGCCACGGAGCTGTGCCGTCTGGTGACGTTCGCCGTCCTCCCGCGTTCCGGCCTGGGTGCGGAGCCCCCCGCGACGTTGCGCGACCTAGCGAAGGTCGTCGCGTTGCCCGCGGCGGAGCAGCCTTGGTCTTCCACCGCGATCCGTGATTCACTGCGTGCGGGAGGGTGGGCCCGAAACGGCTTGCCCCCGGCCGTGGCGACATTCATCGAAGAGCGCGGACTTTACCGCGACTGAACATGTCTCCTGCCAAGAAGAAGCCCGCCTCCAAGAAGCCCGTCCGCAAGGCCGTCAGGAAGCCCGCGGCCAAGCCCGCGAGGCGCGCTCCCGCCAAGCCCGCCGCCTCCAAGGCGCGTGGCAGGTCTGCCGCGACCGTCAAGGCGCCAGCGCAGCCCGTGCCCGTGCCGCCCGCCCACGTCGTGGCGGCCGTCAGGGCCCTGGATGACAAGAAGGCGGAGGCCGTCCGCGTCCTGCGCCTCGGACAGCTGTCTTCCGTGGCCGACTGGCTCGTCGTCGCCACCGGCAATTCCGAGCCTCATCTTCGCGCCCTGCGCATCGAGCTTGAGCGCTCCCTGGACGAATCCGGTTCTCCGGCAAGGGGCATTGAGTCGCACAAGGACAGCGGCTGGACCGTCGTGGACGCCTTCGACGTCATCTTCCACCTCTTCCGTGAGGACGTGCGTCGCGACTACGCCCTCGAGTCCCTCTGGAAGGACGGACTCGACGTACCGGTGGCCGGCATGCTGAAGGCCTGAGGAGCCGGCCTGGTGGTAGCGGGCGGGATCGAACCGCCGACCTAGGGCTTATGAGTCCCTCGCTCTAACCAACTGAGCTACGCTACCGTTCGGCAGGACGACGAGTCCACCTCCGGACGGCCTTTCCGTCAAGCCCTTAGCGGTTCATGAGCCGCCCTTGAGGAACCAGAACATGACGAGCCAGAAGGCCAGACCGAGCCCAGCCAGCATAATCGACAGCCTGCCCTGGGCCTGACGAAGTTCTCCCAGGCCCTCGTGTTCCAGCACCGACCCCAGGCGCCTGACCATCGCGACCGGCAGCAGGCTGCCGACGATCGCGCAGAACCCCAGCAGCACGAAGCGGGAGAGCGGCTGCGTCTCCGGCACCGCCAGCACCCAGAGCCAGACCAGCAGTCCGAAGGCGGGCGGAAGCAGGAAGGTGGAGCCGCACCAGAGGTAGCCCTCGCGGACGGCACGCTCGATCGAATCATCGGTCGTTCGTCGTCCGGCCACGATGTCATCCTGGGCGGCGACCTCGCGGACCTCCGAGCCGGAGCCGGAGGGCGCGGCGCGGTCGGCGCGGGGCTGCGCTCCGCGGAGGAACTCCCTCAGCGTGATCCAGCGGCCTTCCGCCTCGACCGAATGGGCGAGGCTGACCTCCCCCGCGCGAAGCATGTCGATGATGACCGAGGCGGGGAAGGGGCCGCTGACGGCGCCTTTCCAACGGATCCTATGGGTGCCTTCGAAGCGCATGCGGGTCAGAGGTCGCGTCCTTGCAGGATGGATTCCCACCCTCCGGGCGGGACGGGGACGCCTTCGTTGCCGGCGGACTTCGCGGCTTCCTCCACCGTGCCGGGCATGCGCAGCAGCGGCGAGTAGGGCGCGGCGTCGACGACCTGTTCGGGCACCCCTTGCGGGTCGGTGCGGAAGAGCAGTGCGGGCTTGCCTTCGCGGTTGAGGCCGAAGAGCCCTTCGCCGGGGATCTTCTCGCGCACCACCGGGCGTCCGTCCGCGCCCACGTGTCCGGCGAAGACGGTCTGCTTGGAGCGCAGGGCGCCGGCGAGCGTGCGCCAGAAAGTCGCCTCCTTGTAGTAATCGGGGCCAGACGAGCGCACCAGTGCCAGCGTGAGGTCGGAGAGCGACGCGGCCCAGCGTTCACGGAAGAGGAAGTCATGCTGGGCGACCGCGTTCTGCGTAATCCGGCGCAGCTTCTCGGCATCGCGCTGGGCCGAGGGGGAGAACGTCAGGCCCCATGCCTCCGGACGCATGGCGGCGACCTTGAAGAGCTCCTGGGCCTGCCAGGCGCGCAGTTCGACCGGCGCCTTGTCGGCCCGTCGGACAAGGTCCAGCGTGCGGAGGACCGGCGCCGTGGCCCGGCCCGTCTCATCGACCAGCCTCGCGAACTGCCTGAGGTGCGCCGCTTCCTGCACCGGTCCCTCGTCCGTCAGGAAGTCGCCGACCTTGACGTCATTGTTGAACTCGATGCGACGCCAGCTTCCGCGGACCACCGCGCCCTCGGGGGTGAGTTCGTCCGCCGTGGTGACGTATTCCGTCCCGTTGTTGATGACGTTGCGCTGCGTCTGGGGCTCGCCGACGATGACGATCTGCCGCATCGGCTTGCGGCCGCGCGGCTCGACGTACACGTGGCTGAGACGGCGCAGGCTGCGGGTCACGGAGTCGTCCCCGACTCGCTTTAGCGTGGCCGCCTCGCCTTCGCTGAGCGTGGGCGGCAGGAAGGAGCCGGATGATTCCACGGTGGCCGCCGCATCCCACATGGCCGCGAAGCGGGGCGCCAGGGCCGCCCGCGGCAGT
>JBJTTY010000047.1:0-27244 GCA_046080425.1 Verrucomicrobiota bacterium
CATCGCCCCGATTGTGGGCGACGTCGTCAGCCTGGACGCCTCGGGTCGCTCTGGCCTCTTCGGTGACAAGAACGTGGGTACGGCCAAGGCCGTCACGGTCTCGGGTTATGCGCTTACGGGCGCCGACGCGACCAACTACGCGCTCGTCCAGCCGACGGGCGTCACGGCGAACATCACGGCGCTGTCCTTGGCCGTCACGGGTGCCACCGCCGCCAACAAGACTTATGACGCCCTCCGGGGTGCGACCATCTCCGGCGGCGTCGTCGCGCCGATCGCGGGTGACGTCGTCACCTTGGACACCTCAGGTCGCGCCGGCCTCTTCGGTGACAAGAACGTCGGTACGGCCAAAGCCGTCACGGTCAGCGGTTACGCCATCTCGGGCACCGACGCTGGCAACTACTCTCTCGTCCAGCCGACGGGTGTCACGGCGGACATCTCGCAGAGGACGCTCAACCTCAGTTTCCTCGCCACTGACAAGGTCTACGATGGGGGGACGGGCGTCAATGTCTCCGCCGGTGATGACCGCGTGGCCGGAGACTTCCTTAGCGTCACCTTCGGCGCGGCGTTTGATGACCAGAACGTGGGCACCGGCAAGACGGTGAGCGTCACCTCTCTGGCGATTTCCGGAACCGACTCCTCCAATTACTCCTTGGCATCCGCCACCGGAAGCACGACCGGCGCCGTCACGCGCCTGGCGTCAGTCAGCTGGATCGGCGGCGCTTCCGGCAACTGGTTCGACCCTGCCAACTGGGCTGGCGGCGCGGTGCCCGACCTCTCCAATGTCGGCCAGGTCAACATCCCGTCGGGCGTCGAAGTGACCTTCGGCCTTCCGCCCGTGGCCCCGGCGCAGGCCGGTGCCGTCAACCTCCTCTCTCTGGGATCCGGCGGTTCCCTCGACATGCGTGGAGGCGTGCTGAACGTCGCGGGTAACTCCTCGCTTGCTCGCATGACCCAGTCCGGAGGAATCGCCACTTTCGACGCCGACCTCACCTTGGGAACCTTCGCCCAGACCGGCGGCCAGCTCATCGTCGGACGTGATTTCACCGTGGGATTGGCCTATGACCAGGGTGCGGCGGGCACGGTCACGGTTTCGCGCAATGCGACGTTGAACGCGCCCTCGTCGATGGCCATCGGCAATCTCTTCGTATCCGGACAGCTCTCGGCCTCCGTCGCCGCCGGCGTGATCACCCTCGTTCCTGGAACCAGCCTTTCCGGCGGAAGCATCACGCTCACGCCGGATCCGCGCAACCAGGGCCAGGGACTGTTCCTGGTCCTGACGTCGACGCCTTACATGCCCGTTCAGCCGGCCATCTCGCCGGTCGTACCTGAAGTCACCGTGGAGCCCGTGGTCATCAGCGCATCCTCGGCGCCCATCACCGTCGCGGCCGTCCCCGTGCCTTCTCCCGAGCCCGGCGTGATCGCCTTCGGTCAAGCCCTCGTCATGCAGGCCTCGGTCGCCGCCCAAGGCGGGATCCGGGAGATGACTGTCGAAGTGCCGGCCGGATTCGTCCCTGGTCGAGACGCCTTGCTGGCCGTGGCCTCGGGAGGCCTCCAGATCGAGGCCAATCCTTCCACCGGTTCCTTGCGCATCACCGGCCAGGGCACCGCCGAGGACTACGAGAAGGTCATGCGTTCCTTGGCCTTGCGCCGTTCCGGAGACGGGCCCGCCCGGGTCCGTATCAGCCTGACAGACGGCTCCGGAGCTCAGAGGAGCATCGAGATCAGCCTCAACGGCAAGGGGCCCGTCGCTGCCGACGCCCGCTGAACCTTCAGCCGATCCTCGTCCAGAGCACCTTGAGGTAACGTCCCTCGGGGTGGTTGGAGGCGTTGGGATGGTCGCCGCCGGGGCCGGTGCGATCGAAGATCTGGAGGCGCTTCTGGTAGCGGTGGGCGGCCTTGGCTACGAGCTCCTCGAAGGCCTCGGCGGAGACGAGCCCGGAGCATGAGCAGGTCACGAAGAGTCCGCCGGGAGCGACCATCTGCATCGCGAGGACGTTGAGGTCGTTGTATTTCCTGAGCCCCTCGGCCTCGATGTCGGGATCGCGCCCGTCGACGAACTTGGGCGGGTCGCAGAGCACGAGGTCCCACGTCCGTCCGTTCTTCTGCATCTGCCGGATCCAGCTGAAGGCGTCGGCATGCACGAAGTCGACGCGCACGTTGTTCAGGTTGGCGTTCCGCTTGGCCATCTCCACGGCCTTCTCGTCGAGGTCGACGCCGGTGACTTCGGCCGCGCCCGCCAGCTTGGCGGCGATGGAGAAGCCGCCGGTGTAGCAGCAGAGGTCGAGGACCTTCAGACCCTTGGCGAGGGAGCCGAAACGACGGCGGTTGTCGCGCTGGTCGCAGAAGTAGCCGGTCTTGTGGCCCTGGGCGAAGTCGACCTCCTGGACCATGCCGGACTCCTTCACCTTGACGAAGCGGACGGAGGATTTGGGCACGTCGGACGGCATGATGCCTTCGACGCGGGCCACGTGGGGATCGACCTGGACGATCTCGCGCTTGGTGCCGAGGGCGTCGTGCAGGACGGGGATCCAACGGGGCAGACGGCGCATGACGCCGACGGAAGAGACCTCAATGGAAAGCACGTCGCCCAGGCGGTCCACGATGAGCCCGGAGAGGAAGTCGGCGTCGCCGTTGACCGCGCGGTAGGCGTCGGTGTCGGCGTCGAGCCGGAGCGTCTCGCGACGGAGCGCGACCGCCCGGCGGATGGCCTGCTCGAACCAGGCGTCGTCCGGCCTGCCCGGGGTGTGCTTGATGATGCGCAGGGCGATGGGCGCGCCGGCGTTCCAGAAACCGTAGCCGATGAAAGAGCCCTGCTTGTCGTAGGCCGCCACCACGTCGCCCTGGCGGGCGTCCGGTGAGACGTCGCCGATCATCGAGCGGAAGACGTTGGGCTTGGACGTGAAGGTCTTGAGCTGCGTCCAAGGACGCTCCCTCGTGGCGGGGGAGGGCGTCTCGGGTGCGCGTCCTTGGGGGTCAGGCATGGGCGTGGCCCTGGGCGGGCCGCTGCGTCAGCCGATGAAGCTGCAGACGTACTGGCAGATGCCCGACTTCACCGCGATGGTGAAGCCCGACTTCGCCGGGACGTCGAACTTGGTGCCCGCGGCGTAGGACTTCTCATCCTTCGTGCCGTCCAGGGTCACCGTGCAGGCGCCGTCGGTGATCTCCATGACCTCGGCCTTGTCGGTGCCGAAGTGGTAGCTGCCGGGGTAGATGAGCCCCAGCGTCTTCTTTTCGCCCGAGGCGAAGAAGATCGAGTGGGAGACCACCTTGCCGTCGAAGTAGACGTTGGCCTTGGCGACGGCGCGGACGTTCGGGAATTCCATGGCTTGAGTTAGCGACGGCAGGGCGGTCGGGTAAAGGGAGAAAGGGGCCGACGGATGACGGGCGGGGTCGGTCGGCCGGCTTGCCCGGCGCGACATACGTGCTTCTGCGAACGGCGGCCATGGCGATGGCCGCCTCCCGGGGGCGACGGCCCTTCGCGCAACCGCCTTCCGCTTCAGATGAGCTTCAGCTTCGGCACCGGCTCGCCGCGCTGCCGCAGGCGGATGGACTCCAGATACTCGTCCTTGAACTTGGGGACCGCGGACTGGACCGGCCAGGCGACCGCCTCGCCGTGGGCGCAGATGGTGCGTCCGGCCACCTGGTTGGCGATGTCGAGCAGCAGCGGGACGTCGGACTCCTTGGCGCCGCCCTTGGCGATGCGTCCGGAGACGCGGCTGAGCCAGAGCGAGCCCTCGCGGCAGGGCGTGCACTGTCCGCAGGTCTCGTGGGCGTAGAAGGCGTTGAGGTTGGACAGCGCCTGGATCATCTCGACCGAGTCGTCCAGGACGATGGTGCCTCCCGTGCCGAGGCCCGTGCCGCAGGCCGCGATGCTGTTGGAGTCCAGCGGGATGTCCTCCAGCGCCCAGTCGAACTCCGTGCCGTTGGGCAGCTTGCCCTTGAAGCGTTCGCCGAACTTGAGGATCTTGGTGGAGGAGCCGCCGGGGATGATGGCCTTGAACTTGCGGCCGTCGAGCGGTCCGCCGCAGAAGTCGTAAAGCAGCTCGCCGAAGGTGGCCTTGCCGGCCTCGATCTCATAAAGCCCCGGACGCTTCACCAGCCCGCTCACGCACCAGATGTGCGTGCCGCTGTCGCCGGGCACGCCGATCTTGGCGAACTCCGCGCCGCCGAAGGCCAGCACGTGCTTCACCTGCGCCAAGGTCTCGGCGTTGTTGACGATGGTCGGGCAGTTGTAGAGGCCGAGCACCGCGGGGAAGTAGGGCGGCTTGATGCGCGGGTAGCCGCGCTTGCCCTCGAGCGACTCGATGAGACCCGTCTCCTCGCCGCACACGTAGCAACCGCCGCCGCGATGGACGACGACGTCGCAGGAGTAGCCGGAGCCGAGGATGTTCTGTCCGAGGAAGCCCTTGGCCTTCGCTTCGGCGATGGCGGCCTCGAGGAGCTTCGCCCCGTGGATGAATTCGCCCCGGATGTAGATGAAGGCCTGCTTGGCCTGGATGGCCCACGCGGTGATCGCGATGCCCTCCAGCATCTGGTGCGGGTCCTTGTAGATGATCTGCCGGTCCTTGTAGGTACCGGGTTCGGATTCGTCGGCGTTGACGACCAGGTAGGCGGGCTTGCCCGACTTGCGGTCGAGGAACTTCCACTTCATCCCGGTGGGGAAGCCCGCGCCGCCGCGGCCGCGCAGGCCGGAGAGCTCGACCTCCTTGCAGACCTCCTCGGGCTTCATGGCCACGGCCTTCCTCAGGGCCTCGTAGCCGCCGTGCTTCAGGTAGCAGTCGAGGTCGACCGTGTAGCCGGGCTTGCGGAGGTTGGCGTAGATGATGGGGCGTTCGACGGCGGGCATGGGCGTGGTCGTCGGGTTCAGCCGTTCCACTCGGGCGTGCCGGGGACGGGAGGGTTCTGGCCGTAGGACGGATCCTTGAGCGTGGCCTTGAGCTGGGCGGCGAACTTCTCGGCGTCCTCGGGCTGCACGTTCTCGTGCATCGCGCCGTCCACGTGGACCACCGGGCCGCAGCCGCAGTCGGCGATGCATTCGACGAACTCCAGCGTGAAGTCGCCGTCGGGCGAGGTCTCGCCGCGCGGGCAGCTGAGCGCCTTCTCGAGCCCCTCCATCAGGGCGTAGGAGCCGCGGAGCGCGCAGGAGAGCGTGCGGCAGACGCGCACGTGGCGCCGGCCGATCGCCGCCTGGCGGAACATCGGATAGAACGTGACCACCTCGAGCACCTGCATGGGCGCGACGCCGACCTGTTCGGCGACCCAGTGCATGTCCTCCTGGGTGATGTGTCCGCGGTCCTCCTGCACCAGGTGCAGCAGGGGCATGGTCGCGCTACGCTTCTGCGGATACTGCGCGACGATGGCGGGAGCCTTGGCGAGCGTCTCAGGACGCAGCGGCCGTTCGGCGTTGGAGAGGGGAGGGGTCTGCATGGTTCAGCGGTCGCACTCGCCCATGACGAAGTCGAGCGAGCCGAGCACGGAGGCGATGTCGGTGAGGTAGTTGCCCGGCACGACGGCCGGAAGGATCGAGAGGGCCACGAAGCTGGGGCCGCGGATGCGCAGCCGCCACGGCACGCCGCCGCCGTGGGAGACGACGTAGAAGCCGAGGGAGCCCTTGGGGTTCTCGGCCTCGAAGTAGACTTCACCCGGAGGCACCTGGGGCCCCTCGGTCACGAGCATGAAGTTCTGGATGAGCTCTTCCATGCGCGTCAGCACCTTGGCCTTGGGCGGCAGGAAGACCTTCTTGGCGTCCTCGGCGTACCAGGCGCCGCCGGGCATGCCGCGGACGGCCTGGCGCAGGATGCGCACCGACTGGCGGAGCTCCTCCATGCGGACGAGGTAGCGGTCGAAGCAGTCGCCCTTGGTGCCCACGGCCACGTCGAAGTCGTAGCGCTCGTAGCCCGAGTAGGGCTTGTCCTTGCGGAGGTCGAAGGGCACGCCCGAGGCGCGCAGGTTGGCGCCGGTCAGGCCGTAGGCCAGGGCGAGCTCCTTGGAGATCGGGGCCACGCCCTCGGTGCGCTCGAGGAAGATGCCGTTGCGCGTGAGCAGGCGGTCGACCTCGTCGACCGTGCGCAGCACGCCGTCGCAGAAGGCGTCGACCTTGGCCAGCCAGCCCTCGGGGAGGTCGCGGGTGACGCCGCCGACGCGCGTGTAGCTGGTGGTGAAGCGGGCGCCGGTCAGCTCCTCGAACAGCGTGTAGAGCTTCTCGCGCTCGTTGAAGGTGTACATGAACACCGTCCAGGCGCCGGTGTCCATGGCGTACACGCCGAGGCCGAGGAGGTGCGACGAGATGCGCGCCATCTCGCAGCAGACCACGCGGATCGCCTCGCAGCGTTCGGGCACCTTGACGCCGGCGAGGCGCTCGACGGCGATGGCGTAGGCGACGTTGTTCGCCAGCGGCGCGAGGTAGTCCAGCCGGTCCGTGTAGGGCACGAACTGGTTGTAGGTCATATTCTCCGCGATCTTCTCGTCGCCGCGGTGCAGGTAGCCGATGACCGGGTCGCACTTGATGACCTTGTCGCCGTCGAGCTCGAGGGAGAGGCGCAGGACGCCGTGCGTGGCGGGGTGCGACGGCCCCATGTTGAGGGTCATGTTCTCGCCTCGCAGTTCCTCCGCGCGGGCGGCGACGTCGCCGATGGAGATTTCCTTGGTGATCTTCACGGCAGGTTCAGGACTTGGGGCGTTCCTCGGTCCAGGACTGGTCGAGGGCGGAGGGCTCGCCTTCGGACATGCGTCCTCCGTGCGAGACGAAGGGTCCGCCCATCATGGGCGCGGGCTCGACCGCCTGTCCGGTGACTTCGGCCACGTCGGCGGCGGGCAGAGGGACTTCGATGCCGGCGAGGGGGAAGTCCTTGCGCAGCGGGTGGTAGGGGTAGCCGTCCCACATCAGGATGCGGCGCAGGTCGGGATGCCCGTCGAAGCGGATGCCGTACATGTCGTAGGCCTCGCGCTCGTGCCAGTTGGCGCCGGGATGCAGCGAGGAGACGCTGGGCACGCGGTCGTCGACGGCGGGGACGTGGAGCCGGACGTACTCCTTGGAGGCCGTCGCGAGCAGGTGGATGACGACGCCGAAGCGCGGCGTGCGGTCCTTCCATTCGACGCCGCAGAGATCGGCGAGCAGGTCGAAGCCCTGTTCGTCGCGGAGGAACTTCACGACCGCGAGCAGGTCGCCGCCGGGAGCCTCGTAGGTCGGCATGTCCTTGCCGGCGAGGTCCCGCAGGGCGGGGAAGCGGCTGGTGAGGGCGGCGGCGTCCATCGGCTCAGCTGACGACCTTGGTCTCGACGACGCGTCCCTTGAAGGTGCGGCGGAGTGAGCCGCCTTCCTTGCGAATCTTCTCCTGCAGGAGCATCATGCCGTCGAGGAGGGCCTCGGGGCGGGGCGGGCAGCCGGAGATGTAGACGTCGACCGGCACGATGTTGTCCACGCCCTGGAGGGTGGCGTAGGAGCGGTACATGCCGCCGGAGGAGGCGCAGGCGCCCATCGCGACGACCCACTTGGGCTCGGCCATCTGGTCGTAGATGCGGCGGACGACCTCGGCCATCTTGTAGGTGACCGTGCCGGCCACGATCATGCAGTCGGCCTGACGGGGCGAGAAACGCATGACTTCCATGCCGAAGCGGGAGATGTCGAAACGGGAACCGCCGGCCGCCATCAGTTCGATGGCGCAGCAGGCCAGACCCATCGGCATCGGCCAGACCGAGTGGCTGCGGACCCAGTTCACGACCGCATCAGCCCGGGTCACGATGACCTCGCCCTCTACCTTGCTGTTATAGCCGAAGTCGGTTTTGACCATGGTGGTACGGCGGAACGTAGGAGCGACCCCCCAAGGGGCAAGTGAGAAGGGCGAAAACCAGCCCATTTAGGGGCTCTAATCGGGCTGTTGAGGCCATTGAAGGGTCTGGTCATGAACGCCGACGCAGCCACGATTCCGTGACCCCGATGCACCCTTTCCGCGTCCTGCCGCTCTTCCTGCTCGCCCTGTCCTGTGCGGCGGCCGGACGGCCCAATGTGCTCATCATCCTGGCTGATGACCTCGGCTATTCCGACCTGGGGTGCTACGGGGGTGAGATTCCCACGCCGAACCTCGACCGGCTCGCCAAGGCGGGCGCCCGCTTCGATAAGGTCTACACCTCTGCCCGCTGCTGCCCGACGCGCGCCTCGCTGATGACGGGGCTGCACCCCCATGAGGCCGGCATCGGCGATTTCGTCTCGGCCAAGCCTTCACCGGGTCGTGGACCCGCCTACACGGGGCATCTCCTTGACGACAATGTCACCATCCCCGAGCTGCTCAAGGGCTCCGGTTACGGCACCTGGATGGTGGGCAAGTGGCACATGGGCGTGCCGGGTCCGATCCTGCGGGGTTTCGACGCCTATTACGGATACAAGAACCTGCAGGCCCATTCCAATGACCAGTGGGACCCGGCGTCCTACGTGCGGCTGCCCGCGGGAACGCCGGCCGAACTCACCTACGCCCCCGGCAAGTTCTACGTCACCGACGTCTTCACCGACTACGCGCTGGAGTTCCTGCGGCAGGCCCGTGCCGACAAGGGCCGGCCGTGGTTCCTCTATCTCGCGCATTCCTCGCCGCACTTCCCCGTGCAGGCGCCCAAGCCCTCCATCGACCGGCACATGGCCACCTACCGGCGCGGCTGGGACGTCCTGCGGGCCGAGCGTTTCGCGCGCATGAAGCGCATCGGGCTCATCCCCGCCGACGCCGTGCTGCCGCCGCTCTCGACCGTGCCCGTCGAGTCCGATGGCGCCATCGCCAACGGCTTCTCCGGCCAGCCCAACCCGTCATGGGACAGCCTGCCGGCGGACCGGCGGGAGGACCTCGCCCGACGCATGGCCACCTTCGCCGCGATGGTCGAGCACGTCGACCAGGGCGTCGGCCGGCTGCTCTCCGACCTCGAGAAGCACGGCGAGCTCCAGGACACGCTCATCGTCTTCACCTCCGACAACGGCGCCTGCTATGAGTGGGGTCCTTTCGGCTTCGACGGCCGCTCGCGCGCCGGCCGCACCGACCTGCACGTCGGGGCCGCCCTCGAGGGCATGGGCCAGGCCGGCACCCACTCCTCCTACGGCTCCGGCTGGGCCAACCTCGGCAACACCCCGCTCAACCTCTACAAGCACTTCTGCCACGAGGGCGGCGTCAGCGCGCCCCTGATCGTCTCCTGGCCCGCCCGCCTGAAGCCTCGCGAGTCGTGGATCCGATCGCCCGCTCACGTCATGGACCTCCTGCCCACCGTCGCGGAGGCCGTCGGCACCACCTATCCGACCGAACGCGCCGGCAAGGCCGTGCGTCCGCTCTCGGGCCGCTCCCTTCTGCCCGACCTGCGCGGCGAGACCACGGCCGAGCGCGGCATTCCCACCGCGCACGAAGGCGCCCGCGGCTACCGTCTCGGCCAGTGGAAGGCCGTGTGGGGCAAGCGCCAGAGCGCGCCCGTGACCTGGCAGCTCTTCGACCTTTCCGCGGATCCCTCGGAGCAGCGCGACCTGGCGGCCGAGCGTCCCGACAAGCTCAGGGAGCTGTCGGACGCCTGGATGGCCTGGGCCAGGAGGACGGGCGTCGACCTCGGCTCACGCTGAGCCTCCGCCCGACGTTCAGTTCGTCCAGCCAGCGAGCGCCGCGCCCCGGTAGAAGAGGTAGCCCAGCGTCAGCGTGATCGGGATCGTGATCACCCAGGCCCACACGATGCGGCCCACCAGCCCCCATTTCACCGCGTCGAAGCGCTTCGTCGCGCCCACGCCGAGGATCGAGGTCGAGATGACGTGCGTCGTCGAGAGCGGGATGCCCATCTCCGAGGCGCTATGGATGGTGATGGCCGCGGCCGTCTCCGCCGCGAATCCGTGGACCGGCTGCAGCTTGACCATCTTGTGGCCCATCGTCCGGATGATCTTCCAGCCGCCGGCGGCCGTGCCGAGCGCCATCGTGATCGCGCAGAGCACGATGACCCAGTAGGGCGCGTGGTCGACCACGCCCTTGGCGTTGAGCTCGGGCTTCATGAACGAAGCCCATTCCGGGCTGCCATTGAAGGCGCCCGAGGTCGTGCCCACGATGAGCGCGAAGGTGATGATGCCCACCGTCTTCTGGGCGTCATTGGAGCCGTGGGAGAAGCCCATCATGCCGGCCGAGACCAGCTGCAGGCGTCCGAATCGTCGCTGCACCACGCTGGGGCGCGCCATCAGCCGGACGATGACTGCCGTCAGCACCGCCATGAAGAGGACCCCGAGCGCGAAGCCGATGAAAGGCGAGATGAACATCGGCTTGATCAGCTTGGGCCAGAGCCCCGCCGTCTTGCCGCCTTCGGAGGCCGACCAGATCAGCCGTCCCCAGTCGAGGTGGGTCTGTCCCAGCACGCCTCCGCAGAGGCCGCCGACGAGCGCGTGCGAGGAGCTGGACGGGATGCCGAACCACCAGGTGATGAGGTTCCAGACGATGCCGCCGAGCAGTCCGCAGGCGATGGCCAGCTGCTGCACCTGGAAGCCGCCCGAGACGTCGATGTAGCCTGAATAGATGGTCTTGGCCACGGCCGTGCCCCAGAAAGCCCCCACCAGGTTGGTCAACGCCGCGAGCAGGATGGCCTGGCGCGGCGTGAGCACCCGCGTGGAGACCACCGTGGCGATCGCGTTGGCGGCGTCATGGAAGCCGTTGATGTATTCGAACACCAGGGCGACCACGATGACCGCCAGCATCAGGACGAAGGGGTCCATGGGTCCGCTGCGTCCCGATCAGGCGTACTTGAGGGCGATCTGGAACACGACCTTGCCGGCGTCGCGGCAGTGGTCGATGGCGCGCTCCAGCAGCTCGTAGATGTCCTTGAGCACCACGACCTCCTTGGCGTCCACGTTGCCCTGGTAGAGGTCGCGCAGCAGCCCGACCATCAGCCGGTCGGCGTCGCCCTCGATCGTCTGCAGCGTCTCGTAGTAGTCCTGGATCTCCTCGACGTTGGAGAGCTTGCGGAGCTTGCGCACCAGCGCGGCGGTCACCTCGGTGGCCTGCTCGAGCATGCGCACCTGCTTGTCCACGATGTCGGTGGAGAACTGCGAGGGGCAGATGGCGAGACGTTCGCCGACCTTCTCACAGGTCTTCGGGATCTTGTAGAGGGCGTTCGCGAGCGCCTCGATGTCCTCGCGCTCGAGCGGGGTCACGAAGGTGCGGCACAGTTCCTGGGTGATGCTCAGCCCGATCCGCTTGTCGTTGCGGCGGGCGACGACCAGTTCGGTGAAGCTGCGGTCGAAGTCGGGCTTGCCCAGCTGGGAGCAGAGCCGCGCGACGGCCTTGGCGCTCTTGGCCGCCTCGTCCGCGCTGGCCTCCAGCAGCTCGTAGAATTTCTCATCCTTGCCGAGGGCCTTCTTCAGGAAGTCTTTCATCGCTTGTGTTGGGTTTGCGGCTGGTTTGAACCCGCTACCGGGACAGGTGCGCAACAACGCTCCGTAACACCAGTGTAACAGACGAAACATCAGAAGGTTACGATTGTTACAATCGTGTGTCCGACCCTCCCTCCTTCTTTTCACCGTCCCGTACCCGTTCCGACGCGGAAAGGACATGCGAGAGGGGCACCATCCGATTCCATGGTGAACGTCGAACGTCCGGTTCCTCCTCACAAGGTCCTGTTCCGCACCCTGGTGCTCTCCGACCTCCATCTCGGCACGAAGGACTCGCAGGCGCGCGAGCTGCTCGAAGTGCTGCGCGGCGTCCGCTGCGAGAAACTGATCCTCAACGGAGACATCATCGACCTCTGGTCGCTGCGGCGGAAGAACCACTGGAGCCCGGCGCACACCGCGGTGGTGAGGCGCCTCATGAAGATGGCGGAGAAGGACGGCACCAAGGTCGTCTACCTGCGCGGCAACCATGACGACTTCCTGCGCCGCCTCATCCCCATCGCGCTCGACCGCATCGAGCTCGCGGAGGAGCACGTGCACGTCGGCGCCGACGGCAGGCGCTACCTCTGCATCCACGGCGACGCGTTCGACACGGTCACGGCCAAGATGCGCTGGCTCGCCGTGATCGGCGACATCAGCTACCAGCTGCTGCTCGACATCAACCGGTTCTACAACCGCTGGCGCGCCTGGCGCGGCAAGGAGTACTTCTCTCTCTCCCAGGCCATCAAGGGCCGCGTGAAGGAGGCGGTGAGCTTCATCTCGCGGTTCGAGGACCACATCCAGTCCCTCGCCGCCCGTCGCGGCTGCGACGGCGTGATGTGCGGTCACATCCACAAGGCGGAGGACCGGATGATCGGGGGCGTGCGCTACCTCAATTCGGGCGACTGGGTGGAGTCGCTCACCGCGGTGGTCGAGGAGACGGACGGAACCCTGCGGGTGGTCGGCCGCGACGAGCTGCGCGCGCGGATCGCCGCGCAGCGCGCGCAGGCCGCCGCGGGCGAGGTTTCGTCCGTGCGCGCCGCGGAGGCGGCGCCGGTCCGATGATCCGGGTGCCCGTGCTCTCCGCCGGTTTCGGCGAAGGGCACAACGCGGCCGCCCGGGCGGTGGCGGAGGCCCTGGCGGGCCATCTTTCCGGCGCGTTCGAGTCCCGCGTGCACGACCTCTTCATCGAGGCCTACGGTCCGGAGCGCGCCCGCGCCCAGCGGGACGGATACATCCGGCTCGCGAACCGCTGCCCGCGCCTCTGGGGCTGCCTCTACGCCGGCCTCGACCGCCTGCCCCTCGTCCGCGCCTCCCTGCCGCTGGTGCGGCCGGTGGAACGTCGGCTCAACGCGCTGCTCGACGAGGCCGCGCCCCGCGCGGTCGTCTCTGCCTATCCGCTCTACAACTACATGATGGCCCGCCGCTGGCGACGTGACGACCCCGCGCGCCCGCGGCTCATCACCGTGGTCACCGACTCGATCTCGGTGAACCGAGCCTGGCACCGCGCGCATTCCGACTGGTACGTCACGCCGAACCGGGCCACCGCCGACGTGATGGTCAGGCAGGGCGTGCCCGCCCCACGCGTGCTGCCCTTCGGATTCCCCGTGCCCGCGCGTCTCGCCGGACGTTCCACCGCGCTCCCGGGCGGCCGTCCGCGCGTGCTGCTCATGCTCAATCCCGGTCGGAGCGACGCGGTCGCGCTGGCCGCCTCGCTGGCTTCGCTCGATCTGGAGCTGACGGTGACGGTGGGGCGCGACGCCGGATTCAAGGACGCGGTCGGACGCGCCGTCGCGGGACGGGCCGAGGTGCTCGGCTGGACCGACCGCATCCCGGAACTGATGCTTTCGAGCCATCTCGTGGTCAGCAAGGCGGGCGGCGCCACGACGCATGAGTGCGTGGCGGCCGGCGTCCCCATGGTGATCACCCAGGTCATCCCCGGGCAGGAGGCCGGCAACGCGCGGCTCATCATCGACCATGGCGCCGGTGCGCTCGGACTCGATCCGCAGGCCGCACGTGAGGTGGTCGCCTCGGCCTTCGCGGACGAATGGAGGGTCTGGCGGGCCTGGAGGAAGTCCGTCGAAGCGCTCGGTGACGCCGGCGGGGCCCGTCGTGTGGCCGACCTCGTCGCACGGGAGCTCGGGGTCGCGGCCCCGGTCGCCGACTAGTCCGTCCCTTCGGGGTCTTCCGCCGTCCGGCGCATGCGGGTGTCGAGGAACTTCCTGAGCTCGCGCGCCGTCGCCTTGCCGAAGCCGGGCACCTCGGCAATCTCGGCCTCGGTCGCCTTGCGCAGCGCCTGGATGCTGCTGAAGGCCTCCAGCAGGGCCTTGCGACGCGCCGGCCCGAGGCCCGGCATCTCGTCCAGGACCGATTCGCGCAGCTTGCGCGTGCGCAGATCGGCGTTGAAGTCGTTGGCGAAGCGGTGGGCTTCGTCGCGGATGCGCATGAGCAGGGCGAGCCCGACGTCGTACCGCGGCAGCTTCAGTTCGCGTCCGTCGGGGAAGACGACCGTCTCCTCGCGCTTGGCCAGGCCGATGAGCGGGGGCAGGGCGAGGTCATGTTCCTTGAAGGCGGCGAGCGCGGCGTGGACCTGGCCGAGGCCGCCGTCGATGATGACCAGTTCGGGGAAAGCGCGGTGCTCCTCGTGCAGGCGCGTGTAGCGGCGGCCGACCACTTCCTGCATCGCGCGGAAGTCGTCGTTGCCCTCGAACGATTTTATCCTGAAGCGGCGGTAGCCGGACTTGTCGGCCTGGCCGTCGATGAAGCGCACCATGGAGGCCACCGCCAGCGTGCCCGAGATGTGGGAGATGTCGAAGCACTCCGCCGTGACGGGCGGACGCTCCAGGCCGAGCGCGGCCGCGAGCGCGGCGAGGGCGGCGGTCTCGTCGCGGCGGGGCAGGGGGTTCTCGCGTAGGAATCGCCGGGACTTCTCGGTGGTGCGCCGCAGCGCATCGAGCAGGTCACGCATGTCGGCGGCCTTCTCGTAGTCGCGCGCCTCGGCGGCGGCGCGCATCTCCGCCTCGACCGCCTCGGCCCATTCCGCGGCCTTGCCGTCGAGGAAGGCGCACGCGTCGTCGACCCGTTTGCGGTACTCCTCCTCGGTCACCTCGTTGGCGTGCCGTTGGATCTCGGCGCGCGCGCCGGAGTAGAGCCGCCAGCGTCCGTCCGGGAGTCGTTCCGGGGCGGCGTCCCCGAGCAGGATGCCGAACTTGGTCCGCATCTCGTTGAGCGCCTTCCGCACCGCGCGCTGGTGGGGGAAGGGGCCGTAGTGCCTCGCCGTCTCGGAAGTGCGTGCCCGCACGATGCGGAATCGCGGCACCGGGTCCTGGAGGTCGACCCGGATCTGGGGGAACTGCTTGTCGTCCCGGAAGAGGATGTTCCAGCGGGGGCGCCAGCGCTTGATCAGCCTGCCCTCCAGCAGGAGCGACTCGGTCTCCGTCCGCACCTCATGCCATTCCAGGTCCTGGACCGTGTCCATCATGGCGGCCACCTTGGGGGTGAGCCGGGTCCGGGGGGCGAAGTAGCTGGCCAGGCGCCTTTTCAGGTCCTTGGCCTTGCCCACGTAGACCACCAGGCCGGCCGCGTCCCGCATCAGGTACACCCCGGGGGCGCGGGGCGCCCGCCGCGCCCTCGCCTTGGGCGAAAGTTCTTCCCGGCTGGTTTGCATTTTGCGGGTGTTCTCAACACCCTGCGGTTGTTCCGCAGTCCCGCAAATGGATTCCTGCCGCCCCGCCCATCCCCGTGAAGTCCTCGTCATCAACGTGGGCGATGAGCTCCTCGACGGTCTGCGCGGCAATTCCCACCTCGTGTGGCTCGGCGAGCAGCTTGCCCGACGCGGCCTGCCCGTGACCCGCGCCGTGACCGTGCGTGACGACGCTTCCGCCATCGCCCGCGAAGTCGGGGCCGCCTGGGGCGTCTACGACGTCATCGTCACCACCGGAGGCATCGGTCCCACCACCGACGACTGCACGCGCGAGGCCGTCGCCGCGGCCTTGGGCGTCGGGCTCATGCGTACGCCTCATTCCGAGTCCGCCCTCCGCGATCGTTTCCAGCGAATCGGTCGGACCGTCTCCGACGCCGACCTCCGCCAGTGCCGCGTGCCGGTCGGCGGCGCCGAGCTGCGGAATCCCCGGGGCACCGCCCCCGGCGTCTGGTTCTCGTGCGAAGGCCGGGCCCTTGTCATGCTGCCCGGCCCCGGCTTGGAGCTGAGGCCGATGTTCGACGAGGAAGTCGTGCCGAGGCTGCGTGACCTCGGTTGCGCCTGCCGCGGCGAGGCCTACGTGCAGGTGCGCACCTACGGCATCGGCGCCGCGCCGCTTGAGGCCCTCATCCGGCCCTTCGTGCCCGCGGAGCTCACGCTCACCTTCGGCACCCACACCGGCATCGTCGACGCGCGCATCTCCTCCGGCGGCAGCGGCGCCACCGCGGATGACCTCTGCGACGTCGCCCGCCGCGTCCGCGACGCCGTCGGCGAGGACTTCATCTGCACCGGGCACGCCTGCCTGTCCTCCATCGTGATCGAGCAGCTGCGTTCACTGGAGAAGAGCGTCTCGCTGGCCGAATCCTGCACCGGCGGCCTGCTCGCCGACGCCTTCGCCTCCGTGCCGGGAGCCTCCAAGGTCTTCGCCGGATCCGCCGTCTGCTATTCCAACGACGCCAAGATGAACCTCCTCGGCGTCCCCGAGTCGCTCATCGCCCAGCACGGGGCCGTCTCGGCCGAGGCGGCCGCGGCCATGGCGTCGGGCGCCGCCGAGAAGTTCGGTTCCGACTACGCCCTTTCCGTCACCGGCTTCGCCGGACCCGAGGGAGGCACCGACGCCGATCCCGTCGGCACCGTCTTCCTCGGGTATTCTTCGCCCACTGGCGTCTGGTCCCGCCGCATCTCCGTGGTCGGCGACCGCGCGCAGGTCAGGCGACGAGCCGTGAACACCGCCCTCGACTGGATGCGCCGCAAGCTCAACCGTTACCGCGTCGAGGACCTGCTGCACGGGTCCTGACCGGCTCCGGGGAGACGTCGCGGCCGGCGCCGCGCGCACAAAGGGTTGCCACCGCCATGCGACGGCGAAGATTAGGCCCGTGCCGGCCTACCTAGCCATCGTCGCGGGCAAAGACGAATACCTCGTCGACCGGGACGCTCGCGCCCTCTTCGAGTCCGCGAAGAAGAAGCTCGGCTCGGAGGCCGAGGCGGAGGTGATCGACGGAGCCATGATCCGGGTCGAGGACGCCCAGGGCATCGAGACCCGTTTCATCGAGTCGCTCCGGACCCTGCCGATGTTTGGCGGAGCGAAAGTCCTCTGGCTGCGTAACCTGAACTGGGTGGCCGACACCCAGCAGGGCAGGTCGGAGGAGGCGAAGGAGCGTCTCGGGGCCATGCTCAGCGCCCTATCTACGGCTCCCGACGACGTCCACGTGATCATTTCGGCCACCCCTTATGACGGACGACGCAAGGACCTTTCCGCGCTCAAGGATGCCGCGGACGAGTTCGTCGTCCATGCGGGCGGGCGCACCTCGCCCTTCGGACCCAATCCCGCGGCCGAGCAGCAGGCCGAGATGGCCGCGGCGCACCTGAAGTCGCTCGGCGTGAAGTTCGAACGCGGCGTCCCAGAGGCCGTCGTGGGCCGCGTCGGGCAGTCCACGCGGCTTGTGCTCGGCGAGTGCGACAAGCTCGCGACCTACGCGGGCAAGGGCGGCTCCCTGCGCGAATCCGACGTCCATCTGCTCGTGCCGGTCTTCGGCGACGGCGATTTCTTCGAGCCCATCGAGGCCTTCGCCGCGCGGGACCTGCCCTGGGCGCTAGCCGCCCTCGACCGTTACTTCTTCAACGAGTCCTCCGCCCGCCCGCTGCTTTCCGCGCTCCAGAATCGCCTCCGCCTCCTCATCCAGATCCGGGTCCTCGCGGACGCCGGCGATTTCCGTCTCTCGGAGGCCGGGCTGCCCAAGGGCGCCTTCGAGACCGCCTCCGCCCGGCACGGGCCGACCTTCGGCTCGGCGGCCAAGTCCAGCGCCAACGTCTTCTCCCAGAACCCCTGGTACGTCTCGAACAAGGTCGCGCCGGCCGCTTCCCATTACGCCCTGGCTGAGCTGATCGACGCCCAGCTCGCCTGCGCCGAGTGCTTCGACGCCTCCAATCGCGGCGCCGACGAGGAGCAGGCCGTGCGCGCGCTGTTCCTGCGTGCGCTTGCCGTGGGACGCCAACCCTGATATCCGTATCTCCTTTCGCGCACGATGTCCCAAGACCACGTCCCCAACGTCCTCGCCGACCGATACGCATCCCCCGCCATGAAGGCCGTGTGGTCTACGCGCGGCCGCGTGGTGCTGGAGCGCGAATACTGGATCGCCGTGATGAAGGCGCAGCGCGACCTCGGGCTCGACATCCCGGCCGAGGCCCTCGCCGCCTACGAGCGCGTCAAGGACCGGGTCGACTTCGACTCCATCCGCCGCCGCGAGGAGGAGACCCGTCACGACGTCAAGGCACGCATCGACGAGTTCTGCGCGCTGGCCGGGCACCAGCACGTGCACAAGGGGCTGACCAGCCGTGACCTCACCGAGTCCGTCGAGCAGCTGCAGGTCTTCCGCTCCCTGCGCCTCGTGCGCGCCAAGGCCGTCGCCGCGCTCGGCGTGCTGGCCCGCCGCGCCCAGGCCGACCGCGACCTGCTCATCGCCGCCCGCACCCACAACGTCGCCGCCCAGCCCACCACCGTCGGCAAGCGCTGGGCCATGTTCGGCGAGGAGTGCCTGCGAGGCGTCGCGCAGCTCGACGCCGCGCTCGGCGCGTTCGCGGCCCGCGGGCTCAAGGGCGCGGTCGGCACCCAGCTCGACCAACTGACCCTCTTCGGCGGCGACGCGGCCAAGGTCGTGCGGCTCGAGGAGCGCCTGCTCGCGCACCTCGGCATCCCGCGTTCCCTCGGCGCGGTCGGCCAGGTCTACCCGCGCTCGATGGACCTCGAGGTCGTCTCGGCCCTGCTCTCCGCCGCGTCCGGCCCCTCCTCCTTCGCCCGCACCCTGCGCCTCATGGCGGGGCACGAGCTGGCCAGCGAGGGCTTCCTGCCCGGTCAGGTCGGCTCCTCCGCGATGCCGCACAAGATGAACGCCCGCACCTGCGAGCGCATCAACGGATTCCACGTCATCCTGCGCGGCCATCTCGCCATGGCGGCCTCGCTCGCCGGCGACCAATGGAACGAGGGCGACGTCTCCTGCTCGGTCGTCCGGCGCGTCCTCCTGCCCGACGCCTTCCTTGCGCTCGACGGCCTCTTCGAGGCCTTCCTCACCGTCCTCGGCCAGATGGAGGTGAACCGGCCGGTCGTGGACCGCGAGTCGGCCCACTACTTGCCGTTCCTCCTCACCACCACCTTCCTCATGGAGGCCGTCAAGGCCGGCGCGGGACGAGAGGCCGCGCATGAGGCGATCAAGGAGCATGCCGTGGCCGTCGCAAAGGACCTCCGTTCGGGCGGCAGCGTCCGCAACGACCTCGTCGAGCGGCTCGCCGCCGACCGTCGGGTCGGCGTGCCCCTCGAGGCCCTGCGAGCCGCCATCGCCCGCGCCTCCGAACTCATCGGGGCGGCGGGCGCCCAGGTCGACGCCTTCGCACGGCAGGCCGCTGAGTGGAAGGCGAAGGTTCCGGAGTCCGCGGAAGTGCGTCCGGGCCGCATTTTGTAAGCCTACGCTCATCGTGCGCGGGGGGCGGGGTTTTCCGTGTTGCCAAGGGGCAGGGGGGTTCCCACAACCCACCTTTCAAACCGTTCCCTCCCATGTCCTCCCTCATCGGCAACCTTCTCGTCGCGCAGAGCGGCGGCCCCACCCCCGTCATCAACGCCAGCCTGGCCGGGGTGATTTCCGAGGCCCTGAAGCATGAGGACGAGATCCCCGAGATCTACGGCGGCCTGAACGGCATCCAGGGCGTGCTCCATGAGGAGCTGGTGGATCTCGCCGCCCAGTCCCAGCAGACCCTGCGCGCCCTGCGTCACACCCCCGGCGCCGCCCTCGGCACCTGCCGCTACAAGGTCAAGAAGCAGGAGGACTTCGACCGCATCCTGAAGGTCTTCGAAGCCCACAACATCCGTTACTTCCACTACATCGGCGGCAACGACTCCCAGGACACCGCCGCCAAGATCGACGCGCTCGCCAAGGAGCGGGGCTACGAGCTCCGCGTGATCGGCGTGCCCAAGACCATCGACAACGACCTGCCCCTCACCGACCACTGCCCGGGCTTCGGTTCCGTCGCCAAGCACATCGGCGTGACCATCCGGGAGACCGCCCTCGACAACGCCGCGATGGGCCAGAACGATTTCGTCTCCGTGCTCGAAGTGATGGGACGGAACGCCGGCTGGCTGGCTGCCTCATCCGTCCTCGCCCACCGTCGCGACAAGACCGATGACCGCGTGAAGTCCAACACCCATTACAACTGCACGGCTCCCCACGTCGTGCTGCTCCCCGAGGTCCCCTTCAATCCCGACGCCTTCATCAGCCGCGTCCAGGAAGTCCTCAAGACCGAGAAGCACTGCTTCGTGGTCGTCTCGGAGGGCGTCCAGGACGCCGCCGGCAACTACCTCGGCGCCGACACGTCCAGCACCGACGCCTTCGGGCACGCCGTCCTCGGCGGAGCCGGTGAATACCTCCGCAATCTCGTCGAAGACCGTTTCGACGGAGTGAAGGCCCGCGCCTCCAAGCTCGGCATCACGCAGCGCGCCGCCTCCCACAACGCTTCCAAGACCGACGTCGACGAGGCCGAGCTCTGCGGAGCCGCCGCCGTACGCGCCGCCATCGCCGGTGAGTCCGGCCAGATGGTCATCATGGTCCGTACCGGCAAGGAGACCTACGGTATCGAGACCCGCCTCGCCCCCCTCTCTGAAATCGCCAACGGTGTGAAAGCCTTCCCGCCGGAGTGGATTGGCGAGGACCGGATGTCCATCAGCCAGGAATTCGTGAAGTACGCCCTGCCCCTGATCCAGGGAGAGATGCAACTTCCTTTCGAACAGGGACTTCCGCGTTACGCTCAGATTTCCCCCTTCAAGGTCCAGCGTCACCTTGAGAAGTACGCCGGGGCCTGAGTCGTCGGTAAGCTGAAAATGGCCTCCGCCCCTCCGGGTGGGGGCTTTTTCTTGCCATTAAAGGGTGGTTTAAGGGGTTGCTTCCGGCCGTCTCCATCCTAGTTTCCATAGACCCCCAACCTGCACATGAGCAGCCTTCGCCAACGCGTCCTCACCGTACTGGGCCTCATGCTCCTGCCGGTCGTCGGTACCGCCGCCCTGCAGGACGGCAAGGTGCTGGTCGGCAATCTCACCGGCTCCGCCTTCTCCATCGACGCCAAGAAGGCCCGCAAGCCTCTCACCTCCGGCTTCCTGTTCTCGCCCGCCGAAGGCTATCACATCGAGACGGCCGCAGCCTCCACCGCGGAGCTGATTCTCTCCAACGGCTCCACCCTGATTGTCAGCCCTGAATCCCTCATCGAGGTGAAGACGTTCCGCCAGGTCGCCTCTTCCGCGATCGTCGAAGGTTCGTATCAGAAGTTCGACAAGGAGCCTTCGCCTTCCGTCACCGAAATCGAGGTCAAGCGCGGCAAGGTCGTGGGGGAAGTCCGCAAGCTCAGCCCGCTCTCTTCCTACGTCATCAAGACCCCGGTGGGCATGGCCCGCATCCGCGGCACCGTCTTCACCGTCGGTTTCATCCGCAACGCCAACGGCACCGTCACGATGAGCATTGCCTGCGCCCGGGGCTCCGTCGAGGCCGTCGTCTATGAAGCGAACACCGGCCCCGTCACTGTGGCACCGGGCAAGCAGCTCGACGTCACTACCAAGGATCCCGGCGCCGCCGCGACCGTCAACAACACGGTCATCGGTGCGACGGGGGGCGGCGGCACCGGCCCCGCCGGAAGCACTTCACAGACCTCTTCGAGCGCCCCCTCTCCCGTCGCCCTGATAGAGCTCGGTGACATGAATTCAGCGCAGCTCACCGAACTGGCCGACATCCTCCAGGGCTCCGGAGTGCCCGTCAGCATCGTGGCGGCCATCCGAGACCAGGCCTCATTGGCGCCTCCCCCGCCCGCGCCCGGTGAGAAGGCCCCCGTCACCGTCATCGAGGACAAGCCTCCGGCTCAGGTCACTTCGAGCAACGTTCTGCCTCCGAATCCCGCCATGAGCAGTTCCTCGGGCGGTGGTGGCGGCGGAAGCGTCGCCTCGATCGGTGACCGTATCGCCCAGACCCTGCAGCGTCTTGTCGAGCAGGAGGTCGTTAATCCTCCGGTCAATCCCACGCCGACGATGTGACTGCGCCGCGGCGCCGTCCACGAAGCCCGGGGCTCCCCCGGGCTTCTTCATGTCCGTCTTTCTCCACTCGCCAACCGGCTGCGGCCCTCCATCTTCCGACCTCATGCCCATCGCAGGAAAGTTTATCACCTTCGAGGGCGGTGAGGGAGCCGGCAAGTCGACGCAGATCGCGCTTCTGGCGGACCGTCTCGCCGCCGCGGGCAGCAAGGTGCTCCGTCTCCGGGAGCCGGGAGGCACTCCCTTGGGCGAGCGCATGCGCGAGGCCCTCAAGCGGCCCGGAGAGTCGATCACGCCCGCCGCGGAGGCGCTGCTTTTCGCCGCCTGCCGGGCGCAGCTTGTGGCCGAGGCCGTGGCGCCCGCGCTCGCGAGGGGAGAGGTCGTGCTCTGCGACCGATTCGCCGATTCCACCACCGCATACCAGTCCGGAGGGCGCGGCCTCGACCGACGTCTCATAGCCTCCGTGAACCGGCTCGCGTGCGGCGACTTCGCTCCGCACCTGACCGTGCTCCTCGACCTGGACCCCGCGCACGGCCTCGGCCGGGCCTCCGTCCGTGACCGCGGACAATCCGACCGATTCGAAGCCCTCGACGCGGAGTTCCATCTGCGCGTGCGGGCGACCTACCTGGCCCTGGCGCGCGAGGAGCCAGGCCGGTTCCTGGTGCTTGACGCGGCCCGCCCTCCTGCGGTCCTCTCGGAAGACATCTGGCATGAAGTCACGCGCCGCCTCAGCTGACCCCGCCGACCTGCCGGCGTTCAAGGTGCTGCTCCGTGCGCGCGCCGAGGGCCGGATGCCGCATGCCGTGCTGCTGACCGGCCCCAACCCGGGCGCGCTTGAGCGCGCCGCCCTCCGGCTAGCCGGAGTCCATCTCGGCTGCGAGGATCCGTCCGCCCATCCCGACTGCGCGGTGCTGCGTCCCGCCAAGAAGTCCCGACGGATCTCGCTCGACGCCGTCCAGACGGTCGTCGCCTCCCTGCGGCTCAGCGCCACCGGCGCGAACCGCGCCGTCGTCGTCCATGAGCCTGACCGTCTACAGTCCGAGGCGGCCAACGCCTTCCTGAAGTCACTCGAGGAGCCCCCTCCCGGCACCCTCATCGTGCTGCAGACCGCGAATTATTACCGCGTCCTGCCCACCGTGCTCAGCCGTTGTCTCCGTTTCCACCTGCCCGGAGAGGCCCCTCAGGTGAGCGACCCGGCCTGGGCGGACTGGTTGCGCGACTTCGACCGTCTGCTGGTCAAGGCGTCTTCACCCACGCCCGTCCGGCTGACGGAGACCTTCATCCCCGCTTACGCCCTCTGCGCACGCTTCGAGTCGCTGCAGGAGAAGCTCACCGCCGAGGCCCTAGAGGCCTCGCCGCTGCCGCCGGGCGACGACGATCCGGAGGAGGCGGAGGAGGCCCATGAGGAGTCGCTCCGCCGAGCCGTCCGCTCCCGGTTGCTCGCCTCGGTCGAGGAGAGGATAAGAATCTTCGGCCGCGGCCGGCCAGACTGTTCGCTCCAGGCCTCCGCCGCCGTCGTACGGCTCGAGGAGGCGAGGGCCCGCCTTGAACTCAACTATCAGGCGCTCTCTGCCTTGGAGCAGTTCATGCTCCAGATGCTGCGGGCCTTCGCCCGCCGCCATCAGGCAACCTCCGCCGGTCCGCGGGGTTGAATCGTAAGATGTCCGAGGAGAGCACACCCTTGGCGGATGAAGAGGAGGACCGTCGCCTCATGGGATTGGTGGCGGCGGGGGACGATGACGCCCTCCGTCTGCTCGTGCACCGGCATCATGCCCGCCTCATCGGCTACCTGCGGTCCGAGGTGGGTTCACAGGCCACCGCCGAAGAGCTGGCGATGGAGGTCTTCATCCGCCTGCATCGCGCCGCGGGCCGATGGCGTCCGGAGGCCAAACTCAGCACCTATCTCATCCATATCGCCCGGAATCTCGTCCTCAACGAATGGCGTCGGCGCAGCCGCAAACCCACCTCCGCCCTCGAATCCGCTCCCGAACCGGGCGACGCGGCCCCCGAGTCGGGCCGGCGGGTTCTGGAGCTCGAGGAGGCCTTCTCCCGGGCCGTCGCGCAGCTGCCGGAGGAGCAGCGCACCGCCATCCTCCTCCTCGTGCAGCAGGAGATGCCCTATGAGGAGATCGCCTCAGTCATGGGGTGCCCGGTCTCCTCCGTGAAGACCTGGATCCACCGGGCGAGGACCCGCCTCAAGGAGCTGATGCGTGATTTTTATGGCCCCGAATCCTGACCGTAACTTGCCGCCTTCCGCGGTGTTTAATACAACGAACTGACATGGAACGCCGACCCGCAGAGCATTTCGACCGCGACCTCGAGGCCGCGCTCGTACGCGGACGTGCCATGTCCGTCCCTGGTCTCGCCGGCCGCGTCGTCGCCGCCGTTCGGGCCGACCGCGTCCGCCGCGTCGTCATCCGCTGGGGCTCCGGCCTTTCGGCCGCCGCGGCTTGCCTAGTGGCCGCCCTGATGCTCAACTTCCCCTCCGAGGAGGCCCTGATCGTGGAGGCCAGGTCCCTGGTCGCCGCCGAGGAGTCGGCGCAGTTCCATGAACTCCTCTCCCTGGCCGATGACCTCGCTCTCCTGCGTCCGGTCATCGACCGCCCCGCCATCATGGACGACCTGGCCGACGGAGGATCCTGAACATGTTCCTCCTCCGCCTGTTTCCGTCCGTCCTGTGCGCCTGGCTGGCCGCCGCCGACGTCCCCGTGTCCGCCCCTCGTCCGGTGCTCGAGCCCTCCATCGAGGAGATCCAGATGCTGAGACGCATCCTGGAGCTGCCGCCGGAGCGTCTTTCCCGCATCCGTGGCGCCATCGAGAAGATGGAGCGCATGCCTCCCGAGGCGCGCAGGGATTTCGCCGAACGCCTGGCGAAGTTCGAGAACGCCTCCGCGGAGGAGAGGCACGCGCTCTCCCGCGACATACGCGAGCGCGGCGGCTTCGGCGGCCGCGTCCTCGAGCATCATCTGCGTTCCCTGCCTCCGGAGGAGGCCAGGCGCGAACGCGAACGCTTCATGGCGATGACGCCCGAGGCTCGCATGGATTTCGTGCGTTCGCTCGCCGAGCGCTATCCGGAGCTGGCGGCGAAGGAGAAGCGGCCTGAAACCAAGGACGGCAAGTCCATGAAGCGTCGCCCCGTCCCGCCTCCCGGCGCCCCCCAGCCTCCGCCCGCGCAATCGAAGTGAACGGGCTCAGGCCCGTCCGTCGGCCTTCAGCGCCTGGGTGACGTCGGGGACGGCGATCCGTCGCCGGCCCAGTTCATCGCGAGCGAAATACTTGTCCGGCTGGCGTACGAGATCGAACGGCTCGTCCGGGAGATTGTCCTCGTCGAACTCCATCTCGTCGACCGGGTCGATGTCGTCGAAGATGTGGCTCATGCGAAGCGGGTCGCCTTCCAGCGCCTGGGCCGGGTTGGATAGGCGTCCCGCCTTGGTGAAGTTGAGGAAGAGGCAGGGATAGAACCCCTTCTCGTAGGGTTCCAGGAACCGGGAGATCCACTGCCCTGGCACCTCCCACCTCCGGTTGAGGACCACCACGTCGGAGAAGTGCACGCAGGGCGCGTACCATTCCGCCACCTCGGGCCGCCGCTGCGCGAGCGGGCAGTCCACCACCGTCACGATGCGTTTCACCTGCCGGCGCGGGTCGCGTCCGAGCGCGGCGTGGATCGCCTCCATCTGGTCGATCTGGGAGAGCGAACCGCAGGTGACGAGCACGGCGGCGTCCTCGCCGGCCGGATCGGGCACCACCGCGCGCCCATCGGCGAACTTCCAGCCCCCCTCGCCGCCTTCCCGTGACTCGCGGAGCACACGCACGCGCGAGGCGTCGGGCCATCCGGCCTCGACCAGTTCCCGCACGATGTCGGACCGGCCGGAGCCGGACGCGCCCAGCACGATCACCAGCGGCGTCATGCCTTCCTGCCGCAGCGGCCGAAGGGGGCGTTCTGGCCGCGGTCGCGGATCCAGTGGTCGACCGTGACGAGTGCGGCCATGGCTTCCACGATGGGCACGGCGCGCGGGAGTACGCACGGATCATGCCGTCCGCGGGCCTTCAGCTCCCGGGCGCGCCCGTCGGGGCCGACCGTCCGCTGGGCCCGCAGCACCGTGGCGGTCGGCTTGAAGGCGACGCGGAAGACGACCGTCTCGCCGTTGGTGATGCCTCCCTGCGTGCCGCCCGATCGGTTGGTCTCCGTCCGGATCCTGCCGCCGCGGCGCACGAAGACGTCGTTGTGCCGCGAGCCTCGCATGAGCGTGCCCGCGAAGCCGCTGCCGATCTCAAAGCCCTTGGTCGCGGGCAACGAGAGCATCGCCTTGGCCAGTTCCGCCTCGAATCGGTCGAAGACCGGCGCGCCGAGTCCGGGCGGGAGATTCTCGATCGCGCAGCAGATCACGCCTCCCACCGAGTCGCCTTGGGCGCGGGCCTCCCTGATCAGGGCCTCGATCCGGGCGGCGGTCACGGTGTGCGGGCAGCGGGTGGGGGAGGCTTCGACCTGGCGGAGCGAGGGCGTGCGAGCGGGCGCGGGCATGCGCACGTCGGACACCGATTCCACCCAGGCGGTGATGCGGGCGCCGCAGGCGTGCTTCAGGACCGTCTTCGCGACCGCTCCCGCGGCGACGCGCGCGGCGGTCTCGCGGGCGGAGGAGCGGCCGCCGCCCTCCACGGCGCGGATGCCGAACTTCGCGTCATAGGTGTAGTCGGCGTGGGAGGGCCGGTAGGCCGTGCGCATCTCCGCGTAGGCGGAGGAGCGCTGGTCCGCGTTGCGGATGACGATGGCGATGGGCGTGCCGAGCGTCAGGCCGTCGGAGGAGACTCCGGAGAGCACCTCGGGCTCGTCGCCCTCCTTGCGCTGCGTCGTGAGCGCGCTCTGTCCCGGCCGGCGGCGGGCGAGTTCGGAGCGCAGGAAGCCCGCGTCGAACGGCACGCGGGGAGGGCAGCCGTCGATCACGACGCCGATGGCAGGTCCGTGGCTTTCGCCGAAGGTCGCGATGCGGAAACTGTGACCGTGGATGTTGCCCATGCTTCTGTGTCAGTTCAAAAAAGACGCCGCCTGGCGGCGGGCCGGGCGGCGTCCGTCTGGCGGTTCCGCCCCGACGCTCAGCGGCGGAGGTTGGAGGAGATGCGCGAGATCAGCTTCTGGCTCTCGGGCAGGTTGCCGAAGTTGCCGTACTTGATGGCGACGGCGGTGTAGGTCTCGTTCTTCTCCTTGTCCTCCGTCTTCACGATCTCGACGGTGACCAGGAGGTCGCCGACGGAGCGCGCGAAGACCTTGACCCCGACCTTGTCGTTGTCGCCTCCAGGTCCGGCGATGTCGGATTCGCCGGTGCGCATCATGCCGGGGGTCTGGTCGAGCGAGCGCTTGACCGCGTTGAAGACGTTGTCGACGGGGGCGTTGTAGCGGGTGGTGACGACGCCGGAGACCTGGTTGGCGGAGGCCTCACGGCTGTCCGGGTTGTCCACGCCGACGTTCGTGTTGCAGCCGGTGAAGGCGACGGCGGAGACTAGGAGGGCGGTGGCGAGGGCGTGCTTCATTGGTGTCGGTTGAGGATGGTCTCGACAAAGCACAGCCGGGAGGCCTTGGCAAACGATTTCGCCCCCGTGGCGGGCCCGACGGTGTCCCGTATTGTAGTTG
>JBJTTY010000048.1:0-18578 GCA_046080425.1 Verrucomicrobiota bacterium
CGCTTGCCCGGTCCGGCCGTCCGGCTTTCCTCGGACGTCCTGGACTGGAGGGGTGGCAGAGTGGTCGATTGCGCCTGATTCGAAATCAGGTGTGCCGCAAGGCACCGGGGGTTCGAATCCCTTCCCCTCCGCCAGGAAATGTAACCAGGGGACACGTGGGCACGGTGACACGTGGGCACGGGCGTACATGGAGCCGCATGTTCATCCGGCCGCCGCAGGGTGGCCGAAGGTAGGGGCGTGGCTACGCCGCGCCCTCCGTCATGGAGTGCAAGGCGAAGCCTTGCCCCTACCCAGGTTCGCCCTGCGGCGAACGGAATCCAACAAGGCAGGATACGATGCACGCCTGACCGGGGACGGTCAGCCTTGCCAAGACGGCGGACTCATCGGGCGGAGGAAGATCCGCGGGCTTCGATTTCTTTTCGAAGGATGTCCGCCCGGGCTTGCACAAGCTTCCGTGAATCCGGCGGAAGGCCGTCGTACAGTCTTTGGAACCTGGGGCGGAAACCGGGATGATCGGCGGCGACGATGCTGAGCCAGGCGCAGGCCTCCGCTTCATCCTTCGGGACGCCTTCGCCTTTCTGATACATGTCGATGAGATCAAGCTGGGCGGCGAGATGGCCGCGGTCAGCCGCCAGCCGATACCAGGTCACAGCCTGCGCAGGGTCCCGCAGCAGACCGCATCCCGCGACGAAGGCGCGCCCGACGGCGTGCTGGGCCTGTTCCACGCCCTGAGAAGCGGCCTTGAGATACCATTGCGCCGCCTGTCCGTCGTCCTTTGCGACGCCCAAGCCTTTGGCATAAGCGAGCCCCAATGAAAATTGTGCCCATTTGTGCCCTTGCACCGCCGCCCTCCTGAACCACTCCGCCGCGACGGAATGGTCAATGGGGAGGCCGACAGAGGCATTGGCGGGGGCGTAATGCAGACCCCCGAATCGATACTGAGACTCGGGATGCCCCTGCTCCGCGGCCCTGCCCAACCATTTCGCCGAGAGGGCCAGATTCCTGGGCACGCCAAGTCCCGAGCCGTAGCAACCCGCCAAGGTGATCTGAGCGTCAAGGTCGCCGTCATCGGCACGGGTGAACACCTCCGGACTGAGGACCTGAGCCCGCGCCTGCAGTGGCGAAAATCCTGCCACGATTGCGCAAAGCCAGGCCAGATGAAGGGACGAGGCGGCCATGACGTCATATTGCGTCATGGCCGACCCATGACAAAACTTTAATGCGAGGGGGAGTGTAACCAGGGGACACGTGGGGCCGTATGGGAAGGACGATTCACGGCTGACCGGAGGCGGTCAGCGTTACCGGATGCAGAGATGGACGGGCTGGCTCAGCGCACCCAGAGCCAGAAGGCGCCAAGAAGGCCGATGACCCAGCCCCAGGAGACGAGAAAGCCGACGATGTCCTCGCGATAGGCGCGCCATCCCCTGCCCTGCGAAGCCGCACGCAAATCCAGCATGTCGACCATGACCGAACGTCGGCCGGCATCGGCGGCGCGCACAGGCGCATCCCGGTCGGCAAGCGGATCGCCTTCGCGGTCCGGCAGCTCGGTCGGCGTCTCCAGCCTGCGCCGCAGGTCGGCCTGCTCCGCGGCGGGTTCCGGCGGCGTAAGCAGGCTGACCACGACCAATGCGACGACGCCGGCGAGAAGCGACCACGCGAAGACATCCGGATCCCAGTGGTCGAAACGCCTCCCGAGGGCGTGGGCGGCGCCGAAGTTGGTCGCATACGCGGCGATGACGCTCGCCAACGCGCCCCAGCGGTTGGCGCGCGGCCAGATGACGCCGCCGAGCAGGCCCACGCCCATGTAGGTCGCCATGGTCTCCGTGAGCAGGAAGGCGTGCAGCACGCGGTCGATGAGGAAATAGGCGTACGCCACCCCGAGGAGCGAGATGACGAGCCCGCTCAGCCGTCCGACCAGGAGATAGTGCGCGTCCGGACGTCCGGACACGAGGTGCCGGCGGTAGATGCCCTCGGTGAAGAGCGCGCCGCTGCTCACCATGAAGGCGGAGGAGGTCGACATGTTCGCGGCCAGCACGCAGGCGATGAGCAGGCCGAGCGAACCGGGGAAGAGCAGGTGACGGCAGGCGAAGCCGAAGGCCTCCTCGGAATCGGCCAGCGAGGTCGCGCCAAACGTGCCGCGCGCGAGCATCGCCGCCACCATCAGCCCGACGAGCGCCCACCCGACCGTGCACACGCGCTTGACGTAGTTGCCCCAGAAGAAGCCCTCGCGACAGGCGCGCTCATCGCGGCCCGAGCCGACGGCAGCCATCTGCTGCGGCTGCGCGAGGATGCCCACCAGGCCGTTGACGGTGAGCATCAGGATGAACCAGGGGCCGATGCCGTCGGGCACCGCGAGCGAGAACTTCGCGTCGCCGAGCGTGGCGCGCATGCCCTCGAGCCCGCCCACGCGGTCCCAGCCCAGCGGCAGGAGCAGGAAGGAGAGCGCGATGATGAGGAAGCCCTGAAAGAAGTCGGTCCAGGCAGAGGCGACCAGGCCGCCCACGAAGCTGTAGGCGATGAAGACCGCCGTCATGGAGAGCATGACCGCGTCGGGGCTGAAGGCGCCGCCCGCCGCCTGACTGACGACCTTGGCGCCGCCCTTGAGCATGGCGGCCGAACCGATGGTGAAGAAGAGCAGCGCGTAGACGGCGTAGATGCCGCCCATCCATCGGCCGTAACGGTCCTCGAAGAGCTCGGCCACGGTCGTGCGACGCACACGCCGGAGGACGGGCGCGAAGATCCAGAAGAACGGCGTGGCGAAGAGGTTCTTCCATTGGAACCAGATGGCGGAGAGGCCGTGCTGCACGACGGCGCCGGCGAGGGAGACGGGCATCTCGGCGTGTGTGCCCACGCCGAAACTCTGCCCGATCATCAGCCAGCGGCCGAAGCCGCGGCCGCCCAGGAAGTAGTCGCCCGTCCCACGGACGCGGCGCGCGACGACGAGGCCGATGCCGATGACGACGGCGAAGTAGGCGGCGATGACCGTCCAGTCGGCGGGGTGCAGCATGGGGCTGCGTCTTTGTCGCCGAAGCCGGCGACAAAGACGAGCCCCGAGGGCGGTCCGATTCGGGCGGAATGACCGCCTTTTCCCGCCCTCAGACGATTCCCAGCGCCTCGGCGATCGCGAGAAGCTGGGCCCGGAGGAGGGCCTCCCGCTCCGCGGCCCGTTCGGCCTGGGCGGCAAGCTCCGCCCGGAGGGCGGCGACCTCGGTCCGAAGCGACACGAGCTCCGTGGCGAGGGCCGATACGGCCCGCGCGAGCTCGGCCGATTCGGCCGTGGCGGTGACTATGCTTTGGGTTTCCATGGTTTTCAGTGGATGCGCGTGCGGAAGAAGCTCCGTCACGGCCGCACGCGGCCGATGACGGAGGCGCAGGATGCCGCCCGATGGCGGCTGAGGGGATTCCCGTGATGAACGTGCGCGCGGAACCCCTCAGGCCCTACCCTTATGGGATAGGCCCGGGAACGAGTCCTGGCGGCGATAGTTCAACATCGAGCGGGCGAAATTGTCCGCCCGACTCCGCCGCGCAAGACGAAATTTCAGGCTAACTTCTTCAGCTCGCCCGTGCTGTCCCCGAGCTGCATGTCCCGGATGTCCATGCGGTTGAGCAGGCTGACCCAGAGGTTGTTCAGGGGGGTTTCGCGCTGGTAGACCACGTGGCGGCCGGGACGCAGGGTGCCGCAGCCTCGGCCGGCGAGCAGGATCGGCAGGTCGTCGTGGTTATGACGGTCGCCGTCGCCGTTGCCGGATCCGTAGACCACCATCGAGTGGTCGAGCAGCGTGCCGTCGCCCTCCTTCACCGACTTCATCTTTTCCAAGAAGTAGGCGAGCTGCGTGGAATGGAAAATGTTGATGTCCTGAATCTTCGCCAGCTTCTCCGGGCTGTTGCCGTGGTGGGAGAGCGCGTGGTGCCCTTCGCGAACGTTGATGAAGGGGTAGGCGCGGTTGCTGCCCTCGTTGGCGAAGACGAACGTGCAGACGCGCGTCGTGTCGGTCTGGAAGGCGAGCACGGCGAGGTCGGCGAGGAGCCGGAGGTGGTCCTCGAGGCTCTGGGGGATGCCGGAGGGCGCGCGCACGCCGGGCGGCAGGGCCTTGCGCGCGTCCTGCGCGGAACGGGCGATGCGCTGCTCGAGCTCGCGCACGGCGGTGAAATACTCGTCGAGCTTCATCTGGTCGCCGCGGCCGAGGCGGACGTTGAGCTCACGGTAGTCGTCGCGCACGACGTCGAGGACGCTCTTGCGCGCGGCGTCGCGCCGGGCGCGTTCCTGGTCGGTGCCCGAGCCGAAGAGCCGCTCGAAGACGAGCTGCGGGTTGACCTCCTTGGGCATCGGCTGGGACTCGGAGCGCCAGGAGATGTTGGACTGGTAGACACAGCTGTAGCCGGAGTCGCAGCCGCCGGCAAGACGGCTGGCCTCGGTGCCGATCTCGAGCGAGGCGAGACGGGTGCGGTCGCCGATGCGGGCGGCGGCGAGCTGGTCGGCCGAGATGCCGGCGCGGATGTTGGCGCCGTCGGTCTTGCGGGGCTGGGCGCCGGTGAGGAACGCAGCCATCGCGCGGGCGTGGTCGCCGCCGCCGTCGCCGTGGGCGCGCGCCTTGTCGGCGGTCAGCCCCGTGAGGATGGAGAAGTCTGACCTCACGCGCTCGAGCGGCCGCAGGATGGCGGGGAGCTTGGAGGGCAGAGATCCCTCGGCGCCCACGCGCCAGCCGAGATAGTTCACGCCGTTCGGGACATAGACGATGGCGAGGCGGTTGGGGGCGGCCTGCTTGACGGGCGTGTTCCCGGCGGCCCAGGAAGTCTGGACGCCCATGACCTCGAGCCACGGCAGGGCCATGGTGACGCCGAGTCCCTTGAGGACGGTGCGGCGGGTGACTGCGAGGTCGCGACGCATGGGGTTCACTTGGTATTCTTGGCGGGTCCGGGGGCGGTTGCAACCTGCGAAGCGCCGCGACGGAGGCGGAAGGGGACGCTCTCCACCACGGCCTGGGTCATGGCGGAGAACTTGGAACCGCCCCTGAGCGTCTTCTCCACGATCTCGTCGAGGGCGGGCTCGTCGTAGTAGTCGAGTCCGCGGCCGAGGGCGAAGGTCAGCAGGTTGGCCGCGAGGTTGCGGACGAACTTCCGCTCGTCGGCGCGGAGCAGGCGCTTGAGCTCGGCGGCGCCGGAGAAGGCCCGGCCGTCGGGCAGGACGCCCGCGGGGTCGATGCGCCGGCCCTCGTCCGTGTCGCGCAGGCGGCCGATGGCGTCGAAGCGCTCGAAGGCGAAGCCGATCGCGTCCATGCGGTTGTGGCAGGACGCGCAGTTCGGATTGGCTCGGTGCTGCTCCATGCGTTCGCGCAGGGTGCCCTTGAGCTCCTTCTGCGACTCAAGCGCGGCCACGCCGGCGGGCGCAGGCGGCGGGGGCGTGCCGAGGATCTGCTCCAGGATCCACTTACCGCGCTTCACGGGGGACGTGCGGTCGGGGTTGGAGGTGGCGGTGAGGATGGAGGCCTGCGTGAGGAGCCCGCCGCGCTCGCCCTTGGGCAGAGTCACGCGCACGAATCCGTCCACGCCGCCGCCGCCGGGGTGAGGCAGGCGGTAGAGCCGCGCGAGCGCCGGATTGACGTAAGTGTAGTCGGCGTCGAGCAGGTCGGTGAGCGGACGGTCCTCGCGGAGCACGGAGGCGAGGAAGAGCTCCGTCTCGCGCGTCATCGCGACGCGCATGCCCTCGTCGAACTCGGGGAACTGCCGGGGGTCCGGCTCGACCACGGAGAGCCTTCTCAGCTGGAGCCACTGGATGCCGAAGCCCGTCACGAGGTGTGACGCCCGTCCGTCGCGCAGGAGACGGGACGCCTGGGCGGGGAGATTCTTGTGCAGCGTGCCGGCGAAGGCCTCCTGGAGGAGCGCGTCATCGGGCATCGAGCCCCAAAGGAAGTAGCTCAGCCGCGAGGCGAGCGCGAAGTCGCCGACCGGACGCGCTTCCGCCGTCGCGGCCTTCTCCTCCTGCTCGGCGCGGAAGACGAACTTGGGCGAGGCGAGGCTGACCGCCACGACCGCGCGGGCGCCGTCCTCCCAGTCGCCGCCCGCCTTCTCAGCCTCGAGGAAGACCTTCGCGTAGCGGGCGAGCTCCGCGGGCGTGGCCGGCCGCCGGAAGGCGCGGGAGACGAACCAGTTCACGACCGCTCGCGCGCGGGCCTCGCCCTCGAGCTTGCCCGCGACCTCGGCGAGCCTGCGCTGCAGCCCGGTGCGGGCGTCGAGCGGCCCGATGAGGCGCACGCGATGGCCGGAGAGCGATCGCCTGCCCTTGGGGCCCGCGGCTGGGGCGTTGGTCCAGGTGAGCTTCATCTCGTGCTGACCGGCGGGGAGGGTGAACTTGGCCTCGTGGGTGCCGAAGCGCTTGTTCGGCGTGGGCTTGACGCTGATACGGCCCACCTGCCGTCCGGCGACGGTGATGGCCAGCTCGGCGGGCGGGTCGGTGCGCTCGCCGCCAGCCCAGAGGTCGATGCGGGCGACGTACTCGCCGTCGCGCGGCGCCTCCACCTGGCCGACGATCGTGGTCGCGGGCAGGAAGTAGCGCGCCTGCTGCTCCACGAGGCCCCTGGGCAGCATGCGCGAGAGGTCGAGGTTGAAGGAATTGGGCGACGACTCCTTGTCGGGCAGCGCGAGGGAGGCGATGCGCTCGCCGGCGGAGAGGAATCGCTCGAGATGCACCGGCGAGAACGAGAGCACGTCCCCGATGTTGTCGTAACCGTACCCGGTGTCGTCGTCGGGGAAGTCGATGGAGAAGTCCCCGTCGACGAGGCAGAGGTCGCGCACGGTGGCGTTGAACTCGGTGCGGTTGAGGCGCCGCACGGTGACCGCGCCGGGGTCGGGCTTCTGGGCGGCCGTGGCGCGACGCAGCAGCGTCGAGACGGCGCCGGAGAGCGCGTCGATCTCCGGCTGCGTCGGACGCACCTTCTTCTTGGCGGGCGGCATCTGTCCTTCGGCGACCAGCTGCAGCAGCTCCCGCCACATGCGCTGCTGCCGGAACATGGCGGCGTCATCCTTGATCGCCTCAAGGTCGAGGCCGCCCTTCTTCAGATCGGCGTCGTGGCACTCATAGCAGTGCTTGTGAAAGAAGGGGACAATGACCTGCTGAAATTCCTGCTGGGCCGTGAGCGGGCAGGCCGCCCCGAGGCCAAGGACCAGCAAGGTCAGGGCCGCCTTGAGCGACGGGGTTGCGAGCGACTGCACCCCCACAAGACAGGCCTGACATCCGCCTGTTGCAAGAATCCGCCAAGGCCGTCCGGCGGCCATTCCAGGTTGAAATTCATAAATCATTCATTAACATAATCTTATGTTTGAAGTTATGAAGTAGAAGCGCGTGTTTCCGGGCCTACGGAGGCTTAAAAAACCCTGTAAAAACAGGAACGGGTAGGCAACCTAAGCCGCCTGCTGGTGTTTCCATCCATACCCCTGACTTCGATGTCCGACCGACTCCTCTCCTCCCTGCTCGCCCTCGGGCTCCTGGTTGCGGCGCAGCCGCTTTCCGGAGCGAGCCTGGACGGCCTGGTCAAGAACTCCCCATTCGGTCACGGCGGAGCCGGCGGACCGACCGACGCCAAACCCGGCACGATTGAGTTCCGCGGGATGTACACCGACAAGGGCACCACCTACTACAGCATCTACAACGTCGCGACGAAGCAGTCGGCGTGGATCGCCAAAGGCGAGATCATCGAAGGCGGCGCACCCATGACGATCAAGGACTTCGATCCGGTCGAGGAATCGCTCATCGTCGAATCCGACGGCCAGCCCGTCCGTCTGGCGATGCGCACGGCCACCGTGGTGCCTTACACCGGCGCCCAGGCCCCCGTGGCGGCGACGGTCGTCTCCGGCGCGGCCACGAGCGGCGCGCCCACCGGCGGCTACGGCGGACCCGGCGGCTACGGCGGACCCGGCGGACCGACCGCGCCCGGCGGACCTCTCTACAACGGAGGACAGCCCCCGACGCGCGAGCAGATCGACGCCTTCCGTGAGGAGATGAAGCGCCGTTACGGCGACCGTGGGCGCGGCCCCGAGGGCGGCGATCCTCGCGGCTCGCGCGACGAGGGACGCGGCCCCGCGCCGACGAGCTCACGGGACTCCGGCAAGCCCCCGAAGTCATCCCGCACGCGCTGAACCTTTCCATGACCCAGCCCAACCATCCCGCCCGTCGCCGACGCAAGGGCTTCACGCTGCTCGAGATCCTCATCACCATCGCGATCATGGCGATGCTCATCGGGGTCGTCGTGCAGAACCTCGACAAGTTCTTCGGCCAGGGTCAGGAAGGCGCCGCGAAGGTCTTCGTGAAGTCCTCGCTCGAAGCGCCGCTCATGAGCTACCGCAGCCATCTGGGAGACTATCCTTCGACCGAAGAGGGCCTCAACGCGCTGGTCACCGCCCCCGAAGGGAAGGCCGACCGCTGGCGCGGACCCTACGTGAAGGCCTCGGGCGGCAAGCTCCCGGTCGACCCGTGGGGCGAGGCCTACCTGTACCGCTACCCCGGCACGAAGAACCCGGACTCCTACGATCTCTTCTCCAAGGGACGGGACAAGCAGCCGGACACCGCGGACGACATCGGCAACTGGTGACCCCCGGGACCGCCGAGCATCCGGCGCCCGCGCCGGCGCGACGCGGCTTCACCCTGCTGGAGACGCTGCTGGTCATCGCCATGATCAGCATGCTCATGGGCGTGATGATCGGCGGCGCGACCTCGCTGCTCAAGGGAACCGCCCGCTCCGATCCCGAGGACGGACTGCTCGCGCTCATGCAGCGCATGCGCCGCAAGTCCGTCGAGACGGGCCGTGAGACCGTGCTGTGGCAGCACGCCCGCCTCCCCGGCGAGGAAGGCCCTGACTTCCTCTGGAACGACGGCCGTGACGACCACGAGGAGCGCCTTCCCGTGAGGGAGGACGTCACCGTGCGCGTGATCGGCCCCGAGGTGGACGGCGCGATCCTCATCGGCGGGCGCGCCCAGGAGGACCCCGTGGCGCGCATCCGCTTCCACCCCGACGGGACCTGCGACCGCGTGCGCCTCGAGGTGACGCGCAACGGCAACCGCTCCGTCGTGCCCATCGACCCCCTCACCTGCGCCCCGCTGCCAGCGGAGAACGCCCGATGAGCCGGCGCGCCTTCACGCTCATCGAGGTGCTGGTGAGCCTCGCCATCTTCGCCCTCGCCGCCGTGAGCCTCGGCACGGCCTACTCCAACGTGCTGCTCAGCCGGCAGAGCCTACGCATCGACGAGCAGGACCTCGAGGACCGAGCGCGCGTGCTCGGCGCCGTGCTTGAGGCTCCGAACTACGACGACGTCACGACCGGCGGAGAGGTCAACCTGCCCGGCGACCGCACCGCGCGCTGGAAGGGTGAGATCGAGGCCACGCCCGTGAGCGACCTCTTCCGCGTCAAGGTCGAGGCCGAGATGGAGAACGAAGCCGGCGACTCGGTCGAGTGGACCGAGGAGCGCATGCTGCTCCGCCCCACGTGGTCCGTGCCGGGCGAGAAGGCCAAAATCATCGCCGACGCCCGCGTGCGGCTTGAACGGGAGCGCGGCTACACCGAATCCGGCCGCACCACCGTGAGCTCCTCGACCGCCGGCGGGCCCGCGCTCAGCGGCTCGGGTGGCATGAAGGGCTCGCAGTTCACTTCCAAGGGCTCGAACGCCAAGCGCCCCTCCACCGACCAGGCAGGAGGCAAGCGCCCGCCTTCCTCCGGAGGAAAGTCCGGCGGAAGCCAGGGCGGTCAGGGCGGCCCGCGCGGTGGCGGCGGTCAGGGCGGGGGCGGACAGCCCGGAGGCGGCGCGCCGGCGCCGAGACCCATCCAATGAGACGCGGCTTCACGCTGCTCGAGGCCCTCATCTCGCTCGCCCTGCTGAGCGTGCTGATGGTCACGCTCAACTCCTTCCTGTTCTCGATGGGCGAGCTGTGGGGAGAGGGCCGCGACCGTCGCCTCTTCGAGCAGCACGTGCGCGCCGCCACCCGGCAGGTGCGGGAGACCTTCGAGGCGGCCACGCTGGGGCCCGGAGCGACCGGCGTCATCATGAAGATGGCCCGCACCGACGACGCCCAGGACGAGCCCCGGCTGACCTTCCTCCTGCCGGACGCCGGGCGTCTGGCAGACTGGCCCGAGACGCCGCTCCCCGACGTCGACTTCACGCTGCACGCCGAGGAGGGCCGCGGCCTGATCCTGCGCTGGCAGTCGCGCCTCGAGATCGAGCGCGACCTCAACGACGTGCACGAGACCGTGCTCACCCCCTTCGTCGACCGGCTGTCGTACGACTACTACGACACGCAGCTGCGACGCTGGACCACCGAGGAGGAGCCGCGCCGCAACACCGCGGGGTCCGGACTGCTGCAGCCGGCCCGCATCCGCCTGCACTTCTCGCGCGGCGCCCTCGAGGCCGAGCGCACCATCGACCTGCCCGTGAGGAGGACGGGGATCTCCCGCCCATGAGACTCCGCCGCGGTTCCGTGCTCGTCGTCGTGCTGGTGCTCATCTCGCTGGCCTCCCTGCTCCTGGCCCAGTTCATGGAGGACAACTCGCTCGAGCTGACCATGTCCGCCCGGGAGAACGACCGTCGGCGCCTGCGCGCGCTCGCGCAGTCCGAACTCGAGCTCGCCCTCGCCGTGATCAGCGAGATCCGCGTCATCGACCTCAACAACATCCACAACCCGGCGCAGGGCTACGAGGACCCACACGGCTACTCGGGCATCCCGCTGCCGGAGGGCGTCGAGGTGGAGTTCGACTTCGAGGACGAGAGCGCCAAGCTACCGCTCGCCCTGCTGGACCGGAGCAGCCTCATCCAGCTGCTCTACGCGCTGGGCCTGGAGCAGCGCGACGCCGAGCGCGTGGCCGACTCGATTGTGGCCTGGACGAGCAAACGCTACGAGTCGACCGAGGAGGAGGCGCGTGACGCCGCCTACGAGCGCCGGACGCTCTCGCACCGCCCGGCGCGCCGGCCGATCCGCAGCTTCGAGGAGTTCCGCTCCATCGGAGTCGCCAAGGACTTCTTCTTCGACGAGGACGGCAAGCCGACGGAGCTGTTCGCGTCGTTCCGCAAGTGCGTGAGCGTGTACACCTACCGCAAGGCCAACATCAACGCCGCCTCCGACGCGGTGCTGCTCGGGGTCGGGATGAGCGAGGACCAGGTGGCGCTCATCCGCGAGATGCAGTCCGAGCAGGGCAAGCGGACCTTCGGCCAGCCCCGCTACTTCCGGTCCAGCACCGAGGTGCGCACGCTCCTCGGCGGCAACGCCCCCGTCGCGCTGCTGGACGACGAATGCCAGCTCCTCTGGGTGCACGTCACGGTGAAGCAGGGTCTGTCCCGCTGCCGGATGAGCGCCCTCATCGGCGTGGGCGACGACGTGTCGTTCGGCGCGCCGACCCCGAGCCCCGAGGAGACCCCCGTCGACGACCCGCTCGGCCGGGGCACGCTTTCCCGGACGAGCACGGCGTCCTCGACAACGGGCGCCGGCGCCATTAAGCCCAGCACGGTCGCGACCGCCACCCCCGGCAAAGTAATCCAGACCGACGCCCCGCGCGCCGCCACCGGCGGCCGAACCTACGTGAAGACCCTGACCTACCCCCTTCCCATCCTCGCCTGGAGCGAGGACAACGGCGCGGTCCCGGCGCCGGCCCGCGAGGACGAATGACATGAGCACCCCCCTCTCCAAGCTACTCGGTGAAGTGCAGCGCCCGCCCGGCGCGGCGCTCGTTCCCGCCACGCGCTTCTTCGTGCGGCGCATCCCCATCGACGGCGACGACGTGGCCGGACAGGTCGCGCTGGCCCTCGAGACGGCCTCGCCCTTCCCCGTCGAACAGATGCTCGTCGGGCATGTCACGGCCGACGACGGGCGCTCCGCCCTCGCCTACGCGGCCCACCGGCGCCGATTCACGACCGAGGAGAGCTTCGCCTGGCCCGATGACTGCCAGGTGGTGCCGGAATTCCTCGCCCTGTGCGGCCATCGGCCGGCGGGTGACGGCGTGACGGTGCACCGCAGCGAGGAACGTCTGATCGCGCTCGCGTGGAAGACGGATGAGCCGCTCCCCGCGGCCATCCTGAGCGCCGAACGCGCGGACGCCGACGAGGCTGCGCTCGCCCGGGAGGCCGCCGAACGCGGAGGACTCTCCGAAGGCTGGACGACCGAGACGCTCTCCGGGGCGCTGCTCGGCGACCAGACGGAAGCCCAGCTCGCCCTCCGCGCCGAGGACGGACGGCCCTACGTGCTGCTCAAGCGCGCCCTGGACGACGCCGACATCCGCGACGCCGACTTCCTTTCCGAACGCCGCAAGAAGGAGCGGGTCAACCTCGTGCTCTGGAACCTCGTGCGGGCCTCGGCGGCCGTGCTCGCGGGGGCGGCCCTGCTCGACGCGGCCGGCCTGTTCCTCGGCTGGCGCAACGCCTCGGGCCAGGCGACCGTCGACGGACGCCGCGAGCTCGTGGCCGACCTCGAGTCCGCCCAGGCCGTCTCGAACCGCATCCTGGAGATGGGCGCCAAGCGGCCCCTGCCGCTGGAGATGCTCGCGCTCATCAACGAGCACCGGCCCTCGGCGGTGGAGTTCCAGCAGGTCACCTGCAAGAGCAACGTCCTCCTCGAAGTCGAGGCGCGCACCGCGAACGCCGGTGACATCGGCGAATACGAGAAGGCCCTCTCCGTGCTGCCCGAAGTGGCCTCCGTCGTGAGCAGCGACATCCGCGCCCGCGACAGCAACACCACCTTCTCGATGACCGTCACCTTCCGCCTCGACGCGCTCCGCAAGGCCGTCGCGGCCGCCAAGCAGACCCCGCCCCAATGAAGCACCTCTTCTTCCGACTCCAGCCGCGCGAACGCGTGATGGCCGTGGCCGCCGCGGGCGTCGCCGCCTTCCTCTGGTCGACCGCCGCCTGGGAGCGCGCCCGGGGGGAATGGGACGCCGCCCACGGGCTGGAGGAGGTCGCCGGCATCCAGCAGGGCTGGATCGGCCGCGAGAAGGAGATCCGCGCCGCCGCGGCGGAGGCCATGCAGGGCCTCGAGGCGGGACGCGGTTACGACGAAGCACGCCTCGTCGCCGAGGCGGTCCAGGCCGCGAAGGACTCGGGCCTTAACGCCAGCACCGACGCCCCGAAGTCGCAGAAGGCCGGCAAGTTCGCCATCCATTCGCTGCAGATGAACTGCCGACGCGCCGACATCGGCTCCGTGGTGCGCTTCTATGAAAGCATCAGCCCGCGCGCGCCCTACCTCGCGCTGGGCAGCTTCTCGCTGCAGGCCGACCGCGGCGACGCGGGCACGGTCTCGGTGAACATGCAGGTGACGGCGCTCGAGCTGCTCGAGCCGCCCGCACCGCAGGCGCCGCCCGTCAGTCCGCCCGCGCAGGGCGCGGAATCCGTGGCGCCCGCCGGGAAGTGAGCCCGCTCAGAAGCGGAAGCTGGAGCTGACCTCGAAGACCGCCGACACGATCGCGAAGGCGATGAAGGCCACGAAGGAGAAGGCGGCCATGAGGACGCTCGCGGAGATCGTCTGCGAGAGCGTGCCCAGCCAGCGGTCGAGGTCGGCCCGGTAGGAACGCGCGATGTCGCGCAGGCCAGGCGCGAGGTTGCCCGTCTGCTCGGCGATGGCGACGCGGTCGAGCAGCAGACGCGGAAAGTAGCCCGTGCGGCTGAGCGACTTGGAGAGGCTGTCGCCTTCGAGCACGCGGTCCGTCGCGGAACGCAGCTGGGCGCGGATGGCGCGGTTGGGCGCGGTCCGCTCGGCGAGACGCAGGGCTTCGGCGGTGGTGATGCCGTTCTCCAGAAGGACGGCCAGGGTGTGGCAGAAGTTGAGCACGGCGACGCGCATCACGAAGGCGCCCGCCAGGGGCACGCGGAGCAGGAGGGCGTCGGAGGCCAGGCGGCCATCCTCGGTGCGACGCCAGCGCCAGATCCCGAAAGACGTGGCCGCGGCGAGCACGAGTCCGACCGGGGCCGCGACGACGAAGAACTGGCTGAAGCCGACGAGCAGGCGGGTGGCGAGCGGCAGATTGCCGCCCAGCGAGGCGAAGAGCGTCTCCAGGCGGGGCAGCAGGAAGGTGACGAAGAAGAGCACGACGCCCGTCGCGACGAAGCAGATGAAGGCGGGGTAGGAGAGCGCGGCGACGAGCTTGCGGCGGAACTCCTTCTGCTCGGTGAAGTGCGTGATGAGCCGCTCGATGACCTCGCGGATGTTGCCCGTGGCCTCGCCCGCGGCGATGAGGTTGAGCGTCTGGCCGTCGAAGACCTGCGGGAAGGAGCCCATCGCGGCCGAAAGGCTCTGGCCTTCGCCGAGACGGCTCCAGAGTCCGGCGCAAAGCGTGCGCAGGCGGGACTTCTGCAGCCGCAGCGAGAGGAGACGGAGCGCCTCGCCCGCGGACATGCCGCTGCGGATCAGGTCGGCCAGGGCCTCGAGGAAGGGGAGGCATTCCGCCGCGGTGGGCGGCTGCTCCGCGTCCTTCGAGCCCTTGGCGGCGCGTTCGGCGGCGGCGACGTCCTCGACCTTGACCGGCCGGACGCCGCGCGCCTGCAGGCGGCGGAGCGCCTCGCGGCGGCTGGGCGCCTCGACGTCCCCTTCGGTGACCGAGCCGTCCGGTGACTTCGCGACGTAGTGGAAGGTGGCCACCGGACTACTCGTTCGAGCTGAGGTTGCGCACGAGCTCGTCCATGGTGGTCAGGCCGGCGACGACCTTCATCCAGCCGGCGCGGGCGAGCGGCCGCATGCCCTGCTCCATCGCCTTCTCGGTGAGCTCACGGTTGCTGACGCGGGCGACGATCATGTCGTGCAGGGGCTTGGGGTGAAAGATCTCGAAGACGCCCACGCGGCCGCGGTAGCCCGTGCCGCGGCACTTGCGGCAGCCGGCCGGCTCACGCAGCTCACGCACGCCCTCGAGCTCGGCTTCGCCCATGCCCAGCGCCTGGAGCGCGGGGAGGACCTTGGCGCGGTCGACGGGCACGGTGCGCGCGCAGTCGGGGCAGAGCCGGCGCACGAGGCGCTGCGCGATGACGAGCTCGACGGCGGAGCCGACGAGGAAGGGCTCGACGCCCATGTCGATGAGGCGCGTGATGGCGCCCGGCGCGTCGTTGGTGTGCAGGGTGGAGAAGACCAGGTGGCCGGTGAGCGAGGCGCGGATGGAGATCTCGGCGGTCTCCAGGTCGCGGATCTCACCCACCATGATGACGTCGGGGTCCTGGCGCAGGGTGCTGCGCAGGGCGCTGGCGAAGGTCAGCCCAATCTCGGCCTTGGTCTGCACCTGGTTGGCGCCGGGCACCTCGTACTCGATCGGGTCCTCGATGGTCACGAGGCGCAGCTCGGGCGAATTGATTTCGCGGAGGAAGGCGTTGAGCGTGGTCGACTTGCCGGAACCGGTCGGACCGGTCACGAGGATGATGCCGTGCGGGTAGTCGAGCACGCGGCGGACGGCCTCCTGCTCCTCGGCGTTCATGCCGATGCGGTCCATGTCGTAGGCCTCCTTGCGCTGGTTGAGGAGGCGGAGCGAGACGGACTCGGCGTAGATGGTCGGGATGGTGGAGACGCGGATGTCCAGGACGTTCTTGCCGTCGCGGAAGTTGATGCGTCCGTCCTGCGGGAGACGGCGCTCGGAGATGTTGAGCCGCGCCATGATCTTGAGGCGCGAGATGATGGCGTCCTGGAAGCGCGCGAGGTTCTCCGGCAGCGGGATGGCGACGAGCAGGCCGTCGACGCGGTAACGGATGCGCAGGTGGCCCTCCTGCGGCTCAAAGTGGACGTCCGTCGCGCCCTCGGCGACGGCCTGGGTGAGGACGTCGGTGACGAAGCGTACCACGGCGGCGTCCTGGTCGGCCTCGACGTCGGTCTGGGCGACCTCGACGGCCTCGGCGGACTGAGGGTCATCGTCGAAGCTGCCGGAGCCGACGCCGTAGTTCTCCGTGATGAGCGAGGTGACGCGCTCGGGCGGAGCGAGGTGCCAGATGGGACGGCGGCCGGCGAAGGTCGACACCCAGTCGGCGACGTCGGGATCGGGCGGCAGCGGGGAGGCGAGGTGCAGGCGGCCCTCCTCGGCGCCGGGGAAGCGGACGGGGATGACCTGGGCCTCGCCGGCGAGCCGGGCGGGCAGGACCTTCACGCCCTCCGGGTCGGCGGCAGGTTCTTCAAGGACGTCCAGCCCAGTCTCGGCCGCGAGCGCCTTCAGCAGCCCGGCCTCATCCAGGCCGAGCCCCTGGGCGAGGAGACGGAATCGCACGTCGCGTCCCGACTCCTCGTAGGCCGCACGGGTCTCGTCGGGAAGGCGCGCGGCGAGGGCCGCGGGAAGCCCGTGCCGATGGACGACGGAGGGCATGGTCACTTCTTGTCGTCGGCCGGCGGCGGCACGGCCCCGGGCCTGCGGTCGATGACCTCGGAGAAGTCCTTGCCGACCTCGCCCTTGCGCGCGCGCTGGACGGATTCCGCGCTGTCGGCCGGCGTGTTGGTCAGGACGTACGGACGAAGGAAGATGACGAGGTCCTGCCGCACCTTCTTGGTGGTGGAGGAGCCGAAGAGGTCGCCGAGGAAGGGGATGGGGCCGAGGCGCGTGGTGTCCTTGGTGTCGACGTTGCGCTGCACGCCGCCGAGCACGATGATCTCTCCGCTGTTGGCGCTGACGAAGGACTCGGTGCGCCGGCTGCCGATGATGGGCTGCTCGTTGCCGTCGAGAAGCACCGTGCCGATGATGTCGTCCACCGTCTGGGTGAGCTGGATCTGCACCGAGCCGTCCTTGCCCACCAGCGGCAGGACGCGGAGCTGGATGCCGATCTCGCGCTGCGAGACCTGCGAGGTGATCGCGGCGGAGCCAACGCCGGGGACGGCGGCCGTGCCGGTGATGATGGGGCGGGATTCGCCCGAGAAGATGGTGGCCTCCTTGTTGTGCGAGGTGGTGACCGCCGGGACGGAGAGGAACTTCGTGTCGCCGATACGGGGCGTGGAGGTGAGGGAGATGATGCCCGACAGGTCGGATCCCGTGAGGAGGCCCTGGGCGGGCGCGGCGCCGACCACGGTGCCGTTGCCGCCGCCGAGGGCTCCGCCCTGGACGGAGCCGCCGACGCCGATCAGCTTGCCGTTCTGGAGAGTGAGGCCGAGGGCGGTGATCCCGCTCTGCTCGTTGTCGCTGAGGGTGACTTCGGCGACGACGCACTCGATGCGGACCTGCGGAAGGACGACGTCGACCCTCTCGATGAGGTCCTTGAGGAGCTGGAGGTCGGACTTGGTGCCGGAGGCGACGATGGAGTTGCTGCGGACGTCGGGCAGCACGGTGAGCATCTGGCTGAACTCGTTGGCGCCGGACTGCTGGGTCGTGGCGGCGGCGGCCCCCGCGGCGGTCGGGACGGGCGTCGGGGTCGGGACGGGCGTGCGGCTGGTCAGGGTGCGCGAGCCCCCGTTGGCGCGCTGGGCCGCGGTGGTCTGCCCGGTGACGAGCTGTGTGATGAGGGTCGCGACGTCCTGCGCGGTCGCGTTGCGCAGGAAGATGACCTCGGTGCGCGTGTTGGGGTCGCTGCTCGCGTCGAGGGTGCTGATGAGGTTGTCGAAGAAGGGATGCTGGTCGGCCGAGCCCATCAGGACGACCCGGTTGGTGCGCTCGTCGGCGGTGAAGCTGGTGCCGGTGCTCAGGCGGAAAGGCGCCCCACCGGAGGTGGTGGGCGTGCGCAGGAGCGCCGTGAGCTTGTTCACGACGTCGGTGGCCATGGCGGCCTTGAGGTCGTAGACCTTGGTGACGATCGCGTCGAGCTGCGGACGGTCGATTTCGGCGACGAGGGCCTCTATCTTCTGCAGGTTCATGACCGAGTCGGTCACGAGCACCGCGTTGTTGCGGCTGAAGTAGACGGGCGGCGAGGCCAGCTGGGCGTTAAGCATGCCGGTGAGGGTCGGGAGGACCTCCTGGGCGGCGGCATGCTTGAAGGTGAAGATCTTCGAGGCGATGCGCCCGCTGGGCGGCAGCTTGAGCGTCGACTCGCTGATGAGCGACGGCGACTCGGACTTGGCCACGAGGTTGGGCACGATCTTCAGGAACTTGTCGCCCTGCTGGATTACGGCCACGCCGTTGAGGGCGAGCAGGGTCTCGATGGCGAGCAGCGCGTCGTCGCGGGTGGCGGTGTCGGGCAGCGAAAGCGAGTAGACGTTGGCAGGGAGGGCCTGCGGACGCAGGATGCTCTTGCCGGTCCAGCGGGCGAGCAGCTCGAGCACCTGCGCGACGGTCTCATCACGGAGGATGACGGGGCCGACGATGTCCGAGCCGAGCAGGGGCGCGGCCGGGGTCGCGGCGACGGAACCGGCCACGGCGGGAGCGGCGGCCGGCGCCGGCGCGGCCGCAGCCGGAGCGGCGGGCTTCACAGCAGGAGCGGGAACGCCGGCGGCAGGTGCGGCCGGCTTGGCGGGAGCTGACGCGGCTGGCGCCGGGGCCGCCTGCTGGGCCACCAGGATCGAACCCGAACATGCAGCCAAGAGGCAGAGGCGGAAAAGAGGGGAAACGGCCCTGCGGTCACGCAGGGTAAAGCGAGGGTAAAACACGGGCTTAGGGTATGCTCGGATAACACCAATGGGGATGATTAGTTCGATAGTTTTTTGAGGTTTTTGCCTTTTTAGGGCGGTC
>JBJTTY010000049.1:0-15684 GCA_046080425.1 Verrucomicrobiota bacterium
GGGGTCCTTGGCGCTGCGCAGTTTCACGCCTTGGTAGCGCGAAGGCAGGAAGCCGCTGCCCCAGTAATGATCATACAAGGGCTGGTCGCTCGGGCGCTGCATCTTGGAGAGCAGGACGAGGTAGTCCGGGAGGTTGCGGTTCTCGCTCCCGAGGCCGTAGCTGGCCCACGCGCCGAGGCTCGGCCGGCCGGGGATCTGGTTGCCGGTCAGGAACTGCGTCATGGCCGGCGCATGGTTGATCTGGTCGGTGTGCATCGACTTGATGAAGCACAGGTCGTCCGCGATCTTGCGCAGGTGGGGCAGCCATTCGCCGATGGACGCGCCGGACTTGCCGCAGCGCTCGAACTGGGTCGCGCCGGGCTTGATCAGCTGGCGCTGGTTCGAGGTCATGGTGGTCAGGCGCTGTCCGCGTCGGACGGACTCGGGGAGCTCGGTGCCGGCGAGCTCGGCCAGGCCGGGCTTGTGGTCGAAGAGCTCGATCTGCGAGGGGCCGCCGGACTGGGTCAGGAAGATGACGCGCTTTGCCTTAGCGGCATGATGGGGCAGGGAGGGGAGTCCGGGCTTCGGGCTCTCGGCGGCGGCCCGGGCGGCGAGGGAGCCGAAGGCCATGGCGCCGAGGGAGAGGCCGGCCTGCTGGACGAAGGTGCGGCGGTGGAGGCTGAAGGGGTCCATGGTCAGGAGAGTTTGCGGAGGCGGATGGGATAGGTGGAGCCGCTGTTCCATTGGCAGACGATGAGGTCGCCATCGGTCAGGACGCACACGTCGTGGCAGTTGTTGAAGACGGGAAGATCCTGCAGCATGGGCTTGAGGCGTCCGTCCTCATACTTCGGTTCGCCGCCGCCGGGGTTGGAGACGACGCGGTCGCGGTCATCGAGGATGGTGACGAATCCGCGCCCCTGCCACATGCGGTGGTCGTCGGGCCTGGCCCCGAAGCACACGCCGGAATAGAGGTGCCGTCCGGAGATCACGGGGCGGGAGACGTAGGCGCCGGGGAGGTAGACGCCCCGGACGTGCCTGCCGTCGAGGGTGAACCAGTTGAATTCGTTGCGGACGCGCTCGGTGCAGACGAGCAGGGGCTCGGGGCCGCGGTCGTCGATCGCCACGCCGTGAGCCTGCATGAACTTGCCGGGGTTGGTGGGCTGGGTGCTCTTGCCGCCGAACTTGCCGAGATACTTTCCGGCGCGGTCGAAACGCAGGATGAACTGCGAGCCGTAGCCGTCGGCCACGTGGATGCCCCCGGCCGCGTCCACGGCGACTTCGGTGGGGCTGTAGGGATCGTTGGCCCCGTAGGCGCCGCACTTGCGGGGGTCGGGCAGCTCGAGCACGGGCTTACCGTCCAAGGTGCACTTGAGGATGCGCCCGGAGTTGGACGTGAGGTAGGCGTGCTCGGTGTCGTCGGCGCCCTTGGCGAGGGTGAGTCCGTGCCCGGACTTGAGGCCGAGGCTCCAGGCGGCCAGCACGTTGCCCTCGGTGTCGAAGACGAGGACGTCGTGCTTGGGATGGTTGGTGATAAGGAAGAGGCGTCCGTCGGCGGACTGGCACATCTCATGGCAGTCCTTGACGGGATGCACGGCGGGGTCGGCCTTGCACCAGAGTTTGTCCACGCGGTAGCGGAACGCGCCATGGCCGATCACGGCGCCCTGATGCGCAGGCTCAGGCTTGCCCTGCGCAAGCAGGCGCGACGCCGCCAGGGCGCCGATGCCGGCGGTGAGGAAACTGCGACGGGAGAGGGAGGACATTTTAAGGAGATGACAGATGGTAGATGACGGATGGCTGAAGGAATATGAATTAGTTCGCTTGTCCCCGTGTCAACGTGCCCACGTGTCCCCTTGGATCGCGTCACTCATGCGTGATCGTCTCATCGAGGTTGAGGACGAGGCTCGCCACGAGGGTCCAGGCGGCGAGCTCGGCGGGTTCGACGCCGGCCGGGATTCTGCGCTGGCCGACGTCGAGGAACTTCACGGCGGCGACCGGGTCGGCGCGATAGGTCTCCCGCGCCTTCATCAAGGTGGATCCGATGAGGGCGGCCTCGTGGTCGTTCGCCTCACGGGTCAGGACGCTGCGATACAGGAACTGGATCCGGGTCGCGTCACCGCTCCGCTTGAGCGCCCCCGCCGCGAGGGCCTGCGAGGCCTCCAGGAAGGTGGCGTCGTTCATGAGGGTCAGGGCCTGCAGGGGGGTGTTGGTCCGGGGCAGTCTGACTTCGCAGGTGCGACGCTGCGCGGTGTCGAACAGGAAGGTGGGGGCGATGGACCGTCGCCAGAAGGCGTACAGGGTGCGTCGATACTGGGCGGGCCCTTCGCTGGAGTCATACTTGAAGCGGCCCATGAAGAGCTCCTCCCACACGCCGTCGGGCTGGTGCGGCCTCACGGGCGGGCCGCCAAGGACGGGATGCAGGAGGCCGGAGGCGCGCAGGGCGGCGTCACGCAGCATCCAGCTGGGCAGTCGGTAGCGTGAGCCGCGCGCAAGGAGTCGGTTGTCGGGATCCTTGGAGAGCAGGGCGGGGGTGACGGATGAATCCTGACGGTAGGTCTCGCTGGTCACGATCAAGCGAAGGAGCCGCTTGATGTCCCAGCCGTTCTCTCGGAAGTCGACGGCGAGCCAGTCGAGGAGTTCGGGATGGCTGGGCCGCTCACCCTGCAGTCCGAAGTCCTCGACGCTGCGGACGATGCCGTTGCTGAACAGGAGCTGCCAGAGGTGGTTCACGGCCACGCGCGCGACCAATGGGTTCTCTTTCGCGGTGATCCAGCGGGCGAGTCCGGTCCGGTCCTTGGGCAGTTCCTGCGGCCAGGGCAGCACGGCCGCGGGCGCGTCACGGCCGACTTTGTCGCCATGCTTGTCCCACACGCCCCGGACGAGGACGAAGGTGTCACGCGGCTGCTTGCGCTCCGCCAGGACCATGACGTTCACCTTGCCGGCCCGCGCCTTGATGTCGTCAAAGTCGCGCTGCGCGCGGTCTAGGGCCGACCGTGCCTCACGGTAGGGACGATGGTCCGCCAGGAACTGGCTGAAGAGGTCCTCGCGGAGTTTAGGATCCCCCGCTCCGGCCGCCCTGGCGAGACGCTCCAGCGGGGTGACGCCGACGGACGCCACGGCGGGTCCGGCCTCGTCGGTCACGGACAGGCGGAAGCGACCGATGTTGCGGTCGCCGAGGGTGGAGCGCTGACGGAGCTCGATGATCATCTCCTCGTCGGCTCCGAGGGTCAGCGGTTCGGCCAGTCGGTAGACGGCGGTGTGCGGGGCCTTCTTGTCGGCGCCGATGGTGGTCCAGCCGTTGCGGGGGTCGTCGTCGAGGGTGTCCTTCACGTCGCCGTAGTTGCCGTTCTTCTTCTTGTCGGCTCCGACGTCGGCGACGGCGGAATCGAGGGCGATGTCCCGGATGAGGGAGTTGCCGCGGGTGCGGACCTGGACTTTGAGGTCGGTGAGCAGGAACTCGCCGTCCTTGCCGCGTGAAAGCGCGCCGTCGGTGTGCGAAGGATGCGGAAGCACTTCGAGGCGCAGGCCGGCGACGCGTCGTCCGCGCGGGGTGGTGATGAGACGGTATTCGTCCTGGTTGGGGTGAGGTCCGGATGCCTGCACGGCGAAGTCGGGCTCCTGGGTCAGGACGGTGCCTTCCGCGGTCTCGAGGGTTTCGGCCCTGACGGGACGCCAGCTGGCGTGCCCGCCGGCGACGCGCTCGGTCGCCTGCCTGAGCCAGTCCGCGAAGGGGGCTTCGGCCGTCTTGCGCGCGGCTGCTTCCGCGGGCTTGGCCGCTTCGATCAGTGCCTTGGCCTCGTCGAGCGCCCGCGCCGCGAAGGGCGACTGGTAGGGCATGAAGGGCTTGGCCCCGCCGCCGGCCTTGCCGTCCTCATCGATGCTGTTGAAGAAGGCAGTGAGGGAATAGTAGTCGGACTGTGAGACGGGGTCGAACTTGTGCGAATGGCACTGGCAGCAGGCGAGGGTGAGTCCGAGCCAGGTCGAGCCGACGGTGTTCACGCGGTCGATGACGTAGTCGACGCGCGACTCCTCGGGGTCGCGGCCGCCCTCGCCGTTGGTCATGTGGTTGCGATGGAAGGCGGTGGCGAGCTTCTGCTCGGGCGTGGCGCCGGGCAGGAGGTCGCCGGCGAACTGCTCGAGGGTGAACCGGTCGTAAGGCAGGTTGCGGTTGAAGGCGTCGACGACCCAGTCGCGCCAGGGCCAGTTGTTGCGCGTGGAGTCGGACTGGAAGCCGTCGGTGTCGGCGTAGCGCGCGGCGTCGAGCCACCACATGGCCAGACGCTCGCCGTAATGCGGGGAGGCGATGGCGCGGTCGACCATCCGTTCATAGGCACCGGGCGCCTTGTCGTTGAGGAAGGCCGAAGCCTCCTCGGGGGTCGGCGGCAGTCCGGTGAGGTCGAGGTGCACGCGTCGCACGAGGACGTGCGCGGGGGCCTGCGGCGAAGGCTTCAGGCCCTCCTTGGCGAGCCGGGCTCGGATGAAGGCGTCGACGGGGTGTCCCTCGATCTGTCGCTTCACCGGGGGCTCGAAGGCCCAGTGCTTCCCCCACTTGGCGCCCTCGGCGATCCAGCGCCGGAGGATCTCGACCTCCTCGGGCTTCAGGCGCGGTTTGTGCGACTTCGGGGGCGGCATCACCTCGTCAGGGTCTTGGCTGACGATGCGTGCGATGAGGTCGCTGCGTGCAGGGTCGCCCGGCACGACCGCGCGCACGCCGTCGTTCTTCGCGGTGGCGCCCTCGAAGGTGTCGAGTCGGAGGTCGGCCTTGCGGTGCGATTCGTCCGGTCCGTGACAGGAGAGGCAGTTCTCCGAGAGGATGGGCAGGACGTCGCGGCTGAAGCTCACGGGCTCGGCCGCCCACGCGAGGGCGGCGAACAGGAGGGGCGCGGACGGGGTCAGCCGGGACATGGACGGATTATCCCCCACGGCCTGAGTTTTTAAATGGCGGACGTCCGGGCACTGGTTGTAGTATCCGACCATGTCCAAGGAGCCCGAGACGCGTTTCCTGGTGTCGCTGCACTCGACGCCGGCCCCGGCGCACCAGGACGTCTTCTACACGGTGCCTCGCGCCGGACATCTCCAGGCCTCGCCCTCGCATCGCATCACCCGCGACCGCTATCCGGGCCACGAACTGATTCTCTGCCTGTCCGGTCGCGCCTGGACGCGCGTCGCCGGCCGGACGCACGCCGTCGGGCCCGGCGACTTCGTGTGGCTCAACTGCCACCACCCGCACGAGCATTGGGCGGAGCCGTCGGACCCCTGGGAGGCGATGTGGGTCCGCGCCGAAGGTCCGCAGCTGGCGAAGCTGTCCGAACTGATGTCGGTCCGCACGGCACCGGTCATCACGGGCGTGGATCGGAAGGAGGCGGTCGCGGCCTTCAAGGCGGCGTTCCGTCTCGTGGCCGACCGTGCTCCTGAGTCCCCGGCGCGTCTCCATGCCGTCGTGGCGCGGTTGCTCGCCGTGGTCTGCGCCGCCCGCGCACGCTCCGGCGACGTCGCGCCCGACGTCCCTCCCGCGCTCGCCAAGGTCGTCGAACGCATGCGGCTGTTCTATTTTGAAAAGCACAGCTTGGAGGGCCTCGCCAGGCTGGCCGGCCTGAGCCCCACTCATTTCACCCGCGTCTTCCGGGCCGCCTTCGGCACGAGTCCCATCGACTGGCTGCGACGGGAGCGCATCAGCCAGGCGAAGCGACGGCTCGCCGGCACCGACGACGAGATCAAGGAGATCGCCGCACAGGTCGGGTTCGCCGACCGCTACTTCTTCAGCAAGGACTTCAAACGTCACACCGGCATGACCCCCGGCCAATATCGCGCCCGTGAACAGGGCGCTGATGCGAGGTGACACGGTGACACGCTGGCACGTGGGCAAGGGCGTACCTGTTGCATCTTCCCCGTGTCCCTATGTCACCATGCCAACGTCCCCCCTAGTGGCTTCGCCACCTGCCCCTGTCCCTGCCCCTGTCCCTCGAGTGCGCGGCTCAGCCGCGCACGCGCTCACACCTTCCACCCGTCGCGGTATTCCTTGCGGACGAGGGCGTTGGCGGCCTTGTGATTGGCGATCCGGAGGGCGTCGGCGTCCCACTTGAGTTCGGCGCCGGAGAAACGTGAGGCGATGGTGCCCAGCAGCACGGCCTCGGTCAGGGGGCCGGCGTAGGCGAAGTTGTCGGTGCATTCCACACCGGTCAGGGCGGCGTCCACCCAGCCGTGATAATGGTTGAGGCTCTCCTCGGCCTTGATGTCGGCAATCCTGATGGCGGGCACCTTCTCGCCCTTGTCGAGGGCGCGCTTGCGACGGGCTTCTTCGCCAGGCGTCAGGGTCGTGCCGTATTTCTCCTCCGGCAGGAGCACGGGCGTGCCGACGTGCGGTAGGAGCAGCACGCCTTCGGTGCCGATGAACATCGACCCGCCGTCGAAGAGCTTCTTGCCCTTGGGGAGCTGCGCGAGGGCGGCGTCCGGCTTGCGGCCGCCGTCATGCCAGGTCATCGTGATGGTGTTTCCGGCGGTGTACTTCGTGCTGGGATAGACGTAGGTAATCGTCTCGGCGGAGCACCACGTCTGGTCGTTCACGCCGACGCTGTCGGCCTTGATGGTGATGGGCTTGGTGAGCTCGAGCGCGCAGAAGACGGGGTCGTAGATGTGGCAGCCGAAGTCGCCCAGGGTGCCGCACCCGAATTCCAGCCAGTCGCGCCACTTGAAGGGGTGGTAGACGTCCGGCGCGAAGGGCCGGGCCTGGGCGACGCCCAGCCAGAGGTCCCAGGAGAGGCCCTTGGGCACGGGCGCGGTGACCGGGGGCAGGCCGGTGAGTTTGGTGTAGCAGTTGCCGGGATTGGGGTGCCAGGAGTGGACTTCCTTCACCTTGCCGATGCGGCCCGACTGGATGATCTTCACCGCGGTGCGGTATTCGGTGCGCGAATGGATCTGGTTACCCATGCGCGTCTGCACGCCCATGCGGGAAGCTTCTTCGGTCAGGAGGCGGGCTTCGGCGACGGAATGGGTGAGGGGCTTCTGCAGGTAGACGTGCTTGCGCCTGCGCATCGCCAGGAGGGCGGGCAGGGCGTGCATGTGGTCCGGGGTCGAGACGGTCACGGCATCGAACGTGTCGCCGAGCTTCTCATACATCTCACGGAAGTCCGCGTAGTGCGGGGTGCCAGGGAAGGCGGCGTCGGCCCCGCCGAAGCGGCTGGTGTCAATGTCGCAGAAGGCGATAAACTTCGCCTTAGGGTGGGAGCCGACCTCACGCACGTCGGAGAGGCCCTTGTTGCTCACGCCCACGGCCGCGATCTGCAGGCGGGAGTTCACGTTCTGGCAGCTGACGAGTGCGGGGAAGCCGGCGACGGCCACCGCGGAGGTCTGGACGAAACGACGACGTGAAAGGGGCTTGCTCATGGGGGTGACCTCTTATGGTTCCGACCCGCCCGGTGTGCAAAGATGATAATGTGTCGGAAATGAGCGAAAAGGTGCGGTCTTGCTCAGCCGTTTGAACCTGGCGGGACGCGTCCATCGCGTCCTCTTGCCTCGGGTAGGGCTGACTGCCCTCGGTCAGCCGTTGCTTGAGGGGACACGTGGGCAAGGGCGCACCTGTTGCCTCTGCGCCTCCTGGCCGCCCTTCGGCGGCCATCCTCATCCCCCATCTTCCATCCTCCATCATTCATCAACTGCCCCTGCCCCTGTCCCTCGCAGTATCCCCATGTCCCCATGTCACCTTGCCCACGTGTCCCCTGTGGTGAGCGCTGCGGCTTGCCCGCGGCGCTCACTTCCCATACGTCTCCACGGCCGCCTTCTGGAAGATCCTGCGGGCCTCGGAGGCGTCGGAGTTGGGGAAGTTGGTCCGCTGCACGAGCAGGACGTAGGCGCGCTGGCGCACGGGATCGATCCACATCTGGGTGCCATGCATGCCGCCGTGTCCGAAGGAGCCCGGGCTCAGGCTCTCGGTCACTTCCTGCGGCTCTCGCACGACGTGGAAGCCCAGCCCCATGGACATGCCGGGCGTGAAGCTTACCTTGGGCATGTCGCCGAGCTGGTTGCGGGTCATCAGCGCGACGGTCTCGGGCCTGAGGATTCGCTGTCCGTCGATCTCGCCGCGGTCCAGCATCATCTGGCAGAAGCGCGCGATGTCATGGCCGGTCGACCAAAGTCCGCCCGCGGGAATAGCGGTCCGCGAAGGATCGCCGAAGGGCTCGCGGAAGGTGTGCGTCTTGCCGAGGACCAGCTTGCCGCTTTCCTTGTCCTTGGCGTAGGGAAGGGCGCGACGTTCCAGTTCGAACTCGTCCGGCCAGAAGGTGGTCGACGTCATGCCAAGGGGCTCCAGCAGGCGTGTCTCGAGGAAGTCGGAGTAGGGCATGCCTGAGACGACCTCGACGATGCGCCCGAGGGTGTTGATGCCGGGGTTGTTGTAGGACCACTGGGTGCCCGGCTCATTGCGCAGGGGCTGCCCGGCGTAAAAGTCGCACATCTTTTCCAGCGGCAGCGTGTCGCTCGGCTGCCCCGCCGGCGTGGCGTAGGCTGAGGTCAGTCCGGAAGTGTGTGTCAGCAGGTCCTTCACGGTGACCGCACGGGCCGGCTCGACCGGCTTGCCGTCCTTGAGCAACTTCTGTCCCTTGAAGGACGGGAGGAACTTTGCGACGGGGTCGTCTAGGGACACCTTGCCTTCCTCGACGAGCATCATCACGCAGGTCGCGGTCATGGGCTTGGTCATCGACGCAATCCAGAACACGGAGTCCTTGCGCATCGGGCGGGAGGACTTGATGTCGGCCAGGCCGAAGGCCTCCATGCCAAGGATGCCGTCTCGTCCGACCACGACCGTGACCGCGCCGGAAAACTCATTCGCTTCAAGCTGATCAGACAGCGCGAACGCCATCACGGCGTTCTGATCCTCGAGGTTCACCTTGGCCGCAGGCCGCCTCTCGCCGTCGCAGCCCGGGAGCAGCAATCCCGCCGTCAGGAGACCCAGCGTCCAGTAGCGTGACTTCATGCCTCCTGTCTAGCCACCTGCCGTCCTTCCGCAAGGAGATGAGTTAACAGGGGCAGGGGCAGGGGTAGCTTCGCAGGTGACACGCTGGCAAGCTGGCACGTGGGCAAGGGCGTACCTGCTGCCTCCCCCTTGCGGCTCCGCCGCGCAGGTAGGGACGTGATTGCCATCACGTCCGTTGGCGGACGGACATCAAGCGTTCGGTGACCTGGCCCGACGCCATGCACGTGCCTCGTTCTGAGCCACTGAGCCTCCGAGCCTCTCGTGTCCCCATGTCACCGTGTCCACTTGCCTCGCCCTTGCGGCTACGCCGCGCCCCCTACCTCTGTTCCTGCGAGCCTCCGTGCCTCCGGTTGCCTTCAGCCCGCCCCCGCCCCTATCCCTGTCCCTTTCCCTCGCGGAAGCTATGCTCCCGCGTCACATCTCCGCCCTTCGTCTCATCGAAATCCCCGTTCCACTTCGACACCACCAAGGTGGCCGCGGCGTTGCCGATGAAGTTGGTGATGGCCCTGGCCTCCGAAAGGAAGCGGTCCACGCCCAGGATCAGCGCCATGCCCGCCACGGGGAGCTGATTGGTGGCCGCCAAGGTCGCGGCGAGGGTCACGAAGCCGCTGCCGGTGATGCCCGCCGCGCCCTTCGAGGTGATCAGAAGGATGACCAGGAGGGAAAGCTGCTGCCCGAGGTCCATCGGGGTGTCGGTGGCCTGCGCGATGAACAGCGCCGCCATGGTCAGGTAGATGCAGGTGCCGTCGAGGTTGAAGGAGTAGCCGGCGGGCACGACGAGCCCGACGGTCGGTCGCGCGCAGCCGACGCGCTCCATCTTCTCCATCAGGGCGGGCAGGGCGGGCTCCGATGACGAGCAGCCGAGCACGACGAGGAGCTCGTCCTTCAGGAGTCTGAGGAGTTTCCAGAGGCTGAAGCCGCAGGCGCGCAGGATCGCCCCGAGGGCGATGAAGATGAAGGCGGCGCAGGTGGCATAGACGCACGCGATGAGCTGCGCCATCTTGGCGATGGCGCCCAGCCCGTATTCGCCGACGGTGAAGGCCATCGCTCCCGCGGCCGCCAAGGGCGCGAGACGGGTGACGAAGGCGACGATGCCGAAGAAGACGCGGGAGACGTCGTTCAGGAGGTTCATCACGGGCCGGCCATGCTCCCCCAGCCGCCCCAAGGCCGTGCCGAAGAGCAGGGCCAGCAGGAGGATCTGCAGCACGTCGCCCTGCGCGAACGCCCCCACGAAGCTCTTGGGGATGAGGTGTAGGAGGAAGTCGGTCACGCCGCCCGAATGTTTGGCGGCCTCGGCGTACCCGCTCACGGACTTGGCGTCCAGGGCTGCCGCATCGACGTGCAGGCCTTCGCCCGGCTTGAAGACGTTGATGACGACCAGGCCGATGACGAGGGCCAGCGTGGTCACGGCCTCGAAGTAGATGAAGGCCTTGAGGCCGGCCTTGCCCGCCTTCCTGAGGTCGCCCATCCCGGCCATGCCCACGACGACGGTCGTGAAGATGATCGGTCCGATGAGCATCTTCATCAGGGCGATGAAGGCGTCGCCCAGCGGCTTGAGGCTCACGCCGGTCTGCGGACTGAAGTGCCCGACCGCCACGCCGATGACGATCCCGATCAGGACCTGCACGTAGAGGAGCTTCAGAAGTCGCATGACGGGGTGCCAGATTTCTAGCCTCCCCCGCCCGCTGCGCAACCCTGCTCGTGCTCTCCTGCCTGCGGCAGGGCTGACCGCCATCGGTCAGCCGCTGCTTGAGGGGACACGTGGGCACGGTGACACGGGGGCAAGGGCGTACCCATTGCCTCCCACTCGCGGCTGCGCCCCAGCGTTGGTAGGGCTGACCGCCCTCGGTCAGCCGCCCTGCGGCTCTTCCTCATCCCCATCATTCATCACTTATCCTTCATCCGCATCAACTGTCCCTGTCCCTTTCTCTTAAGGCATCGCTGTCTCTAACCGTTCAACTTATCTCCCCAAAAACTGCGGATGCCCCTCGATCCTTCGCTCCAGCTCGGCTCTCTCACCTTCGTTCAGTCCTTCGGGAAACTTCGCCGATGATCGTCTCCACTTGTCCAGCCACTCCCGTCCGAGCAGGGCGTAGCGGCAGGGATTGTCGTAGCCTGGCGTGAGGGCGACGATGGTCTCCTTCTTCACGCCGGTGCCGGTGCCGATGGCGACGTGGAAGCCGGCGTTGAGCAGGGCGACGCGCACGGCGGTGGAGGCCGAGTAGGTGAAGAGCTCCGCGGGTTTCCGCGGGTCGCACAGTCCGAAGAGTCGTTGGAACTGGGCGGGGGTCCAGCATGCGGTGTCGGTCTTGTGGGAGAAGAAATCGAAGAAGATGAGATCGGGCCTGGCCGAGGCCTGCGTGACGGTCTGCCAGAAGTCGCCGACATGCAGCTCCCAGCTGAGGCCGGGGAACTGGCGCGACTGCCAGGCCTGCCGCGCCAGGATGGCGTCAGGTCCGGAGTGACGGAGGTACTCGAAGCGGTTCTTGTGGGTGAGGGCCAGTTTCAGGGAATCGAGGTCGTTCTCGAAGCTAATCACGCGCATGCGACGGACGGGCCCCTTGGCGGCTTCGGTCTCGTAGCACTGGATCGCGGCCATGGCGTTGGCGGCGGCGCCGAGTCCGACGTCCCAGATGATCAGGGGCTCGACTTCTTCAGGGCCCTTGCCGGCGGGCAGGGCGAGGCGGCCGGCGAGGTCGGACTGCTCGACGTACAGGGCCCTGGCCTCGTCCATCGGCGGGGTGTGTGAATGCATAATCTCGCCGGATGAGACCTGCCTGATGCTTGCGAAGCCCTCGTCGGCGACGTGCACCTCGTAGTCGCCGAGTGTCCGCGGCCGACGCTCCTTGCCGACCTTCGGGGGCACGGAAGGGTTGTCCATGTCCTCCTCCTGCAGGAAGGCCCGCTTCTGATGATACAGCTCCAGGAAGCGGTTCTCGAGGATGCTCTGCCGGATCTCCCGCATGAGCTGATGGTAGAACCAGATGTTGTGCCGGCCGATGAGGGTCCAGCCCAGCGGCTCCTGGGTCTTGGTCAGGTGATGCAGGTAGCCCCGGGAATGCTTGGCGCAGACGGGACATCCGCACGCGGGGTCGAGCTTCTCCTCCGACATCTTGTATACCGAACGGCGCAGCTGCAGGATGCCGCGCGAGGTGAACGTGGTGCCGAACTGCGCGACTTTGTTCGGGATGATGCAGTCGAACATGTCCACGCCGCGATGCACGGCCTCGAGGAGGTCGAGCGGGGTGCCGACGCCCATCAGGTACCTCGGGCGGTCGGCCGGAAGCATGGCCGCGGCGATTTCACAGGTGTCCTCGCGTTCGCTCTTGCCCTCGCCGACCGCGAGTCCGCCGATGGCGAAGCCGTCGAAGGGCAGCTGGGTGAGTCCGTCGGCGCTCTGCTTGCGCAGGTCGGGGTAAAGCGCGCCCTGCACAATCGCGAACATGGCCTGCGGGGATTCACCGCGCGCCTTGAGGCTGCGGATCGCCCACCGATGGGTGATGTCGAGCGCCGCTTTGGCGGCGGCCTTGTCGGCGGTCGAGGGGATGCACTGGTCCAGCACCATCATGATGTCGCTGCCGATGGCGACCTGGGTGCCGATGCTGGTCTCGGGGCTGAGGAGGTGGGTCTTGCCGTCGACATAGCTGCGGAACTCGGCGCCTTCCTCCTTCATGTTACGAGCATGCGGGAGGGAGAAGATCTGGAAGCCGCCGGAGTCGGTCAGGAAGGACCGATCCCACCCGGTGAACTTGTGGATGCCGCCGAAGCGGTTGAAGACCTCCGGCCCCGGCCTCAGGAGAAGGTGATAGGTGTTCGCGAGGAGGATCTGGGAGCCGGCCTCGTGCAGGGACTCGAAGGTCTGCGCCTTGACGGTCGCCTGGGTGCCCACCGGCATGAACAGCGGGGTCTTCACCTCGTTGTGCAGGGTGCGGAAGGTCGCCGCGCGCGCCCGGGAACCGGTGGCGACCTTCTCGAGGACGAACTTCAGGCGCGACATGCCGCGCCCTTGGTGCCCGACTCTTCGATGGAGGGCAAACGGATTAGGTTCGGGTCCGCCGTCTCCAGGGGAGGCGTCGCAGGACGGCGGCCTTGAGCCTGCGCCACAATCGGAGTCCCCTGGGGTGCCAGGTGAAGCCGAAGGTGATGCCGAGGATGACCAGCGGGATGCCCGGCACGACGGGCAGGATGGCGGCTGCGATTCCCACCACGATGAGCGCGAGCCCGGTCAGGATCCTGAAGAGTATCTAGGCATTGACCACATCTTCACATTAGTCGTCCAGGCCGGGCTTGCAAACGGACGGAGAGGTCTCGCTTGCCCGCGGTCCGGGGCGTCTTCATAGAGGAATACTTCCCCATGCGCCCCATCCTCGCCCTACTGGTCTCCGCCGCCTGCTTAGCCGCCGCCCCGATTCCCGAGGGCTCCATCGCTAAGAAGGGCGAGATGCTCTTCTCCGATGACTTCTCCGGCGCCCAGTCGGACGCCCGCTGGGTCAAGGTGGTCCAGACGTTCTCGGTCGAGGGCGGCGTGCTCAAGGGGGTGCAGACGCGGGTGAAGGACGAGCCGACGAAAGATGGCAAGGGCGTCATCAAGGCCCATGCGGCGGTCCACGGGCTCAATGTCCCGACGAGGGACAGCGTGGTCGAGGTCAAGGTACGCTTCGACGGCGCCACGATGATGGACGTCGAGCTCGACGACCGTGAATACAAGGGCGCCCATTATGGACACCTCTGCCGCGCCCAGCTACGCATCGACCCGAAGTCCGGCAAGGGCTCGGTGGTCATCATCGACGAGAAGGACGGCAACATGCGCAATGACATCCGCGCGATGAAGGACGACCCCTCCAAGAAGGCCGAGATGGGCAAGCTGCTGGTGGGACGATCCGCGACGTTCCCGGCCGAGGTGGTCCAGGGCAAGTGGCACGCGCTCACGGTGGAGATCGTCGGCGACCAGATTCGCGTCGTGCTCGACGGCACACCGGTCGGCTACCTGAAGTCTTCCGGCATCGCCCACGCCACCAAGAGCCGCTTCGAATTCGGCGTGGCGGGGCAGGGCGGCTCTTTCGACGACCTCAAGTTCTACGCCGCCACCCCGGCCAACTGAGGCGAAGCGCGGCGAAGCCGTGCTTCGCAAGGGACACGGTGACACGTGGGCAAGGTCGCAGCTGTTGCATCTTCCCCGTGTCCCCATGTCACCGTGCCCACGTGCCCCCTCGTGGTGGCTTCGCCACGCGCCCTACCTCCGAGCCACTGATCCTCCGTGCCTCTTTTGTCTTCACCCCGCCCCTGTCCCTGCCCCTGCCCCTCGAAGCATCCCCTCGCGGCCGCTCTGCGGCTGCGCCCCGCCTCTTGCCTTCCTTTCCCCTCCGGGTAACATCTGAACCATGAAAAGGGAGGTTCTGGAGCGCACGATGCGGCGGGCCGCCAAGCTCGCCCAAGACGGCGAGGTCGAAAAGGCCGAGGCCACGTATGAACAGGCGCTCAGGGATTCCGAGGTCAGCTCGGTGGCCGAGGTGGACTTCGTGCTCGGGGAATATGCGGAATTCCTCGGTCACGTTGGCCGTCACCCCCGCGCCATCGAATTCAGCCGTCTCCGCGCCAATCTCCGCGGACAGCACGCGCCGGAGCGCAGCGAGGTCTTTGTGACGGGATTGATCGACCTCGCGACGGCCTGCCGTCGCGCCGATGAGAACGAGGAGGCGGAGAAGGCCCTTCTCCGGGCGATCGAAATCATGGAGGAGGACGAGCCATCGTTCCGTCGCACGCTCAGCAACGCGCTGCTCTGCCTCTCCTACCATCTGCGCGAATCGAAACGTCATGAGGAGTGCCTGGAGTCCTGTGAGCGGGCCTTGAAGCTTCGTCTCGAGGACGAGGAAGAATGCCCGCCGTTGGAGCTGGCCCGCTGCCAGATGGCCGTGGCCCGCGCCGCCATCCATCCCGGGCGTCTCGCCCGCTGCCGTGAGATGCTCGAAGCGGCCCTGCCGGTGCTCGAGAAGATCGGCGAGCCCGATGACGAACCTTCGGTGCTCAGCGGCATGGAGAACATGGCTGACCTGCTCGAGCTCGAAGGGCGCATCGACGAGGCCAAGCTCTGGGCGCTTCGCGGGGTCGAGCGGGTGCTGGCCAAGCCTGACTCAGCCAAATTCGGCCTGCTCACGCGGCTGCGTCGTCAGATCGGCAATTACTGCGAATCTCAGGGCGACTACGCGGAGGGTGATGAACAGCGCAAGGTGTCCCACCGGGAGCACGTCGCGCAGTTCGGCGAGGAACACCTCGAGACGGTCGGTGCGCTGCAGATCTGCGCCAACTATCTGATCGGTCGACTCAAGTATGCCGAGGCCGAGCCCCTGTTGCGCAAGATTCTCGCCGACTCCTTACGTCTGCAGAAGGCCGACGACCCTGACCTCAGCCGTCCCTACAACAACCTGGCGTTCTGCCTCCTGCATCTCGACCGACTCGACGAGGCCGAGGAGATGCTGAACCTTTCCGGTCTCCGTCTCGCCGGCACCGACGACGCCGTCAAGCTGGCCTTCCACGACAAGAACCTCGGTATCCTGCGCAAGAAGCAGGGCAGGGCGGAGGAGGCCGAGGTCCATCTCCGCAAAGCCCTGGCCGTCTTCAAGTCCAAGGGCCCCCGCCTCTCCGGCTTCGTCAAGGAGATCGAAGAGTGGATGGAGTGAGGCATGAGGCAGCTAAGCTGCCTTAACAGGGACAGGGGCAGGGCGGCACCGCAGGTGGCAAGC
>JBJTTY010000050.1:0-1132 GCA_046080425.1 Verrucomicrobiota bacterium
TACGAGCTCCTGCCGGGCCTGGCCGGACTTTCGACGCCCTCGGAACTGGCCGGACTGTCCGCCGTCGCCGGCCTGGCCAACCTTGCCGGATTCATCAACTACGCGCCGACCCCGACCGCGAACGACCTGAACGCACGACGCCTGTACCATGAGGTGAGCCTGACCTCCTCGGGCGTCCTGGCCGACTCCCTCCACGGCGGCCTCAAGCGCGACCTTTCGCTCATCTTCGAACTCAATGACAACGATTTCGCCCGCACCGAATTCGGATCCGGGGTGACGGGCGCGGCGGCGACCCTGACCGAGACCGGCGTGGCGGCGATGACGATGGGCCTGCCTCACGAAGGCAACATCGTCCAGGCGACCCCGCTCTTCAACCGCACCGCTCCGGAGGGCAACGTGCGCGGCCCCACCTGGTGGAGCCTCCGGAGCTTCTACCGCCTGCACAAGGAGCTCGGCTGGTCGGGCGTCAAAGTCCAGGCCTCGGCCGGTGACACCTCCGGCTGGAGCACGGCGGCCGCGCCGGCCCTGCGGGCGCGGACCTTCTATCCCAACGTCCAGCGCCTGCATCCGACCGCGGGGGCCGGCAGCGACAACAACATCCGGCGGCGCCTCTACACCTACTCCGACGTCTTCAACGGCGACCAGACCTCGCCCCTGAACCCCAACGTCGTCGACACCGGAACCATCTTCGACATCAGCTACCGCCCCGTGCCGCGGCCCGTGGCGGTGGCCGCGACGCCCTACGTGCACCGCGTCAGCGCCGTGTTCGCCGTCACCCGGAGCGAGACGAGGTCCAAGGGCAAGAATGTGCCCGTGCTGAACCTGTCCGTCGTGCCCGTGGTCGTGCTGCACAACCCTTTCAACGTCGCCATCACCTCCGACTCCCCTGACCAAGGCAACGCCGACAAGTATTCCATGGCCCTGTCCTTCTCCGACATGGACCAGTGGACCTTGCGCTTCAGCAGGGCCGGACATGCGACCCGCAGCGGCACCTACGAACTGCCCCTGGCGGGCTTCTTCACCGGCGCGGACTCCGCCTCGAACTCGAACGACCTCCTGCGGGCCTATCTCCCGACCACCTTCACCCTGCAGCCGGGAGAGTTCCGGGCGTTCTCGTCCTCCGCCGAGACGC
>JBJTTY010000051.1:0-458 GCA_046080425.1 Verrucomicrobiota bacterium
CATCCTCGCCCGACCCAACCCGCGCCGCATCGTCATCGCCTCGACGGCGCCGCAGATACGCTACCCCGACTGCTACGGGATCGACATGTCGGAGATGGGCAAGTTCCTGGCCTTCCAGGCCGCGGTCGCGCTGTGCAAGGACCGCGGCAAGCACGACCTGCTGCGAGAAGTCTACGAGGACTGCGTGGCGCAGGCCGAACGCCCGACCGGCGAGATGCGCAACCACGTGCGGCGGATCTACGACGCGTTCACGGAGGAGGAGGTGGCGGCCAAGGCGGCGGAGCTGGTCTTCCCGGCCAAGTCGGGCTGGAAGGGTGAGCTGATCCTGGTCTTCCAGAAGGTGGAGGCGCTGCACAAGGCCTGCCCTTTAAGCCGCGGCGACTGGTACTTCACGGGCGACTACCCGACGCCGGGCGGCCTCGGCGTGCTCAACCGCGCCTACATCAACTACTGGGAGC
>JBJTTY010000052.1:0-9450 GCA_046080425.1 Verrucomicrobiota bacterium
CCTCGGCCCAGAAGGTCATGAGGTTGTTCAGGGTGTCGGACCCGACCGAATTGAGATTGCCGGAGACGCCGGAGGCGACGGCGTACTCAGGCAGCTTCGGGTCGACGACGGCGGACTGGGCGGAGGCTCCGACGGCAGTGATGGCCAGCAGGGCGAGTGACTTGAGGAGGTGATTCATGGGTGGAATGCGAAATCATTCTCCCAAGTGAATGTTACGAAAACATGGCAGAAGGGTGTTTCTTTGGAAATACGGGGGCGGCTGAGCCCCGGAACCCGCCTATTGGACCAGATAATCCTGAAGCAGACGGGCCGCACGGGGCTCGGCCTGGTCAAGCGGCAGGCCGCCGGGGACGCCGGGACGTCGGTGACCGACGTGCCTGAGCCACGCGTCCCTCAGCGTCGTCATCTCCTGACGCAGCAGCTCGAACCTGTCTCCCTGCGCGAACGGCACGTGAGGATTCCATTTCAACGCCGGCGCGACGCCCTCCCACGCGGCCTTCGCCATGAAACGATGGCCCTCGTCTCCGGGATGGATGCGGTCCTTCGCGAAGACGAACTTGGGATTGAGCGCGCGCGCCGCCGCGACCTGTTCGCGCAGGCGCGGACGGATGTCGACGACGGTCCAGCCGTCGGCACGTCGCTCGACCAGCCAGGCCGCGTAGGCGTCGAGCACGCCGTCGTAGTTGAGCGGATCCTTGGAGCGGTCGTCAGGAGAGAAGAGCGGGGGCGTGATGAAGACGACGCGGCAGCGGGCGGCGACCAGCGCCTGGTTGAGGCGCACCATGCCGTTGCGATAGGCGTCGAAACGCGCGCGGTCCAAGGGCATGTAGATGCCGTCGTTCATGCCGTAGCAGACGAAGGCGAGGGTCGGGCGGAAAAGACGGATCGCCCGTTCGAGACGTTCATGGACGTCGGGCCTGGGGAACGCGCCGCCGGCATGGCCCGGCTCGGAGAGACCGGAGGCGGTCTCGCTCGAGAGGCCGAGGTTGACGACCGTGGCACGCGCCATGCCCTTCTGCGCACGGATGGCGGACTCCATGTTCACGACCCAGCCGCCGCCGAAAGTGATGCTGTCGCCGAGAAAGAGCACGCGGGGCTCCTCCTTGTCGGCCAGCAGCAGCACGGGCAGGAGCAGCAGGGCGAGCGTCAGGCGAAGCATACCGCCAGAATGAAGCGGACGGGGGTCGCTCGGAAGCCGGTTCTGCGGCAAGTTATTAACGGCGGAGGCACTTCGCCCTTCACCCGGCGGGACCGCACGGGTAGGCTGACTCTTCTGGAAACGCCCATCCACATCAAGGGAGCCCGCACCCACAACCTCAAGGACGTGGAAGTGACCATTCCGCGTGGTCAGCTGACGGTGATCACCGGGGTCAGCGGCTCGGGCAAGTCCTCCCTCGCCTTCGACACCCTTCACGCCGAGGGATCCCGCCAGTATCTTGAATCCCTCTCAGTCAAGGCCCGCGGCCTGCTGGAATCGGCCCCCCGTCCGGACGTGGACTTCATCCGTGGGCTGTCCCCGGTAATCGCCATCGGCCAGCGCACGGGCGCCAATCCGAATCCGCGGTCGACGGTCGCCACGCTGACCGAGATCGCCGACCACGTGCGGCCGCCGTGGCTGGCATCGGGCTCACGGCGTTGCACGGCCGACGGCCATCCGGTCCGCAGCCGTTCCTTAGACGACAATCTGCTGGAGCTGGAAGCGTTGCCCGCGGGCACGCGCGTGATGCTGCTGGCACCGGGGGCCGAGGACCGGCCCTCGGCCCTGATGCAGACGCTCGCCGACCTAGGTCGGCGTGGATTCTCCCGCGTGCGGGTGGATGCGACGGTGGCCACGCTCGAGGAAGCCCAGGGGCTGCTGACCGGCAGGGAGCCCCGGAAGCTCGACGTGGTCGTCGACCGGACCGTGACCGGGCCCGACCAGCGCAGCCGGCTGGCCGACTCGCTGGAACTGGCCTTCCGCGAAGGGCGCGGACGGGCCCTGGCCTTGGCCGAAGTCGGCTCCGCTTGGAAGGAGATCCCGCTCTCGCTCCATCTCGCCTGCTCCCATTGCGGAGCCGTGCACGAGCCGCTCACGCCGCGGCATCTCTCCCACAACCATCCCGCGGGGGCGTGCCCGACCTGTGGCGGCCTCGGCCGCACCCTGCGTTTCATCGAGGCGCTGGCCGTGCCCGACGAATCGCTCTCGCTCAACGACGGCGCGGTGAAGCCCTGGAAACTCGGCACCCGCCGCACGCTGATCCGGCGCAACGCCGTGCTCCGCGCGCTGGCCGAGCAGATTCCGTTCGACCCGAAGAAGCCGTGGCGTGAACTGCCGCGCGCCGTGAGCGACCTCCTGCTGCATGGCGACCCGGAAAGGAAGTTCCTGCTCCCGCCGCCCAAGGGACGTAAGCCGGTCGAGACCGTCTGGACGGGCATGTTCGCGGAGCTGGAGGACGCCTACCGCCACACCACCGGCGAGTCGCTCCGCCAACGGCTGCTGCACTATCAGGCCGGCACCACCTGCGCGTCCTGTGGAGGCCGCAGGCTCTCGCCCACGGCGCTCTCCCTCACCCTGGACGGACTGAGTCTGGCGGACTTTCTCGCGCTCACCGTGCCCGAGGCCCTGGCCTTCGTCAGGCGCGCGGCCGCCCTGCCCTCCGTCCGCCCGGTGGAGGAGGCGCGTCGCGCGCTTGAGCAGCGGCTCGCCTTCCTGAACGACGCCGGCCTGACCTACCTGACGCTCGAGCGGGAATGCTCGACGCTTTCCGGAGGAGAATCCCAACGCGTGCGCCTCGCCACCCAGCTCGGACTCGGACTGGTCGGCGTGACCTACGTGCTCGACGAGCCGAGCATCGGTCTGCACCCCGCAGACCACCGCCGGCTGATCGGGTCCGTCCACGGCCTACGCGACCTGGGCAACACGCTCGTCGTCGTGGAGCATGACCGCGACATGATGCTCGCCGCCGACCGCATCTTGGAAATGGGACCCGGCGCGGGTGCCGACGGCGGACGCGTGGTCTTCGAGGGCACGCCGGCCGAGTGCGCCGCGCACCCCGGCTCACGCACGGGCGCCTACCTTTCCGGGCGGGCCTCCCTGGAAGGACTCATCACGCGCAAGGGCGCAGGCAAGGCCCTGCTGACCGTGAAGGGCGCGACCGAGAACAACCTGAAGGACGTGGACGCTTCGTTCCCCGTGGGCCGCATCACCGTGGTGTGCGGCGTGTCAGGCTCCGGCAAGAGCACCTTGGCGATCGACATCCTCTCGGCCGCGGCCGCGCGCCGCATCAATGGCGCCAAGGTCGTGCCCGGTCGCCATCGCGGCATCGAGGGATTGGACGCCTTCACCGCCTTCACCGCCGTCGACCAAGAGCCCATCGGGCGCAGCCCGCGGTCCAATCCCGCCACCTTCACCGGCATCATGGACCTCCTGCGCGAGCTCTGGGCGACCCTGCCGCTGGCTAAGGCGCGGGGCTACGGTCCTGGACGCTTCAGCTTCAACGTGCGCGGGGGACGCTGTGAGACCTGCGCGGGCGAGGGCTCGGTCGCCCTGGACATGCAGTTCCTCGGCGAGACCTTCGTCGACTGCCCCGCCTGCGCGGGAAGGCGCTTCAACCGCGAGACCCTCGAGGTCCGATTCAAGGGACTCAGCATGGCCGACGCCCTCGGACTCTCCGTGAAGGAGGCGGCGGAGTTCTTCCGCGCCCAGCCCCGACTGGCGGAGAAACTCAGGACCCTCGACGAGGTAGGCCTCGGCTACATCCGCCTCGGGCAGGCCGCCAACACCCTCTCCGGAGGCGAAGCCCAGCGGCTCAAGCTGGCCGCCGAACTCGCGCGTCGCGACCACACCGGCCGGCTCTACGTGCTGGACGAACCGACCACCGGACTGCACTGGGACGACATCGCGCAGCTGCTGCGCCTCTTCGGACGCCTGCGTGACGCAGGGGCGACGCTGATCGTCATCGAGCACCACCCCGACGTCATCCGCGCCGCCGACTGGGCCCTTGAGCTCGGCCCGGAAGGCGGGGAGCAAGGCGGCCGGCTCATCTACGCCGGTGCGCCCGAAGGCCTGCTCAAGCAGAAGGGGTCACCGACGGGAAGAGCGCTAGCGGGCTCCTGAAGAATCGATGACAGAGGACGGATGACAGATAGGTTAAGGCTGAAAACTCGGACTGCTTCGGTTCTGTCATCTGTCATCCGCCATCTGTCATCTCTCTCGTTCACATCTTCGCCGAAATCAGCCCAGCGCAGGCCTTGAGATCCGCGATCTCCGCCTCCGAGAAATCGTAGGGCTGCATCTTGCCGACGCCGAGGACGCCGAGGACCTTGCCGTCAGAGGACAGGACCGGGACGGCGAGCGCGCCCTGCACGTTGGTCTGGCGCGCGTCGGGCTTGGCCACGCCGCCGAGGTCCTGCTGCAGGTTGCACAGCTGGACGGCGTCCTTGCGTTCCGCCGCGCAGCCGGCGATGCCCTTGCCGAAGGGAATCGCGTCCACCTTGGCGAGCAGGGCGGGCGGGATGCCCCGCTGGGCGACGAGCCGAAGCAGCCCCGTGGCGGGATCGGTGCGGTGGATGGTGCCGGTCACGCAGGCGAAGGCGGCGAGCGCATGATCGAGCACGGCCGTCCAGTCGGGGGTTCCTGAGAGCAGCTCCTGCAGTCCGTCGGTGCGCGAGGCCATGGAGATTCAGACAGTTCCGCGGGCCAGGCGTTCCTTGAGCCAGGCGAGCCCGCCGGCCTCGTCGCCGAAGGCCCCGTCCAGCTGGGCCTCATAGGCCTCGTCCAGGACCCGGGTGAACCATTCGCCGGGGCGGTGCCCTGCGGCGATGATGTGCCGGCCGAGCACCAGTCGCTTCGGTGCGGCGGCGCGGACGTCGAGGGCCTCGGCGCGCGCCTTAAGCCAGAGTCCCTGCGGAGAAGGCTCCTCCCTGGAGGCGGGACCGCGCCCCTTGCGGTCGGCGGAGTCCACGCGGATGAGGCGGTCGATGCGATGGGCCTTGGCGGCCAGCCGTCGCACGGCGGCGTCGCCGGCCTTCTCGCGCTGCTTCCAGAGCTCGATCGGCGAACCGTGCCAACGGACCAGCGGGAGCACGGCCTCGATGAGACGGGTCTCGCGGGTGATGCGCGCGAGGAAGGCCTGCGCGAGCGGCACGGAGGCCTCCTCATGGCCGTAGGCGTGGAGCCTGCCGTCATGAGGCTCGCGGCGCGTCGTGCCCGCCTTGCCGAGGTCGTGCAGCAGGACCGCGAGCCCGACGATCAGGTCCTCGTCCCGTTCGCCCGTGCGTTCGCGCGCGAAGGCGTCGAGGCAGAGCGACGTGTGGTTCCAGACGTCTCCCTCAGGATGCCATTCCGGATCCTGCTCGACGCCGATGACCGCGTGCAGCTCCGGGTAGAAGCCCGTCCAACCGCAGTCCCGGAGGAAGGCGAGCCCCAGCGAGGGCTTGCGCCCACGCAGGATGAGCTTGGACCACTCCTCCATCAGTCGCTCGGTCGGCAGGTGCTCCTGCGAGAGCGTCGCGCAGAGCGCCACCGTCTCCGGCGCGACCGAGAATTCGAAGCGGGCGGCGAACTGCATCGCACGCAGCACGCGGAGCGGATCCTCGGCGAACTTCGCGGAGACATGGCGCAGCCGCTTCGCTTCCAGGTCGGCGAGACCGCCCCACGGGTCGATGATTTCGCCCGTGAACGGATCCCACATCGCCGCGTTGACCGTGAAGTCACGGCGTTCGGCGGCGTCCTTCGGGGTCATGGTCGGATCGGCCTCGACGGCGAAGTCGGTGTGGCGGGCCCCGGTGCGGTTCTCCCGACGCGGGACCGAGACGTCGACCGGCAGATCCTTGAGCTTGGTCACGCCGAAGGCCGCGCCGACCGTGACCACCCCGAATTCACGCTTCAGCGCCGCCTCCACCTGACGGGTGCCGAGACCGTAGACCTCGACGTCGAAATCAAGCACGGGCACGCCCATCAGCGCGTCACGCACCGACCCTCCGACCAGCAGCGGGCGGCCGCCCGCCTCGCGCAGCAGCCCGAGCGCACGACGCACGGGCGTCGGCAGCGGGATGAGTTCTGGAAGCGTCTCCGGCACGCCGCAGGAGATACCCTCGTGACGCGCCCGAGGCGAGAGGTTTTCCGTCAGAGGTTGGTCGTGAAGCCCACCTTCAGCAGCCAAGCCTTGGCCGTGTCGCGACGGTCACCCTGCAGCACGATCTCCCGTCCCTCGAGAGCCCCGCCCGTGCCGAGCGCGTGCTTCAGATTGCGGAGTAGCGCGTCTCGTACACGCATCTCCTGCGACTCGATCCACTGCCCCTTCAAGATCGTGACCTCCTTCCCTCCCCTGCCGGCCCGCTCATACTGCAGCACGACGCGTCCGAGCTTCGGCCTCGGATCGGCGCGGGACGGGGCGACCTTGGGCGGCGGACCCAGAGGCAGGCCTTCACCGTCGAGCTTGCCGAAAGGATTCTCGTTCATGAGCCGCGTCCGCAGGTGCCGGCTTCGGGCGTACCGCCGACGAGGTAGGCGAGCGCCTTCCCGTAGGAACGTCGACGCAGGTAGTGGTCGAGGTCGCCGGGCAGAGCTTCGCCGGGTGCGCGCAGTTCGTCATCGAGCAGCTTCACGTCGGCCAGTACCGCGTCCTTGGATGGCGACGGCGCGTCGAGCCTGCGGAGGGCCTCCAGGATGCGCTGCCTTCGTGCCGGGTCCATGACCTTCAAAATGGCCCCGCGAGGCCCTTGGGCAAGCCCCGCGGGGCGGTTTTCATAGTGGACAAGGCCGATGGGCGGCCCTATGCCCCACCTTCCTTCGGACGGATAGCTCAGTTGGTTAGAGCGCCTCTCTTACACAGAGGATGTCGTGGGTTCGAGTCCCCCTCCGTCCACCCTCACCGCAAACGACGCAACATGAAGAAGAAGCACACCCTGTCCGCCCTCGTGGAGAACAAGTTCGGCGTACTCGCCCGGGTGGCCGGCATGCTCTCCGGCCGCGGCTTCAACATCGAGACCCTGAACGTCGGACCGACCCACGACCCGGCCTACTCCCGCATCACCGCCACGGTCGTCGCCGACGAGGCCGCGCTAGACCGCTGCGTCAAGGCCCTGGACAAGCTGATCAACGTCATCACGGTCCAGGACTTCTCCCGTGAGCAGGTCGACCACGTCGCCCGCGAGCTCATCCTCGTCAAGGTCAAGAGCGACCGCAAGAGCCGCAGCGAGCTGATCGAGATGGCCTCTCTCTTCCGCGCCAAGGTCGTCGACGTCGCGCACGACTCCCTTTTGATCGAGTTCACCGGCGGCGAGAGCAAGATCACCGCCTTCCTCGACCTCATCGCGCCCTTCGGCATCCTCGAGTCCGCCCGGACCGGCGCGGTCGCCCTCTCCCGCGGACGCAAGAAGGTCGTCCGCTGAACCCTTTCCCACCAACGAACCCATGCCTGCCAAAGTGTACACCGACAAGGACGCCGACCTCGGCTTCCTCAAGAACAAGACCCTCGCCGTCCTCGGCTTCGGTTCCCAGGGGCACTCCCACGCCATGAACCTGCGCGACAGCGGGCTCAACGTGATCGTGGGCCTCTACAAGGGCTCCAAGTCCGCCGCCGCCGCGAAGAAGAAGGGCTTCAAGGTCTACGAGACGGGCGAGGCCGTGCGCCGTGCCGACGTCATGCTGGTCGGCATCCCCGACATGAAGCAGGCCTCCGTCTGGGAGAAGGACATCGCCCCCAACCTCGGCAAGGGAGGCAAGACCGTGCTCTTCATCCACGGCCTCTCAATCCACTACAAGCTGATCAAGCCCCAGAAGAACGTCGACATCGCCATGGTCGCCCCCAAGGGCCCCGGCCACGTCGTCCGAGCCCAGTACGTCGAAGGCAAGGGCGTGCCCGCCCTGATCGCCATCCAGCAGGACGTCTCCGGCAAGGCCGTGAAGACTGCCCTCGCCTGGGCCAAGGGCATCGGCTCGACCCGGGCCGGCGTGATCCGCACCACCTTCAAGGAGGAGGCCGAGACGGACCTCTTCGGCGAGCAGGCCGTGCTCTGCGGCGGCGCCTCCGAACTCGTCAAAGTAGGCTTTGAGACCCTAGTCGAGGCCGGCTACCAGCCTGAGATGGCCTACTTCGAGTGCCTCCACGAACTGAAGCTCATCGTCGACCTGATGGTCGAGTCCGGCATCTCCGGCATGCGCTTCTCAATCTCCGAGACCGCCAAGTACGGCGACATCACCCGCGGGCCCCGCGTGATCAACAGCTCGTCCCGCAAGGCGATGCGCGAGATCCTCAAGGAGATCCAGTCAGGCAAGTTCACCGCCCAGTGGGTCAAGGAATACAAGGGCGGCCTCAAGAACTACAACCGCCTCCTCAAGAAGGGCGAGAACCACCCGATCGAAAAGACCGGCCAGCGTCTCCGCTCCCTCATGCCCTGGGTCCAGAAGAAGAACATCCGCGGCGCCCAGGCCGAATACACGACCAAGTGAGGGTCGCCGGGAAACCGGAACACGAAGGGCCGACGAAAGTCGGCCCTTTTTCGTGCCCGCTTACTTCGCGTCCGGCGCCTTGCCCTGCGGGCTGCCCGGCAGGAACTCCGCGCGGCTGATGAAGCCATCGCCGTCGGCGTCACGGCGCGCGAACCAGTCGGCGGCGTCCGCAGGCGAACGGCCGACGGAGAACTCGGCACGGGAGAGCTTTCCGTCACCGTCGACGTCGAGCTTCTTGAAAAGGGGCGCGCGGTCGGCGGCCTTGTCGGCCTTCTCCGCCTCGCCCTTGCCCTTGCCCTTCTTCTTCACCGGGGCCGCCGCGCCGGGAATCGCCGGAAGCGGCAGGTAGTCGAAGTCGGCGATCATCTTCTTCGCCATCGCCAGCCGTAGCTCGCGCTCAGCCTCGGCGACCTCCGGCTGGCCGCTGAGGTTGTTCAGCTCGGAGGGATCCTTCTCCAGGTCGTAGAATTCATACACCGGGCGCGGCGTGGTGAAATATGTGGACGTCAGTCCGGCGGCGAGGCCGCCTTTGCCGTGAAGGTCCTGGATGGACTTCCAGGCGGAACCCCCGGCGCTGTCCACCGGCGAGTAAGGGATCCAGGGGGTGCAGTTGTAGATGGCCTTGTAGCGCCCGCTGCGGACCGCCCGGGAGAGGTCGTAACCGCTGTTGCTCATGCCGACCTGCACCGGGGCGCTGCCGTGCGGACCGCGCTCCATGAAGACATGGTCACGCACCTTGGGGGCCTCACCCTTGAGGAGCGGGAGAAAATTCACGCCGGTCATGCCGGGCGCGGGCTTGACGCCGGCGGCGGCGAGCACGGTCGGGCCGAGATCCTCGCCGCTGAGCAAGGCCGAGGAATCACCGCCCGGAGCCACCACGCCGGGCCAGCGAACGACGAAGGGCACGTTGCAGCCCGGATCATAAAGGGAGCCCTTGCCATGCGGCAGCGCCTGGCCGTTGTCACCGGCGAAGACGACGAGGGTATCCTTCGCGAGGCCCATCCGGTCGAGGACGG
>JBJTTY010000053.1:0-20088 GCA_046080425.1 Verrucomicrobiota bacterium
CGTTCCCGCAACCGCACCCAAGGCGCCTTCGGCAACCGCCGGCCGCGCCCGCTTGGATACATCCCCGAGTCACCCCGGGAGCTGCCCGTCGTCTCGGAGGAAAAACAGCGGACCATGGCTGAGAATCTCGTCAGTTTCTGCAGCAAATTGCTTGAGGACGCTCAGTTGCAAATCGGGATGGCTCGGGCAAACAATCTACCAAATTCTGAGCTGAGACAACTTCAGCACACCCTCACCAAGGGCGCCATGAATATTGGCATTTGTGTATGGAACGCCTCGATCATGGGCGACAAGGCGATCATGAACGCCAGAAAGACCATCGGGGCCTACCCCAAAGCCGAGGGAGTTGACACGATAATTGACGATCTACTGGAAAAGAAGGCCCGCCTCTTCCCCGACGAGAAGTACCTGATCACCAACTTCCTCATGCCTTTCAGCGAGCGAAACGGCGGGTCGTTCACCATCAGCGCCGTCAACGTCAACCCCGAGGGGGTGCAGAAGGCGGACCTTTCGGACCTGGTGAAGGTGGGCGGCTGAGCGGCTTTCCGTTTGCACCCCGCCGCGGAACGCTAGGAATGGACGCATGGCATCCATCGCCCTCCGTGACGCAGAAGTGATCGACGAAGGCCGCCGGTTCCGGGCGGACATCCTCATCCGCGACGGACGCATCGAGCGGGTCGGGGACCTGGGCGGCGCACGGGCCGAGCGGGAACTCGACCTGAAGGGCAAGCTGGTGGTGCCCGGCCTGATCGACGACCAGGTGCACTTCCGCGAGCCCGGTCTCACGCACAAGGCCGAGATCGCGACCGAGTCGAGGGCCGCGCTCGCCGGAGGCGTGACCTCCTACATGGAGATGCCCAACACCAACCCCCCGGCGACCACGCTCGAGGAACTCGAGAAGAAGTACGCCCGGGCGGCGGTCTGCTCCCCGGCCAATTACTCCTTCTTCCTCGGAGGCACCAACACCAACGCCGAGGTGCTCAGGACGATGGACCCGCGCAGGATCTGCGGCGTGAAGGTGTTCATGGGCTCCTCGACCGGCGACATGCTGGTCGACCGCACGGAGGCCCTCGAGTCGATCTTCCGGCACTCCCCCGCCCTCATCGCCACGCACTGCGAGGACACCCCGATGATCAAGCGGGCCGAGGCCGAGGCGCGAACCCGCTGGGGCGAGGACGTCCCCGCCGCCGAGCACGCCCGCATCCGCTCCGTCGAGGCCTGCTACGCATCCTCCTCCCTGGCCGTCTCCCTCGCGCGCAAGCACGACGCCCGCCTGCACGTGCTGCACATCACCACCGCGAAGGAGCTCTCGCTCTTCACCTCCGAGCCGCTCGGCTCGAAGAAGCGGATCACCTCCGAGGCCTGCGTGCACCATCTCTGGTATGCGGAGGAGGACTACGCCCGGCTCGGACACCGCATCAAGTGCAACCCCTCCGTCAAGACGCGCGCCGACCGCGACGCGGTGCGGGCCGCGGTGGCGTCCGGAGTGATCGACGTGCTCGCCACGGACCACGCCCCGCATACCAAGGAGGAGAAGGCGCAGGGGTACTTCAAGGCCCCTGCGGGCCTTCCGCTGATCCAGCACCCGCTGCTCATGCTCATCGACATGGCTGCCCAGGGCGCGTTCAGCCTCGAGACCGCGATCGCCCGCGCCTGCCACGCCCCGGCCCGGCTCTTCGGCGTGCAAGGCCGCGGCTTCATCCGCGAGGGATGCTGGGCCGACCTCGTCGTGGTCGACCCGTCGAAGCCGACGAAGGTCAGCGCGGACGGCCTGCTCTACAAGTGCGGCTGGTCGCCCCTTGAGGGCCACGTCTTCAGCGCGTCGATTGAGCGGACCTTCGTCAACGGCGTCTGCGTCTACGAGGACGGCAAGGTCCGCCCGGACGCCCCCGTGGGCATGCGGCTGACCTTCGACGGCAACGCGAGGTGAAGGGCGTGGACGGCCCGGTCACCGGCCCCGTCTCAGTCCTCCGTAATCTCGTCCTTGGCGCCCGCCTCGTAGCGTTCGCACCAGACGCGTGACCAGGACGCGTAGTCGCCAGCCCGGATGTGGGCGTGCGCCTGGGTCATCAGGTCCTGCAGGAAGTGGATGTTGTGCAGCGCCAGCAGCGTGCCGCCCAGGCTCTCGCCCGCGTGATGGAGATGACGCAGGTAGGACCGCGAGAAATGGCGGCAGGCGTAGTTGTCCAGCCCTTCGACGAGCGGCCGGTGGTCGTCCTTGTAGCGCAGGTGCTTCAGGTTGACCGGTCCGTCGGGCGTGAAAGCGCCGCCGTGACGGCCGATGCGGGTCGGCATCGTGCAGTCGAACATGTCCGCCCCCAGGCCCACCATCTTGAGCAGCTGGGCGGGCGTGCCCACGCCCATGACATAACGCGGCTTTTGGGCGGGCAGCAGAGGCGCGACGAGGCCGACCTGGTGCAGCATGTGCTCCTCCGGCTCGCCCACGCTGACGCCGCCGATGGCGTGTCCGGGGAAATCGAGTCCTCCCAGCTCCTCGGCGCAGCGGATGCGGAGGTCGTCGTAGACCGAGCCCTGGTTGATGCAGAAGAGGTGGCGGCCGGAGGCGAGGAAGCCCCGTTCCTTGGCGAGGGCGAGCATCTCCTTGGCCCAGCGGACCGACCGCGTCACGGCCACCTCGCAGGCCGCGCGCTCGCAGGGATAGGGCGGGCACTCGTCGAGCACCATGGCGATGTCGGAGCCCAGCTTGTCCTGGATGTCGAAGCAGTCCTTCACGTCGAGGAACAGCCGGTTCCCGTCGAGGTGAGAGCTGAAGTGGATGCCGTCGTCCGTGATCTGACGGAGCTTGGCCAGGGAGAAGACCTGGAACCCGCCGCTGTCCGTCAGGATCGGCCGGTTCCAGTTCATGAACTTGTGCAGTCCGCCGGCGGCGGCGACGACGTCGCGGCCCGGACGGAGGTTCAGGTGGTAGGTGTTGCTGAGCAGGATCTGGGCACCCGTCTCCTCCACCTGGGCCGGCGTGAGCCCCTTGACGGTGGCCTGGGTGCCGACGGGCATGAAGACCGGCGTACGGACCTCCCCGTGGGGGGTCTGGAGGACGCCGAGACGGGCCGCCGAGCGCGCGTCGGTCTGCAGGAGCTTGAACACCCCGAAAACCTAGGGCTCGGCCGGGCACGCTGGCAAGGGGAAGGCGACGCGCCGGCGGAGCTTGCGCGAGCGGACGCCGGCGCGCCACGTACCCCTCCCCGGACTACAGCGAGAAGCTCTCCCCGCAGGAGCAGCTGGCCTTGGCGTTCGGATTGGAGAACTTGAATCCCCCGCCGATCATCTTGTCCGAAAAATCCAGCACCGTTCCGCGCAGGTAGAGGGCCGACTTCGGATCGACCAGCACCTCCACCCCCGCGGTGCGAACCAGGATGTCCCCGGCCTTGGGGGCTTCGGCGAAACGGAGACGGTAGGAAAGGCCGTTGCAGCCGCCGCCGGAGATGGCCACGCGCAGGAACGGGACTCCGCCCTCCCGCTCACGGAGCGCCATGACCTTCGCTCCGGCGGGCGCGGTCAGGCGGACGAGCCGTTCATCGGCCTGCCGCGGGGCGGTGGTGACGTCTCCATCCATGATCGGAAGGGAACGTTCCGGCCCGCGGATGGCAAGCGTGCGCCCAAATCAGGCTTGCCCGGAACGGGCCGCCCCGCCATCTAAGAACCTCCCGGGTGACGGTCGCGTAGCTCAGTTGGTTAGAGCGCTGCATTCACATTGCAGAAGTCACAGGTTCAAGTCCTGTCGCGACCACCACCCGGGATGCGCCGCCCGGAATTACACCTTGGGCGTGACCAACTCCAACAACCTCTTCCAGAAGGTGCATCAAGGCAAGACCGAGCCCCATGGCATCGGCCGCAACGGACGGCTGAACGGCCGCGGCCGCCGGCGCCTGCAGGGCTGAGGCTCGCTCGGCGGCCCGCCGTTGACTTCGCCCCGGCCGTCCGGGATGATGGACGGATGAGCCGCCACCAGGAGAGGCGCGAAAAGGACAAGGAACGCGCCCGTTCCTTCATCGAGCGCCGTCTGGACGACATCCGGCGCCGGCTGGGGCTGAAATCGCATGACGCCCCGCTGCCCGGCGAGGCCGCCTACGATGACACCGAGATCGGCCGGGCCCCGGGCCAGCTGCCCGCCGCCTCGCCCTTCGAGTCCACCGCACCCACCCGCTTCCGGGTGCACTGCTACGACGAGAACGCGTGCAAGATGGAGGAGTTCTCGGACTTGGACGCCATCGGACGCTACGCCGGAAGGCCCGGCATGGTCTGGATCCAGGTCCTCGGCATCACCGACCCCCAGGTGGTGCACGTGGTCGGCGCCTTCTTCGACATCCCGATGCTCGCCCAGGAGGACGTGCTGACGAGCACCTCCCGCCCGAAGTTCGAGGAGCATGGCGACAAGATCTTGGCCGTGGCCCGCTCCGTCCGCATCGGCGTCGAGGAGGACACGCCACGCGGACAGCAGATCTCGGTCATCGCGGCCCAGAACTGGGTCATCTCCTTCCACGAGAACGACGAGAAGGTCTTCGACGCGGTCGAGCGACGCATCGCCGAGAACAAGGGCAACATCCGCAAATGGCATGCGGGCTACCTCTTCTACTCCCTGCTGGACACCCTCGTCGACCGGCTGCTTTACCAGACCGAGGAGATCGAGGACGCCATCACCGAACTGGAAGACTCCATCCTCAAGGGCACCGACGACTGGGACCTCAACGAGGTCTACCGGCTCAAGCGCGTGGTGGTGCGGCTCAGCCGCCTCGCCCAGCCGCTGAAGGACATGGTCAGCGTGCTCGAGCACTACGAGCACCCGCTGCTCCCCTCCTCGTTGGACATCTTCCTGCGCGACCTCTACGACCATTCGATCCGCGCCGCGGACCGCATCGAGCACGCCCGCATGGTGCTGCAGGACCTCCAGGAATACCACCACACGCAGCAGGAGCGGAAGACGAGCGAGGTGGTCCGGGTGCTCACGGTGATGAGCTCGGTCTTCATCCCGCTGACGTTCCTCGTGGGTGTCTGGGGCATGAACTTCGAGTTCATGCCGGAGATTCACACGGAGTGGGGCAAGAAGTACGGCTACCTGCTCGCGTGGGGCACCATCGGACTGACGGCCCTGGGCATCACGCTCTGGATGAAGCGCAAGCGCTGGTGGTGAGGGCGGAGAGCCTGAACAGATGGCTGAATCGAGTGCTGGGTCGATGACTGTATCGATCACAGACGAGAAACGTCGGCCAAAATGACCGGCCGTCAGCCTAAGGGTTCAAGACACCCCTGCCTTGTCTGCCATCGACGCAGCCATCGATTCCGCCCTCGATTCAGCCATCTCCCCTCACGCGCAATCCTGGGCGTCGACGTCCAGGACGTCAGTGACGTCGGCGTCGCGCAGGAACCTGGCTCGGAGCGGCAGCAGCGCGGCCAGCAGGGGCTTCACCGCGGGCACGAGGTACCACACGTGGAAGCGGTGCTGATCCTGCACCTTCTCGAAAGGACACGGGGCCGGGCCGCGGATCTCGGCGAGGCCTGAATGCAGCCGCTCGAACTCCTTGACCCACGCCTCGGCCACGAAGGCGACCTTCTCGGCGTTGCGACCCCGGAAGAGGTGACGCACGAGATGCCGCTCGGGCGGGTAGCCGAACTCGACGCGACGCTCCAGTTCGGCCGAGACGAAGCCCGCGTAGTCAAGCCGTTTAGCGAACTGCACGGGGTCGGAGGCGGGCTGGAAGGTCTGCACAACCACGACCCCCTCGAGGTCGCCCCGTCCCGCACGGCCCGCCACCTGCGTCAGGAGCTGGAAGGTGCGCTCAGGCGCGCGGAAGTCCGGCATCTGCAGGGAAAGGTCGGCGTCCAGGATGCCGACCAACGTCACACGCGGGAAGTCGAGGCCCTTGGCGATCATCTGGGTGCCGAGCAGGACGTCGTAGCGTCCGGCCCGGAAGTCGGAGAGCACCTTGCGGAAGAGGTCCTTGCGACCCATGGTGTCGGCGTCGAGACGGGCGACCTTCATCCGCGGGAAGAGCTGGGCGAGGGCCTCCTCTGCGCGTTGCGTGCCGTAGCCCTTCCAGCGCACCTTGGGTGAGCGGCAGGCGGGGCAGGCGACCGGAGCCGGCTCCCGGTGGTCGCAGAGATGGCAGCGCGCCGTGTCGTCGGTGCGATGCAGGGTGAGGGAGACGCTGCAGCGGGGGCACTGCACGGCCGCCCCGCAGTCCGGACAGACCAGCGACCGGGAGTGCCCGCGGCGATTGAGGAAGAGGATGGACTGCTCCCGGCGCTGCATCCGCTCGCGCAGGCCGTCGACCAGCTCGCGGGAGAGGATGTGCTGACCCTTGGAGTGCAGGACCTCGCGGCGCATGTCCACGATGCGGAACGCCGGCATCGGGCGGTCGTCGACCCGCGCGGGCATGACGTCCAGCGTGTAGCGGCCCGCCGTGGCGTTGCGCCAAGTCTCCAGGGACGGCGTGGCAGAACCCAGCACGCAGGCGGCCCCCAGCAGCGAAGCCCGCATCACGGCCACGTCGCGCCCGTGGTACATCGGCGTCTCCGACTGCTTGAAGGAGGCCTCGTGCTCCTCGTCGACCACGATGAGCCGCAGGTCCGGCAGCGGCGCGAAGACCGCCGAGCGGGCTCCGACCACCACCCTCGCCTGCCCGAGCGACATCGCCATCCAGGCGTCGAAACGTTCGCCCGCGGAGAGATGGCTGTGCCAGACGACGACCTTGGTCCCGAGGTCGGCGAGACGGGAACGCAGACGCCCGACGGTCTGGGGCGTGAGCGCGACCTCCGGCACCAAGAACACGGCGGAGCCGCCTTCTGAGACGACCTTGCGGATTAGCGAGACGTAGACCTCGGTCTTGCCCGAGCCGGTGACGCCGTGCAGGAGATGGGCCCGGAAGGCGCGGGAATCGAGCGTCGCGGACACGGAGGCGACCGCGGCGGCCTGCTGGGGATTGAGGACGTGGCCGGCGACGGGGACGCCCTCCGCCTCGGCGAAGGGGTCGTCATACGCGACGCGGAGCAGCACGCTGGAATCCTCATGGACGACGCCCGAGCGGATGAGCGCGTCCACCGCCTGCTGCGACAGTCCGAGTCCGTTGACCGCCTTGGCCCGGTCGGCCGGCCCTTTCTGGGCGGAGAGGAAATCGATGAGCTGGGCCTGGCGCGGCGCGCGGCGTCGCAACTTGTCCAGCGCCTCGGCTTCCGGAGGACGCGCGAGCGTGAGCATGCGGCGCAGGACGGGACGGACGCCCTTGCGGACGGCCGCGGGCAGGAGCGTCTCCAGCACCGAATTGAGCCCGCATCCGTAGTACCCCGCCATCCACTCGGCGAGCCGGCAGCAGTCGGGGGTCATCACCGGCTGCTCGTGCTCGAGCAGCATCACGCTGCGGAGCTTCGCGTCCGGCGGAGGCTCCGCCGGACACTTCCAGACCACGCCTAGGCTGGTGCGTCCGCCCAGCGGCACACGCACGAGATGTCCCGGGCGCAACTGGCCTTTCAGCGCCGCCGGAACCGAATACGAGTAGGCCCTCGCGCCGCCGTCAAAGGGGACGACCTCGGCCACGCCGGGCTCGATCTCTCCGAAAAGGTCTGGCACGCGGGGACAGTCGCCCAATGGTCCGGGCTTTTCAAGCGGCGGCTGGGGTCAGCCCCCGTCGCCGTTGGAATGCGCCGCGATGCGGGCGCACATCAGGGCCCAGAAGCAGCCGATGCAGTTCGCCACGACCAGCTGCAGCGAGGTCGGGAGCGAGTAGAAGATGAAGGTGCCCGGCAGCCACACGCAGTAGTTGGGCAGAAGATTGGGCAGGACGAGCCGGCGGTACCAGCCCGGCCCCATCGAAGCCCGCAGGCGGGACAGATCCCAGCCGTAGTCCTTCCAGAGGTGGGAGATGGCCTGCAGGGGCGCGCCGATGAACACGGTGAAGCCGAGCATGTCGACGGCGACCTTGAGGCTCACCGTCCGTAGGCTTGGCTCCTCGCCGAAACAGCGCGCCTGCAGGGAGTAGAAGCCACTGATGAGCATGCCCATGAGCGCCCACCAGACGAGGCAGTGCACGAGGTCCGGCAGGGGGTGCTGGGGGCGCAGACGGGAGAACGCCATGCGGAAGCACCAGGGGACGAGCCCGGCGGAAAAGGACGACCAGGCGGCGGCGAAGACGAGGGGCGACTCGACGTTGAGCGCGCCGATGCGGTCCAAGGCCTGACGCACCTCGTCGACGCGGTAGTAGCTGACGGTCAGGGCGGTCGCGAAGCCCAGGATGATGAGCAGCGGGAAGAAGTTGTCCCGCACGGCCCGGAGCCCGGCGGTCCAGGGAGGAGGAAGCGCCTCCCGGCTCATCCGAGGATGCGGCGCAGGAGCTGGTCGACCAGCCCCGGGTTGGCCTTGCCCTGGGTGCGCTTCATGATCGGACCCTTGAGCGCGTTGATGGCCTTCTCGTTGCCAGCGCGGTATTCGGCGATGGACTTGGCGACGGACGGATCGGCCACCACCTCACGGATGATCTTCTCCAGCTCGCCGGTGTCGCTGTTCTGGCGGAGGCCCTTGGCGTCGACGATGGCGGCCGCATCCTGGCCCGTCTTGAACATCTCGGCGAAGACCTCCTTGGCCTGCTGCTTGGAGATCACGCCCTCGTCGGTGAGCTTCACGAGGCCGGCCAGGGAGGCGGGGCGGATCGGACAGGCCGAAAGGGGGATGGGCGGCACGGCCGCGGACAGGTCGCGCAGGAGGTCGTTGGCGACGAGGTTGGCGACGCCTGACGGGTTGGCCGGGTGGGCGGCGACGGCGGCCTCGAACCACTCTGCCAGCGCACGGTCGGCGACCAGCACGGAGGCGGCGGTGTAAGGCAGGCCGAGCTTCTCGACGTAGCGGCGCTGGCGGTCGTAAAGGTTCTCGGGGACCTGCTTGGCCAGGCGAGCGACCGTCTCGCGGGAGATCCTCAGGGCCGGGATGTCGGGATCCGGGAAGTAACGGTAGTCGTGGGCGTCCTCCTTGTCGCGCAGGACGTAGCCCCGGGCGAGCTCGGCGTTCCAGCCGCGCGTCTCCTGGGTGATGGAGCGGCCGGCCTCGAGTTCGCGGACCTGGCGGGCGGCCTCGTAAATGACGGTGTCGCGGACGCTGGAGATCGAGTTGAGGTTCTTGGTCTCGGTGCGGGTGCCGAGCTTGGCGTCGCCGCGGCGGCGCACGGAGACGTTGCAGTCGCAGCGCAGCTGTCCCTTCTCCATGTCGCAGTCGGCCACGCCGGCCTGGGTGAGCATCGCGACCAACGAACGGAGGAAGGCCTCGGCCTCCGCGGCGGAGCGCAGGTCGGGCTCGGTGACGATCTCAAGGAGCGGCACGCCCGCGCGGTTGTAGTCGACGAGCGATCCGCCGCCCGCATGGCTGAGCTTGCCCACGTCCTCCTCGAGGTGCGCGTGATGGATGCGGACGGACTTGTGCTCTCCCATCACGTTGCGCGAGGGACCCGGCAGCTCGATCTCCACCCGCCCGCCGACGACGACCGGGAAGTCCTTCTGGGTGAGCTGGTAGTTCTTCGGATTGTCCGGGTAGAAGTAGTTCTTCCGGTCCCAGGCGCAGCGCTCAGGAATCTCCGCGCCCACGACGAGGCCGAAAAGGACGGCCTTCTCGACCGCCTCGCGGTTGACCACCGGCAGCGTGCCGGGAAGCCCGAGCACGACCGGATCGACCTGGGCGTTGGGTTCCTGACCGAACCCCCAGGGGGAGGAAGCGAAGACCTTGGCGCGGGTGCGCAGCTGGACGTGGACCTCAAGGCCGATGACGACTTCCCAATCCAAAGGCGCTTGGCTCATAGCGGGGCTTGCTGATGGGCGTAGCCGTGGGCGTCCTCGAACAGACGGCCCGCGGCCAGCAACTTCGACTCGGAGAGCGGCGCTCCGACGAGATGGAACCCGACCGGCAGACGGCCGGACTTGCCGCAGGGCACCGAGATTGCCGGAAGACCGGCGAGGTTGGCGGGGATCGTGAAGACGTCCTCGAGGTAGAGCTGCAGGGGATCCGCGGCCTTCTCGCCGACCTTGAAGGCGGGCGTCGGGACGGTCGGGGTGAGCAGGACGTCGACGCCCGAGAGGGCGGCGAGGTATTCGGCGCGTATCTTCGCGCGGGCGCGGAGGGCGCGCACGTAATAGGCGTCGGCGTAACCGGCGCTGAGCACGAAGGTGCCGAGGAGGATGCGGCGCTTCACCTCCGGGCCGAAGCCCTCGGAGCGGCTGGCCGTCATCATCTCGACCGGCGTCCCGGAGACGGCGGCGCGATGTCCGTAGCGGACGCCGTCATACCGTCCGAGATTCGAGGAGGCCTCGGCGGTCGCGACGACATAGTAGGTCGGGACGGCGAGGTCGGCGGAGGGCAGCTCGACCTCGGAGACCGCGCAGCCCTGCGAGCGGTAGAATTCGACGGCGGCGTTGACGGAGGAGGCCACCTCGGGGGCGACGCCCTTGCCGAGGAAGCCCTTCGGGACGCCGATGCGCAGCTTGCGCGCGTCACCGGCGGGCGTGAGCGCGCGGTCGGCAGGACCGAAGCAGGTCATGTCACGGGCGTCGGCCGAAGCCAGCGCGTCGAGCAGCAGCGCGCAGTCCTCGACGCTGCGGGCCATGGGCCCGATCTGGTCGAGCGAGGAGGCGAACGCCACGAGGCCGAAGCGGGAGACGAGGCCGTAGGTGGGCTTGAGCCCGACCACGCCGCAGTGCGAGGCGGGCTGGCGGATCGAGCCGCCGGTGTCGGAGCCGAGCGCCAGTGGCACGAGGCCAGCGGCCAGCGCGGCGGCGCTGCCGCCGGATGATCCGCCCGGGATGCGTTCGAGGTCCCAGGGATTGAAGGCCTTTCGGAAGGCGGAGTTCTCGGTGGAGGAGCCCATCGCGAACTCGTCCATGTTCAGACGTCCGTAGAGGATGGCGCCCGCGGCGCGGAGTCTCTCGGTGACGTGCGAGTCGTAGGGCGAGACCAATGGCGCGAGCATCTTGCTCGAGCACGTGAGCGGCTGTCCCCTGACCGCGACGTTGTCCTTGATCCCGACCGGGATGCCTTCGAGCGGCCCCCTGCCCTGCCCTGCCTTGCGACGGGCGTCAGAGGCGTCGGCCTGCGCAAGCACGTCAGCCTCGTCGAGGTGCGTGAAGGCTCCGACCTTGTCGTTGAGCGTCCGGTGGCGGGCGATCAGGGCCTCGCACAGCGCGCGCGAGGTGAGCGCGCCGGACGCCAGAAGTCGTCCGAGTTCGGCGGCGGAAAGCTCATGGAGCGCGGCGGCCATGGCTTACGACTCGTCGTCCACCACGCGCGGGACGGAGATCTGGCCGTCGCGCGAAGCGGGCGCGATGCGCGTGACGGCTTCGGCGCCGAGGACCGGACCGGGCTCATCGGAACGCAGGGCGGACTCGTCGACGACGCGAGCGTCGTCCGCCGTCGCGGGCAGGTCGGCCTGCGCCAGCGCCTGGAAGTGACCGAGGATCTGGCCCAGCTGGGAGGCGTAGAGCGCCCTCTCGTCGGCCGTGAGACTCAGACGCGCGAGCTTCGCGAGGTGGTCGATGTCAAAACCTTCGGCCATGCTCAGCGCTGCACCGTCCAGCCGGCCCCCTTCTCCAGCGCCGTCATGACAGCCTCGAGCGCCTTAGCGGCCTCCTCATCGGTGAGCGTGCGCGACGCGTGGCGCCAGCGCATCTCGAAGGCGAGCGCGCGGGAGCCCGCGGCCAGTTTGCCGCCGCTGAAGACGTCGAAGCAGGTGACGGCCTCGAGGGCGAACTCCTTGCCTGCGGCCTTGGCCGCGGCCTGTCGGACGCGGGATTCGACCTCGGCGGCGGGCACCGCCTCGGGCACGACCACGGAGACGTCACGGGTGACGGGCGGGAAGGAGGAGAAGGCCTCGAAGCGCGGCGTCTTGCGTCCTTCGGCGAGCGCGGAGCGGGGGATCAGCGCCTCGCCGGCGACGACCGGCCCGCGCAACCCGAGCGAACGCGTCCAGCGGAGGTCGAGCACGCCCGCGGCGCCGTCGAGGGACCGGGCGCGGTCAAGCAGCGCGGAGGCGTGGCCCGCCTGCCAGAGTCCGCCGTCGGCGGCGCCGAAGGAGAGTCGGACCTGGCCGGCGCCAGCGAGCGCGGCCACGTCGAGCACGAGACGCTTCATGCGCTGCGCGTCCCAGGGTTCGCGCGACTTCCAGGAGCGCGTCACCGGATCGGCGAGCGCGGCGAAGGACACGGCGAGATGCTCGCGCACCTGACCGTCGGGCTGCGGGCGGAAGACCACGCCGACCTCGAAGACCGCGCGCAGGTCGGCATGCACCGAGGCGTTGAGCGCTAGGGCGCCGGCGAGGCCGGGCAGCAGGGATGCGCGCAGGTGCGTCTGCTCGGCGGTCAGCGGATTTTCGATGGCGAGGGCGGCGGCGCGCTCGGCGCCGACCGTGCGAGAGAGCTCGGCCTCATCGCGCATCGAGTAGTGGCAGCACTCCGTGAAGCCGGCGCCGATGAGCCGGGCGGCGACCTCGCGGGCGAAGGCGGCGGAAGGCGCGTCCTCGTCGCCGGGAACCGGGGCGGCCGGACGGCCGACGGGGACGTTGTCCGTGCCGTGGACGCGCACGAACTCCTCGACCAGGTCGATCGGGCGCGTGACGTCGGAGCGGAAGGAGGGAACCGTGACGGACAGTCCGGAAGCGGCGGCCTTGACCGCGAATCCGAGCCGCGTGAGCGCGGCGGAGACGTCGGCGTCGGCGACCGGGGCGCCGACCTTGGCGGCCACGAAACCGGCGGGAAGGTCGACCGTGACGTCCGCGCGCGGCGGACGGCCGGCGGCGACGGCGGGACCGATGGGCTCCGCGCCCGTGAGCGTGACAAGCAGGTCAGCGGCGAGGCGCGAGGCGAGCTCGACCCCGGCCGGATCGACGTCGCGGGCGAAGCGGTGGGAGGAATCCGTGCTCACGCCGAGACGGCGGGCCGCACGACGCACGTCGGCCGGACGGAACCAGGCGGACTCCAGGAGGACCTCGGTCGTGGCGTCGGACACGCCGGAACCGGCGCCGCCCATGACGCCCGCGAGGACCAGGGCGCGCGCCTCATCGGCAATCACGCAGACCGTGCCGTCGAGCGCGACCTTGCGTCCGTCGAGCAGTTCGAGCGTCTCGCCGTCACGGGCGGGACGGACCTCGACCGCGCCCTTCACGGAGGCGGCGTCGAAGGCGTGGAGGGGCTGGCCCAGCTCGAGCATCACCCAGTTCGTGACATCGACCACGTTGTTGATCGCGCGAAGTCCCGCAGCTTCGAGGTCGCGGCGCATCCAGTGGGGCGAGGGACCGACCTTCACGCCACGGAAGGCGCGCAGCATGTAGTGAGGGCAGGCCTCGGAAGAGAGACGCACCTGACGCGGACCGCCGGAGGCCTGCGACCCGGCCGGCGTGGCGAGGACGAGCGGCAGCAGCGGACGGCCGAGCGCGGCGGCGAGCTCACGGGCCACCCCGCGGAGGCCCAGGCAGTCGCCGCGGTTGGGTGTCACCGAGATCTCGAGCACCGTGTCAGGCGGGCCGTAGAGCGCGTTGAGCGGCGTTCCCACCGCGGGAGCGCGGGGCGTCAGGATGAGGAGGCCGTCCTCGCCCTTGCCGAGCCCGAGCTCCTCCGAGGAGCACATCATGCCGGCCGAGTCGACGTCGCGCAGCTTGGAGACCTTGATCTCGAAACCGCCAGGCATGACCGTGCCGGGGAGCGCGACCGGCACCCGGTCGCCCGCCTTGAAGTTCTTGGCGCCGCAGACGATCTGGCGCGGCGCGCCGTCACCCACGTCGACCTGGCAGACGCTCAGACGGTCCGCCTTCGGGTGCTTCTCGAACGACCTGATCTCGCCGACCACCACCTGCGGCAGCGGGGCGAGACCGAAGGTCGTGACCGACTCGACCTCGAGGCCGAGCATGGGCAGGACCTCCGCGACCCGTTCGGCGGTGACGCCGGCGAGGTCCACGTGACGGGCGAGCGACTGGAGGGAGACCTTCATGCGGGGCTCAGGCGAACTGGCGCAGGAAGCGCGCGTCGTTGGCGTAGAAATGGCGGATGTCGTCGATGCCGTGGACCAGCATCGCGATGCGTTCGAGGCCGAGGCCGAAGGCGAGCCCGGACCACTCCTTCGGGTCGAGGCCGCAGAGCTCGAGCACCTTGGGATCGACGAGGCCGCAGCCCATGATCTCGAGCCAGCGTCCCGAGAGACGTCCGAGATTGGGCGAACGCAGATCCATCTCGAAGCTCGGCTCCGTGAACGGGAAGAACGAAGGCCGGAGGCGGATCTCGGCGTCGGGCCCGAACGTCTCCTTCACGAAGAAGTCGAGGACCCCGCGCAGGTCGGCGAGCGTGACCTGGCGGTCGATCCAGAGCCCCTCGACCTGGTGGAAGTTGGCGGAGTGCGTCGCGTCGACCGCATCGCGACGGAAGCAGCGGCCTGGCGCGACGATGCGGAACGGCGGCTTGCGCGAGAGCATTGTGCGCACCTGCACGCTGGAGGTGTGGGTGCGGAGCAGGACGGCCTCGGCCCCCTTGCGCGGGGCGTCGGCGGAGCGGAACGCGGCGGGCAGGTAGAGCGTGTCCTGCATGTCGCGTGCGGGATGGTCCGCCGGCGTGTTGAGGGCGTCGAAGCAATGCCACTCCGTCTCGACCTCCGGCCCTTCGGCCACGGTGAAGCCGAGCTTGCGGAACGAGGACAGGATGCGCTCACGCGTGCGGCTGAGCGGGTGGGCCGAGCCGGCGGGGACGTCGGGCGTGGGCAGCGAGGGGTCGGACGGGGCGCCGAGCGCGGCGGCAATCTCGGCGGCCTCCACCTTGGCGAGGAGGGCGGCGAGCAGCTCCTCGATCTCGCGCTTGGCCTCGTTGAGCAGACGGCCGACGACCGGACGCTCCTCCTTGGAGAGCGCGCCCATGCCCTTCATGACCTGGGTGAGGGAGCCGTTGGGACCCACCAGGCTCGCCTTGAAGGCCTCCATCTCGGGCCGGGTCGAGACCGCGGAGGAAGCCTGCCGGGCCGTGGCGACGATGCTGGCTAGCTGCTGCTGCATGCGGAATGTTTTGTGCGTGGCGGCGGGCCGGGCGGCAAGCGAAAGCACCCCCCCGCAAAACAGGAAGCCCCGGTGGCCGGGGCTTCGCGAGGAGGGCCGCTGGGGCGCGGACTCAGGCGAGGGCGGCCTTGGCCTTCTGGACGATGGCCTCGAAGGCGGGCGCGTCGTGGATGGCGAGCTCGCTGAGGTTCTTGCGGTCCATGAGGACGTTGGCCTTCTTCAGGCCGGCAATCAGGCGGCTGTAGGTGATCCCCAGGGGCCGGCAGGCGGCGTTGAGGCGCACGATCCACAGCTGGCGGAACGTCGACTTGTTCTTGCGGCGGTCACGGTAGGCGAACTTCTGGGCGCGCTGCGACGCCTCGAGGGCGTACACGTAGAGGCGCGACTTGTTTCCGAAGTAGCCCTTGGCCGCCGCGATGGTGCGACGCTTGCGCGCCTTGGTGGCCGGACCGTTGGTTGCTCTAGGCATGTTGAGTTGTGGTTTGCTTGGGTTTTATGGGACGGGCCTCGGGGTCGCCTTAGACACCCGTTCGGCCCGAAAGGGGGCTCAGGCGAAGGGCATCGACGCCAGCATCTTCTTCTCGAAGCCGGAGTCGACCCGCTTGGACTTGTTGGCGCGACGGCGCTGCTTGCGGGACTTGGAGCTCAGCAGGTGACGCGTGTTGGGAGAGCGACGCATGACCTTGCCGGAACCGGTGATCTTGAAGCGCTTGGAGATGGACTTGCGGGTCTTCTGCATGGCGGAAAGAGGTCGAACAAAGAGGTCGGGCCGCGGCTTGTAAAGGGGAAAGGGGGCGAAAAGGCCGTCTCCTCGCCCGGTTTGACTCGGTGCGGAGCGTCCGTCTCTGTGACTGAAACCTCCCTCACGCCATGATTTCCATCGGAAAAGTCCCCAAACTGAACTTCAAGGTCGACGCGGTGGTCGGCGGAAAGACCGTTTCCCTCCCCTTCTCGGAGCTGATGGACGGCCCGACCGTGGTCTCCGTCTACATGCGCAATAACACCTCGGCCTGCGACAAACAGGCTGCAGAACTCTCAAAAGTAATGCAAGTCGTTGCTAAAAAGGGATTTAAGATGATAGCTGTCTCCCGAGACAAGGTCGGATCCCACGAAAAATACGCCCAGAAGCACGGCTACAAATACGCTCTGGTGGCGGACCCTGATGACTTCTTCTCCAAGTCGGTGGACGGCATGGTTGAGAAGTCCATGTACGGAAAGAAGTTCCTCGGACCAGCCAGAGCCGCCTATGTCTTCGACGCCAAGGGAAGGCTCGTGGGGTCGGTGCCCAAGGTCGAGGCGGCCGCGCACGGCGCCCAGGTGCTGGAGGCGATCGCGTCCTTGAAGTGAGGGGAAGCCCCGTTGAATCGGGGCTTGAACCTCCTCCGGGAAAAAGTGACTTTCCCCGGACAGACACACGCACAGTTACCTAATGGCAAACCCGTATCGCCCCTCAGGCCCCAGGCCGAAACCGTCCAATCTGAATCAGAGGAGGGACCAACGGAAGGAAGACAAGGGTCCGCGTCGCAACGACCGCATCCGCGCCACGGAAGTCCGCGTCCTCACCGCGAAGGGCGAGATGCTCGGCATCATGCCCACCTTGCGGGCGCTGGACCTGGCGCGCGAAGCCGGGGTCGACCTCATCGAGATTTCGGCCAACGCCCAGCCGCCGGTCTGCAAGCTGATCGAATACGGCAAGTTCCTCTACGAGGAGGCCAAGAAGCACAAGCACCAGAAGTCCGCGAGCAAGGTGAAGGAAATCAAGCTCCGGCCCCGCATCGACGTGCATGACCTCATGATCAAGGTGCGCCGCGCGGAGAACTTCCTTTACCACGGCCACAAGGTGAAGCTGCTGCTGCAGTACCGCTACCGCGAGCTCGAGCACCCTGAGATCGGCGTCGACACCATCACGCGCGCGATTCAGGAGCTCGCCCACATCAGCACGCACGACAACGAGCCCAAGCGCAACGGACGCACCATCGTCGTGGGCCTGACGCCGGTGCAGCAGAACCGACGCAAGCTCGTTCACAACGCCGCCCCGGGCGAAGAGGACGGCGAGGACGATTCGGCGGAGACGGACGGCGACGAGCAGGCGTGATCCGGTGTCTAGGGCGTGGAGCATCCTGACCGCGGCCCTGGCGCTGGCCGCCGCGCCGGCACTGCGGGCGGCAGACGTCTACCTCGGCGACTCGCTGCGCCAGCTGGGCGCGACGAAGCTGCCGCCCCAAGGCGGCGACCGCGCCGGCTCCGAACGTCACGGCGGCGCCGGCAAGCCGACGCTCTACGCCGAACGCGACCGGGACCACGTGCTCGTGGACGGGGTCAAAATCATGCTCTCCGAGCCCGTGGGGCTGCTGAAGGGGCGGCTCACCGTGGCCCGCGTGGACTACGACAAGGTGCTCGTCCCGCTCTTCTGGCGCACCGCCGAGCGCAAGGCCGTGCGCCGGATCATGCTCGACCCCGGGCACGGCGGAAGCGACCCCGGCAAGCAGCACGCCAAGTACAACGAGAAGACCGTCGCCTTCGACACCGCCGTGCGCGTCAAGGCCGCGCTGGAGCAGCAGGGCTTCGAGGTGCTCCTGACCAGGAGCAAGGACGCCTCGCTCGACCTGCCGGCCCGGCCGGCACTGGCGGGCAAGTTCGCGGCCGACCTGTTCGTCAGCATCCATTACAATTCGGCCGGGACGAACGACACGACCAGCGAGGGCATCGAGACCTACTGCCTGACGCCTCCGGGGACGCGCTCCACCAACGTCGCCAAGGGCAAGGCCGACGTCTCCGCGGAACCGGGCAACCGTTTCGACGCGCGCAACCTGCAGCTGGCCCTGTGCGTGCAACGCCAGCTCCTGGCCAGGACCCGGGGCGAGGACCGAGGCGTGCGCCGGGCGCGCTTCGCGGTCCTACGCACCCTGCCCTGCCCGGGCATCCTCATCGAGGGCGGGTTCGTCTCCAGCCGCCGCGAGGGCGCCCTGATCGGAACCCCCGCCTACCGCCAGCAGGTGGCGGAGGCCATCGCGGCCGGCATCGCGGAATACGCCCGCGCGGTGCAGCCGGCCGGCCGCTGACCCTGAAAGGGCTTGCCAAGGACCCGGCCCGGGGTTTTTTCAACGTTCCCTCGGACCCGTCGGCAGTCGCCGCCGGACCTTCCCGCGGGAAAACCACCACCACAACCAAACCCCGGACCCGTCCTCAGCGACGACCGGGACAAACAGTCCAAAAAAATGAGCATCATGGAAAAACTGCTCGCCGACTCCAATTTCGGCGCGCTCAAGGCCCACTCCGTCGTGAAGGCGAGGATCACCGAGATCCGTGACGACAAGTTCGTCGTCGTCGACATCAACGGCAAGTCCGAGGGCTTCATCCCCCAGTCCGAATTCCCCGACATGGCTGAAGTCCAGGTCGGCGGCGAGATCGAGGTCTACCTCGAGCGCCTTGAGAACAAGGACGGCACCCCGACCGTCTCCTACGACCGCGCCCAGCAGATCCGCAAGTGGGAGAGCATCGAGGCCAACTGCCAGGAAGGCAGCGTCGTCCAGGGCCGCGTGAAGGCCGTCGTCAAGGGAGGCCTCATCGTCTCCGTCGGCGTCGACGCGTTCATGCCGTCTTCCCAGATCGACGTCAACCCGCCCAAGAGCCTCGAGCCCTACGTCGGCCAGACCTTCGACTTCAAGATCATCAAGATCAACAAGGACAAGAAGAACCTCGTCGTCTCGCGTCGCGAGCTCATCGAGGAGCAGCGCGGCGAGAGCCGCCGCAAGCTCCTGGAGGAGGTCAAGCCCGGCGTCGTCCGCCGCGGCGTCGTCAAGAACATCACCGACTACGGCGCGTTCGTGGACCTCGACGGTCTCGACGGCCTGCTGCACGTCACCGACATGTCCTGGGGCCGCATCGGCCACCCGAGCGAAGTCGTCAAGGTCGGCGAGGAGATCACCGTCATGGTGGTCGAGGTCGACCGTGAGCGCGAGCGCGTGTCGCTCGGCCTCAAGCAGACCCAGCCCAACCCCTGGGAAGGCATCGAGAAGCGCTACCCCGCGGGCCAGAAGGTCAAGGGCAAGGTCGTCAACCTCGTCGCCTACGGAGCCTTCGTCGAGATCGAGGGCGGCGTGGAGGGCTTGGTGCACGTCTCCGAACTCTCCTGGACCAAGCGCGTCCAGAAGCCTTCCGACATCCTCAAGGTCGGTCAGGAGGTCGAGGCGGTCATCCTCAACGTCAACAAGGACGAGCAGAAGATCTCCCTGGGCATCCGCCAGCTCGAGGCCAACCCCTGGGAGAAGGTCCGCCACAACTACCCCGTGGGCGCCCGCGTCCGCGGCAAGGTGCGCAACATGACCACCTACGGCGCCTTCATCGAGCTCGAGGAGGGCATCGACGGCATGGTGCACGTCTCCGACATGAGCTGGACCCGGAAGGTCAACCACCCGTCCGAGGTCCTGAAGAAGGGCGACGAGGTCGACGCCATCGTGCTCGACGTCGACGCGCAGCAGCAGCGCATCAGCCTGGGCATGAAGCAGCTCTCGACCGACCCGTGGAGCGACATCGATTCGTTCTTCAAGATCGGCGACGTCGTGAAGGGCAACGTGACCAAGATCACCTCCTTCGGCGCGTTCGTGGAGCTGAAGGACGGTATCGACGGCCTGGTGCACATCTCGCAGATCAGCGAGGACCGCATCGACAAGGTGAAGGACGTCCTCAAGCCCGGCCAGGAGGTCACCGCGCGCGTCGTGAAGATCGACCGCGAGGAGCGCCGCCTCGGGCTCTCGATCAAGGCCGCCAACTACTCTGACGCGGAGCTCGCCGCCGAGACCTCGGCCTACGAGGCGCTCAACCGCAGCGCGAGCAACGACATGATGAACCTCGGCGACATCCTCGACGAGGCGCGCAAGAAGGAGTGATTGGTCCGGCCCTGAGCCGGCCCCCAGTCGAACCCGTCTCAAGCCGCCCGGCCCCGCGCCGGGCGGCTTTTTTTTGGCCTCCTGCGTCGGGGTGAAATCGTGGCCGCCGGGTTTGCCATTTGTCATGGATTCGTAACTTTACGGCCACCATGAACTCCCCACTGCCCATCCCCGCCCGGTCCGCC
>JBJTTY010000054.1:0-5819 GCA_046080425.1 Verrucomicrobiota bacterium
CTTCGAGTTCGAGTTCGACCTGGCCCACGCCAACCGGCTCATGGCCCCGGAGATCGAGACGGTCGTCCTCATGCCCAGTCAGGACCAGTTCGTGACCTCCTCGAGCTTCGTGAAGGACATCGCGCGCCACCGCCTCTCCCAAGCGGCCGCCTTCGTGCCCCGCTGCGTGCTGCCCCGGCTGAGGCGCAAACTGGCCGGCAAAGGCTGAAATCAGCCCGCCTCCGCTGTTGACCGAGTGGGTCCCTTCCCTTTGCTCGGACATTCCCCCCTGCGGCTTGGGCCGCGGGCGGACTCCCCCTCTCACCGAAGCACATGGAACTGAAGATCGCCGTCACCAACCCGACCCGCCGGAGCGTCACCGTGACGATCCCCGCCGCGGAGGTCGCCGCCGCCGAGAAGGAGGTCGTGCGCGGCTTCATGCGCGAGGCCTCCCTCCCCGGCTTCCGTCCGGGCAAGGCGCCCGAGCCCATCGTCCGCGGCAAGTACGGCAAGGCCATCGCCGACGAAGTCAGCCAGCGCCTGCTCTCCAAGGGCTACGCCCGCATCGGCGAGGAGAAGTCCTTCACCCTCTACGGCCTGGCCGACGTCCACCGCGACGACTCCGCCGCCGGACAGGACGTCGTCATCCGTTACGAGGTCGACATCGTCCCCGAATTCAAGACCCCCGACTGGAAGTCGGTCAAGGTCCCCGAGGAGGCCGTCACGGTCACCGACGCCGACGTCGAGGAGCACCTGACGAAGCTGCGCGAACAACGCTCCCGCTACGAGAAGACCGACGAGGCCGCCGCCAAGGGCGACTACGTGCGCGTCTCCTACTCCGGCGTCATCGACGGCAAGCCAGTCTCCGAGATCGACGCCGAGGCCAAGACCTTCGGCCACGCCCAGTCGACCTGGGAGGAAGCCGGCGCGGAAGGCGAGATTGTCGCCGTGCCCGCCGTCACCAAGGCCCTCGTCGGCCTCAAGGCTGGCGACAAGGCCGAGGCCGTCCACACCTTCGGGGCCGACCATGAGCGTGAGGCCCTCCGCGGCAAGAAGGTCGCCTATTCCATCGAGGCCCTCGAAGTCCGCCGCAAGGCCGTGCCCGCGCTCAACGAGGAGTTCTTCAAGTCCGTCGGCGTGGCCGACGAGGCCGAGCTCCGCGCCCAGCTCCGCAAGGGCGTCGAAGGATCCCGCCGCCAGGCCGCCGACCGCGCCCGCCGTGAGAAGGCCGTGGACGCCCTCCTCGCCGGACTCGACTTCCCCCTGCCCGAATCCGCCGTCGACGCGGTCGCCCGCGAGCTCTTCTACGAATATGCCCAGCTGCGCATGCGCTCCGGGGTTCCGCCCGACCAGCTCGAGGCCCAGCGTGACGAGATCCTGGCCGAGTCGCGCAAGGCCGCGGCCGTACGCGTCCGCGCCCAGTTCGTGCTCTCCCGCATCGCCGAGGAGGCCAAGGTCGAGGTCTCCCGCGAGGAGCTCAGCGCCGCCGTCATGCGCGCCGCCTACGCCGCCCAGACCGACCCCCAGAAGCTCATCGAGGACCGCCAGCGGCTGGCCGAAATCCGCCGCGACCTCGTCCTGAACAAGGCCCTCGACGCCGTGCTCGGCGGAGAAGAGGCGGCCAAGGTTGAGAAAGCCTGAGTCCCGGGCACACTGCAGGGACGAGAACCCATCCCATGTCCTACATCATCCCCAACGTGGTCGAACGCGACGCCCGAGGCGAACGGGCGTGGGACATCTACAGCCGCCTGCTCAAGGATCGCATCATCTTCCTCGGCTCCCCCATCTACGACGAGGTCGCCAACGCGGTCATCGCCCAGATGCTCTTCCTCCAGATGGAGGACCCCAAGAAGGACATCCACATCTACATCAACTCCCCCGGCGGCTCCGTGACCGCGGGCATGGCGATCTACGACACGATGAACTTCCTCAGCTGCGAGGTGAACACCTACTGCATCGGGCTCTCCGCCAGCATGGCGACCGTGCTGCTCGCCGCGGGCACCAAGGGCAAGCGCCACGCGCTCCCCAACTCGCGCATCATGATTCACCAGCCCAGCGGCGGCGCCGGCGGCCAGACGTCCGACATCTCGATCGCGGCCAAGGAGATCCTCCGCTGGCGCGACACGCTGAACAAGGTGCTCGCCCAGCACAGCGGCCGCACGCACGCCGAGCTCCAGCGCGACTCGGACCGCGACTACTACATGACGGCCGACGAGGCCAAGGCCTACGGCCTGGTCGACCACGTGGTGCTGCCCAAGCGCGGCGTCGCCTGACCCGATGTCCGGCGACCGCGCCGAAAGCTGCTCCTTCTGCGGCAAGCCCGCGGCCCAGGCCGGCAAGCTGATCGCAGGACCCGGAGGCGTCGGCATCTGCGACGCCTGCGTGGGCACCTGCGGACGGCTCCTCGAACGCGACCGCGCCAAGGCGGCCGCGCCCGCTTCCGGTCCCGCCGTGCAGGCCGCCCCGGCCGCCCCCCGGCCGGCGCCGGTGAAAATCGTCGCGCCGGCGACGCTCCGCGCCGAGCTCGACGCCCACGTCATCGGGCAGGACCACGCGAAGAAGGTCCTCTCCGTCGCGGTCTTCAACCACTACCGACGCCTCAACGACCGCCTCGGGGCCGATTCCGAGGCCGCCGGCGACCTCGCGCCCGTCGAGCTCGACAAGAGCAACGTGCTGCTCATCGGCCCGACCGGCACCGGCAAGACGCTCCTCGCGAAGACGCTCGCGCGGATGCTCGACGTGCCCTTCGCCATCGCCGACGCCACCACGCTGACCGAGGCGGGTTACGTGGGCGACGACGTGGAGACGGTCATCCTGCGCCTGCTGCAGGCGGCCGACATGGACGTCGCCAAGGCCCAGCGGGGCATCGTCTTCATCGACGAAATCGACAAGATCGGCCGCAAGTCCGACTCGGCCTCGATCACCCGGGACGTCTCCGGCGAAGGCGTCCAGCAGGCCCTGCTCAAGCTGCTGGAGGGCACGGTCTGCAACGTGCCGCCCGCCGGCGGCCGCAAGCACCCCGAGCAGCAGTGCATCCGCGTCGACACGTCCGACATCCTCTTCATCTGCGGCGGCGCCTTCGTCGGCCTCGACCGCATCATCGCCCGCCGCCGCGGCACCAAGGCGCTCGGATTCGTGCCGCCCGCCAACGACGCGCCTGCCCTCAGCGCCGAACAGATCGTCGACGGCCTCCAGCCCGAGGACCTCTTCAGCTTCGGGATGATCCCGGAGTTCGTCGGCCGCCTGCCGGTCATCTCGGTCCTCGAGCCCCTCACCCGCGAGGCGCTGCTGCGCATCCTCACGGAACCGCGCAACGCCGCGGTGAAGCAGTACCGCAAGCTGTTCGCGCTCTCCGGCTGCTCGCTCACGTTCGCCCCGGGCGCCCTGGAGGCGGTCGCCGACAAGGCCATCGCGCTCGGCACCGGCGCACGCGGTCTGCGCTCGATCCTGGAGGCGACGCTGCTCGACGCGATGTACGGCCTAGCCGACGCGCCCGCCGGCTCAACCTACGCGGTCACCGCCGCGGCGGTGCGCGGCGATGAGAAGGTCACGCCCGCGGCCCCGCGCCGCCGCAAGTCCTCCTGACCATGCAGCTCTATCCCGCCATCGACATCCGCGGCGGTCGCTGCGTCCGCCTGAGCCAGGGCCGCGACGACGCGCGGACCGACTATTTCGACGATCCGATGGAGCCGGCGGTGCGTTTCGCCCGGGACGGCGCCGAGTGGATTCACGTGGTCGACCTCGACGGAGCCTTCGGCGGCGAGGCCCTCAACCTGCCGACGCTGCGCCGCATCGCCTCGCTGGGGCCCAAGGTCCAGTTCGGCGGCGGCATGCGCTCCGTCGCCGCGGCCGAAGCCGCCTTCGACGCCGGCGCCTCCCGCGTGGTGATCGGCACGCGCGCGGCCACCGACCCCGCCTTCCTCCGGGAGATGGCCTCGGCCCACGGTCCGCGCCTCGCGGTCGGCATCGACGCCAAGGACGGTCTCGTCGCGGTGAAGGGCTGGACGGCCGTCACCGCGCTGCGCGCCACCGATTTCGCGCGCGAAGCCGGCGCACTCGGCGTCTCCACGGTCATCTACACTGACATCGCCACCGACGGCATGCTCACCGGACCCAACTGGAAGGCGCTTGAGGAGGTCCTTGAATCCTGCCCTTGCGGCGTCATCGCCTCCGGCGGCGTGTCTTGCGCGGAGGACGTGGCGCGCCTCGCAGCCCTCTCCCGGCGCAGGCCCAACCTGGTCGGCGCCATCGTGGGCAAGGCCATCTACGAGGGGCGTTGCGACGTCCCCGCCCTGCTCAAGGCCTGCCGTACGGCCTGAAACCGGCCGGGAAGCGGGCCTGACGCACGCCCGGAGGCTTGCCAAGTCCGCCTGCAGAAGGCACTTTCGACCCTCCCATGGCCCCTCTACGCACCCTCGCCGCCCTCTCGGTCGCCGCCGTCCTGCCGGCGCAGACGCTCAAGCTCGACCGCAGCCCGGCCGACGAAATCATCGCCAAGGCGCGCGCGGCCGCCTCCAAGGAGCCGAAGTATCTCGAGCGCGTGACGTCCCTGCATTTCGAGATCAAGTCCGTCGACAAGGACGGCAAGCCCGGCGGCATGGTCGTGCTGCAGGTCGCTCCCCCCTACCGCCGCCGCCAGCTCAACTACAGCCCAGACTATTCCGCCGAAGTCATCCAGGCGACGAACGGGCTCGAGGGCTGGACGGCCCAGCGCAACATGAAGGCGCCGGGCTCCCGCGCCGCGGTGGGCATCATCCGCTTCGAGGAAGTCGCCCGCCTTCGCGACATGGCCTCCAACGACCTGGGCTTCTTCGCCGCGCCCGATCCCGCCGCCGGTACCGCCTCCTACAAGGGCGAGGGCGCGGTCGGCGGACGCAAGACGGTGTCCGTGGAATACACCTACAAGAGCGGCTTCCGCCTGGTGCGCCACTTCGACGCCCAGAGCCACCAGCTGGCGGCCACCGACTACTTCCAGCCCGACGGAAAGGTGCTCCGTCAGCAGGTCGAGGAGATCCAATGGGTCGATGGCCTCGCCTTCCCCAAGAAGGAAAAGCTGTTCTTGGGCGAGGAGAAGGTCGCTGAAATCACCTACGAGAAGGTCGCGGTGAACCCGGAGATCCCCGAGGAGGCCTTCGCCTTCCCCCAGCGCTGAACATGCTGGTGCTGCGCGCCAACGCACGGGACTTCTCCACCCGACTCAGGGCCTTCGTCGGAAGCGGCGAGGCGTCCCCCGAGGTCGCCCGCGCGGTCGCCGGCATCGTCGCCGACGTGCGCCGCCGCGGCGACGCGGCGGTCCTCGACTGCACGGCGAAGTTCGACCGCGTGAAGCTCACGGCGGCCGGGATGCGGATTCCGCCCGCCGAGCTCGCCCGCGCCGCCCGCGCCCTGCCCGCCGCCAAGCGACGCGCCTTCGAGGAGGCCGCCCGCTGCGTCCTCGACTTCCACCGCCGCACGCTCCCCAAGTCCTGGACGGCGCGCAACCCGCACGGCGCCACGGTCGGCGAACGCCACCTGCCCATCCGCCGTTGCGGACTCTACGTTCCCGGCGGCCAGGTGCCGCTCGTCTCGACGGTGCTGATGACGGCGCTGCCCGCCAAGGTGGCCGGCGTGCCCGAAGTCTGCGCCTGCACGCCTCCGGGCCCCGACGGCCGCATCAATCCCGACATCCTCGCGGCGCTGCACCTCTGCGGCATCCGCGAAGTCTACGCGGTCGGCGGCGCCCAGGCGGTCGCCGCGCTCGCCTTCGGCACGCGCACGGTCCGCGCGGTCGACAAGGTGTTCGGTCCGGGCAACGCCTTCGTCACGGAGGCGAAGCGCCAGCTTTTCGGCGCGGTCGGCGT
>JBJTTY010000055.1:0-30450 GCA_046080425.1 Verrucomicrobiota bacterium
TTGAGGGCCTTCACGGCCGCGACCTGCAACGCGACTTCGACGAGGGGGTCGTGCGCGGGTTGGTAGCCGTCGCTCGGCGGATAGGCCGCGGGACGCTGCAGGTGGGGATTGTAGTAAGGGGAACCGGCGGTGGTGTTCAGGAGCTTGAAGCCGAGCCGGCCCAGGAGATCGACGAACCGGAAGGTCTCGGTGAGGTCGACGCGGGTGGGATCCGCGGGGTCGCAGCCGAAGGCGTATCGGTAAGGGAGGAGATGCCCGTGCTCCTCCGGGATCCCGGGGCCCGGCTTGCCGGGCGCGGATAGCGCGGGGTCCGGCCGGTGAGGCACCATGTCGTAGAGGCTGAGGCGGACGGCCAGGTCGATCGGATTGCCGTCCGCCCGGATGCCAGCGACGATGTCGCGCAGGACGCGGGTGCGGTTCTCGAAGGAGCCGCCGAACTTGCCGGGACGGGTGTGCGCGCCGAGGAACTCGTGCAGGAGGTAGCCGTGGCAGTGCTTGATGTCCACGAAGTCGGCCCCGGCCTCGCGCGCGAGCCGGGCGGCGCCGACGTAGGCGGCGATGAGGGCTTCGACGTCATCATCGGTCAGGACCTGCGCGTCGTCAGTGACGTTGAAGCGCGGGTCGAGCACGGGATGCCGGAATGCGACGCGCGGCTCCCAGCGTTTCTTGTCGTGGGGACGGCAGAAACGGCCGGAGTGGGTGAGCTGGAAGCCGATGACGAGGTCGTCCGCGGAGCCCCAGCGCACGGCGTGCTCCTCGCGGAGGATGCGCACGAGCTCGGCGATGCCGGCGAGGTTCTCGCGCACGAGGATCAGCTGGTTGGGGTTGGCGCGCCCGTCGGCCCGCACGGCCATGGCCTCCGCGCCGCAGACGATCTTGGCTCCGCTCGCGCCGAAGCGCCGCCAGCGGCGACGCATCTCGTCGGTCACACCGCCGGTGGTCGTGCCGTCCCAGCCCTCCATGGGATGGATGGCGATGCGGTTCCCGGGCGTGCGTCCGTTGATGCGCACGTCCGTGAGCGGACGGAGCAGGGGGCTGCCCGCTCCGGTGCGCAGGACGTCGGCCAGGGGGATGTCCGCACCGACGGATACGCAGTGCGCCCGGAAATCGGCCGGCGTCTTCAGGGAGTTGACGCGGGTGAGCTTGAAGGGGGCGGTCATGGTCAGAGTCGGATGCCGAGTCGCTCGGCGACGCGGCGGGCCCGCAGCAGCGCCTCGGTCATGCGGGCGGCCTCGTCGGCCCCGCGCACGTCCTTGCAGTCGGGATGCGGCTCGGGGGAGGCGATCACGCCCAGGGCGTGCAGGACATGGGCGGTGCTGTGCTTGTAGGCCGCGGCGCTGCCGCGGGCGTCGAGTCGGAAGACCTGGTCCTCAAGGGACTGGAAGGCCTCGAAGAGCTTGTAGACGCGGGTGTCGAAATGGCCCGGGCCGCGTCCGGTGACGGCCCGCTTGCCGGGGACGTCGTCATGCAGCCACAGGTCCTTGGCCGCGCAGATGAGTGGCGCGGCGCTGCTGGCCGCCCCGATGAGCAGGGGACGTCCGAGGCGGATGGCGGTCGCAATCCCGAAGTCGTCCCCGCTGTGCGGCGCGAAGTCGGGCCGGAGGTCGCGGCACATCGCGGCCCAGTAGAGGAAGTGGGGCTCGTCGAGCGTGCTGATCTTGCCGCCGGTGAACTTGGGGTGGGTCGCCAGCTGCCACAGGAGCCAGGGGCCGTAAGGCGTGGCCCACGGCACGAAGGAAGGCTCAAGTGCGTGCACGATGCCGGGGCGGACCAGCCACTCGGCGATGCGGTAGTAGCCGTCGCGGCGGCGCTCAGGGTCGAGGGAGTTCAGGCCCTTGGAGGTCATGATCATGACTTCGCAGTCCTCGTGGGCCTGCACGATGTCCATCAGGACGCGGTAGCGCTCGGGTCTGAACTCGGCGTCGCGCTCGGCGCCCCGCGCGGTCACGCCCGCCACGAACCGCCGTCCCGGGAAGGCCCCGCGGAAGCGCCGCAGGACTTCCGCGTACAGCACGTCGTCCAGGTCGAAGATGTATCCGGTGTCGGCGTTCAGCACGGGCACGAGCTCGACACCGTGCCGCTCGGCCGCGGCGTAGCTCCAGGCCAGGGCGGCGACGAAGCCGTCCCAGTCGGGCTTGCGGTCGCGGAAGGGCAGGAGGGCGGCGGCGCACAGGCGCGAGCGCGTGCGGTGGTCGGCCATCGCCTCCTCCGGGGTCCACGCCCAGACGGTCTCGCTCCAAGGGGTGTCGGGACGCAGTTCCTCGGGCCGGGTGATCATGGTCATGATGATAGCAGGGAAGTCATCGCTTGAAAAACAGGAGTTTAAGTCGTTATGATTCAAAAAAAACGAATGGACATCTACCAGCTGGAATATTTCGCCGAAGCCTGCCGTCAGCGCAGCTTCGCCCGTGCGGCCGCCCGGCTGCGTCTGGCGCCCGCCGCCCTCAGCGAACAGATGCGCCGGCTGGAGGAGGAGATGGGGGCGCCGCTCTTCTCCCGCGGCCGGCGTGAGACGGTGCCCACCGCCGCGGGTTCGCTGCTGCTCCGCCATGCGGAATCGCTCCTGGCCGCCGCCGAGGGCGCCCGTCGGGCGGTGCGTGACCTGGCGGGCCTGCGTGGCGGGCGGCTGACGGTCGCCTCCATCCCCTCGGCCGCGGCCTGCCTGCTGCCGCGCGCGGTCGCCGGCTTCCGCCGCGCCCACGGCGAGGTAGATCTCGCGGTCCTCGAAGGCACTTCGGAGCAGTGCGTGGGCTGGGTCGAGTCGGGCTCCGCCGAACTGGCGTTGGTTCAGTCCGCCGGCCGGCCCCGCGGTCTGGAGTCGCGCGCGCTGGTCGAGGAGGGCTTCGTCGCGTTGGTGCCTCGCTCACACGCCGCGGCCGCCAAGGGTCAGGTCTCCTTGGCCTCCCTCCGGGACGAGGGCTTCGTCACCTACCGCGGCAGGGTGCGGGAGACGGCCTTCGAGGCCTGCCGTCGCGCTGGCTTCGAGCCGCGCGTCGTGTGCGAGAGCGGCGACCTCGGCACGGTCGGCTCGCTGGTCGCCGCCGGACTCGGGGTGTCGCTGCTGCCCGAGATGGCGGCGGCCCGCACGGGGACCGGATGCCGCACGCTCCGGATCTCGGGTCGGCCGGTGCGCCGCACGGTGGCGGTGCTGCGCCGGCGGGGTCCGGCCTCGGCCGCGGCGGAAGCCTTCCTGAGCCTGCTGGGGTGAACGCGGGGAAAACGCTCCTTGAAGGGTCTCGGGAATGCCCTCAGAAGATTGGCTCACGACCCATGCAGGCCTCCGATAAGTCCCCCGTCACGAGCGCCATGCAGATGACCCTGCTGGCCGGTTTCCTCGGTTGGATGATGGACGGATTCGAGCAGGGGATCTTCCCGATGCTGGCTAGCCCGGCGCTCAACAGCATGGTGCCCGCCGAGGTCTCCGCCCTGGGCGTCCAGGCCGCCAAGGGCTGGGTAGGGGACTGGATGGGTCTCATCACTTCCGCCTACCTGCTCGGCGCCGCGCTGGGCGGGGCGGCCTTCGGCTGGCTGGGCGACCGGGTGGGCCGGGTGCGCGCGATGTCGCTCAGCATCCTGTTCTACTCGCTCTTCAGCGGTCTGTGCTACTTCGCGCACGAGCCCTGGCACTTCCTGGTGTTCCGCTTCCTGGCCTCGCTCGGCATGGGCGGAGAATGGGCCCTCGGCGTGGCCCTGGTGATGGAGGTCTGGCCGGAGCGTCATCGCTCCAAGATGGCCGGGGCGATCGGCATGGCCGCCAACGCGGGCTACGTGCTGGTCGGCGTGGTCGCGCTGCTCTACCCGGCGACGGGCGACACCTGGCGCACGCACTTCCTCATCGGCGCCTCGCCCGCGCTCCTCACGCTGCTGGTACGTCTGTTCGTGCCGGAATCGGAACGTTGGAAGCAAGCCGCGCAGGCCGAGGCCGCCGCGCCCACGGGCCGTTCCAAGATCGGCGAGGTCTTCGGCGGCGGGCTCCTCCGCTCCACGCTCGCGGCCATCCTGCTCACGTCGATCGTCTTCATCGCCACCTGGGGCGCGGTCCAGTGGATCAGCCTCTGGGTGGATTCGCTCGCCGGCACGTCCAATCCCCGCGCCAAGGCCTACGCGATGGTGGTGCTTTCGGTGGGAGCCTGCATCAGCACCTACCTGGCCCCGGTGCTGCTGGCCCGCTTCTCCCGACGCACGGGCTATCAGCTGCTCTGCGGTCTCGCGCTGCTGACCTGTCTCTGGCTGTACCGCACGCCGGCCGAATGGGGCGCGCTGATGCTGGTCAAGATCTTCACGCTCGGGCTGACCTCGACGGCCTTCTTCGGCTTCTTCCCGCTCTACCTGCCCGAACTCTTCCCGACGCGCATTCGCGCGACGGGGCAGGGCATCTGCTTCAACACGGGCCGCATCGTCGCCATCCCGTTCGTGATCTTCTCGGGTAAGCTGGTCGAGACGCTCGGCGGCTACCAGCAGGCGGCCGCGACGGTGACGCTGATCTACGGGCTCGGGCTGTTCGCGGCGTTCCTCGCCAAAGAGACCTCGGGCCGTCCGCTGGAGGACTGAGCGATGTCCAATCCGCACGACGTCCGCATCCGCGCGGTCCGCTGGCACGCGCTGCCGGTCCGCACGCGCGTGCCGCTCAAGTTCGGCACGGAGACGGTGACCTCGGTCGGCTGCTGCCGGGTCGCGCTCACGGTCTCCCGCGCCGACGGCTCCCGCGCCGAAGGCTGGGGTGAGACGCCGCTGAGCGTGCAGTGGGTCTGGCCCTCCGCCACGGTCCCCTATGAGGCGCGCCGGCGCGCGCTGGAGGAGTTCTGCGACATGCTGACGGACGCCTACGCGCAGTTCCCGGGCTCGGGACACGCGATGGAGATCGGCCATGACTTCCTGGAGGCGGTGCTGCCCAAGCTGCGCGAGGCCTTCAACGCGACGCTGCCCCGCGGGGTGCGCATGCCCACGCTCGCCGCCCTGGTCTGCGCCTCGGCCTTCGACCTGGCTCTCCATGACGCCTACGGACGGGTCAACGGCACGCCGACCTACCTGACCTACCGCGCGCCCTGGATGAACCGCGACCTGTCCGCCTACGTGCAGCCGGCCGCCGACGCGCCGGGGGTGTCGTTCGTCGGACGCCACCCCGCCGACTTCTTCCGTCCGCAGGCCGAGACGCGCCTGCTCGCCTGGCACCTGGTGGGCGGGCTCGACCATCTGACCGCCGCGGACGCAGCCGGCGCGGGTCCGGACGACGGCTACCCGGTTTCGCTCGACGAATGGATCCGCCGCGACGGCCTGCTCGCGCTCAAGGTCAAGCTGCGCGGCGATGACGCGGAATGGGACTTCCAACGTCTGCGCAAGGTCGCCGAGGTGGGCCTGCCGCTCGGGGTCCGTCTCTTCACCGCGGACTTCAACTGCACGGTGACGGATCCGGCCTATGTCACGGGCGTCCTCGACCGCTTGAAGGCCGAGCTGCCCGCGCTCTGGGAACGTCTGAGCTACGTGGAGCAGCCTTTCCCCTACGAGCTCGAGGATCATCCGATCGACGTCCATGCGGTCAGCGCCCGCACGCCGCTCTTCCTCGACGAAAGCGCCCACGACTGGCGGCTGGTGCGGCTGGGCCGCGAGCTGGGCTGGACGGGCGTGGCGCTCAAGACCTGCAAGACGCAGACGGGCGCGCTGCTCAGTCTCTGCTGGGCCCGGGCCCATGGCATGAGCCTGATGGTGCAGGACCTCACGAACCCGATGGTCGCGCAGATGACGCACCTGCTCCTCGCGGCGCACGCGCCGACGATCGCAGGGGTGGAGACGAATTCGATGCAGTTCTATCCGGAGGCCTCCGCTCCCGAAGCCGCGGTCCACCCGGGGCTCTACCGTCGGCGCGAAGGGATGATCGACGGCGGCACGCTCGCTGGCCCCGGCTTCGGGCTGCGGGTGGAAGAGGTGAGCCGCGAGCTGCCGCCCGCCCGCCGGTCGTTCCCGGCCTGAGCGAAGTCGCTTGCCCGTCCGGGCGCGCCGGGGCTCAATGGGCCACCCCCATGATCTCCCGTCTCCTGCCGCTCGCCCTCTGCGCCGTCGCGCTCGCCGCCGACGCCCCCGCCCGCAAGGTGCTCTTCTTCACCAAGTCCTCCGGCTACGAGCACGAGGTCATCTCCTGGAAGAAGGGCCAGCCCAGCTTAGCCGAGAAGCAGCTCACCGAACTCGGCGCCGCCAACGGCATCACGTTCGTCTTCTCCAAGGACGGCTCTAAGTTCTCCCCGGAGTACCTCGCGCAGTTCGACGCCCTGATGTTCTACACCACGGGCAACCTGCTCGAGCCCGGCACGGACGGCAATCCGCCCATGACCGCCGCGGGCAAGCAGGCGATCTTCGACTTCGTGCGCGGGGGCAAGGGCTTCGTGGGCACGCATTCCGCCTCCGACACGTTCCACACGGACAATGAGTCGCAGAAGGGGCCCGAGCGCTTCCGCAACCACGGCGACAAGGCCGATCCCTACGTCTGCTTCCTCGGCGCTGAGTTCATCCGCCACGGCAAGCAGCAGGCCGGGGTCAACCGCATCGTGGACCCGACGTTCCCGGGCTTCGCCGGGCTGGGGGATTCGTTCTCGTTCATGGAGGAATGGTACACGCTCAAGGACTTCCGCCCCGACATCCACGTGCTGACGGTCTTCAATGACCCGCCCCTCGAAGGCGATGACTACAAGCGCCCGCCGTTCCCCAACTGCTGGGCCCGTCAGGAGGGCAAGGGCAGGGTGTTCTACACGGCCATGGGCCACCGCGACGACGTCTGGACCAACCCGACGTTCCGTCAGATCCTCACGGGCGGTCTCAAGTGGGCCCTCGGCGACGCCAAGGCCCCCGACCTCTCCCCGAACCTGCTCAAGGTCGCCCCGGGCGCGATGACCAACCAGCCCTTCACGGCCACGCCTCCCCCCAAGGCCAAGGCCCCCGCCAAGAAGCCGGCCGCCAAGAAGTGAGCGCCCGGGCGCGGACTGACCGATGACGCAGGCGCCGGCCGAAGCGACGAAGCTGAGCGAGCTCACTTCGCACCAGCGCAAGTCAGGCCTCGCCGCCTGGCTCGGCTGGTTCTTCGACGGACTCGACCTGCACCTCTACACGCTCGTCGCCACGGTCTTCGTGGCCCAGCTGCTGGTGGTCCCGGAAAGCGACCCCTCGGTCGCCCGCTACGGCTCGGTCATCCAGGCGGCGTTCCTGCTCGGCTGGGCCCTCGGCGGCGCGTTCTTCGGGGTCATCGGTGACCGTCTCGGCCGCAGCCGCGCGCTGGTCCTCACGATCCTCACCTACGCGCTCTTCACGGGGCTGTCCTTCTTCGCCCAGACGTGGTGGCACCTGATGGTCTTCCGCTTCCTCGCCGCGCTCGGCATCGGCGGCGAATGGGCGGTGGGCGCCTCGCTGCTCTCCGAGACGTGGCCCAAGAAATGGCGTCCCTGGATTGCCGCGGTCCTGCAGTGCGCGGTTAATTTCGGCATCCTCGCCGCCATCCTCTCGGTCGAGCTGCTCCGGGTGGTGCCGGGCTACGAGCCGCGCTGGGTCTTCCTCATCGGGGTGCTGCCCGCCTTCGTCACGCTCTGGATCCGCAAGGAGGTGCCCGAGACGGACGAGTGGAAGTCCGCCCAGGGGCGTCGGGAGGCGCCGCCGTTCTCCGCGCTGTTCTCCGCCGGCAGCCGTGGGACGACGCTGCTCGCCTCTGCGCTCTGCGCCATCTCGCTCACGGGGCACTGGTGCTTCATGTTCTGGCAGCAGGCCTTCATCCGTACGCATCCCGAGGTGCCGGCTGTGGCCTCCGCCCAGGCCTCGGTCACGGCCAAGGCGCTCTTCTGCGTGATCGCCGCCTCGGTGCTCGGCAACTTCGCCTCGGGCTGGGCGGCGCGTCGCTTCGGCTACGCCCGGGCGCTGGCCGGATTCTTCCTCACCTATTTCGTGCTGATGGGGCTCACGTTCGCGCGGCCTTGGGGGCTGGAAACGACGCTGTGGCTCTACGCGGGCGTCGGCTTCTGCCAGGGGGTGTTCGGGCTGTTCACGATGGCGCTGCCGCCGCTCTTCCCGACGCTGCTGCGCACGACGGGGGCGGGCTTCAGCTACAACATCGGACGGGTCTTCGCCGCCGCCGGCACGGTTTTCTTCGGGATCTTCGCCAAGCCTTCGGACTTCAGCGCGGTGCTGCTCTACGCATCGTTCCTGTTCCTGCCCGCCGCCGTGCTCGCGCTCTTCCTGCCGCAGGATCCGGAGGGCTGACGGGGCTTGCGCCCGCGGGTTGACTCGGGCAGGTTCCTGCCATGAGCCTAATCCGCATGCTGAGGCTGCCGCGACGGGCACGGCTCTTCCTGCAGCTGCAGTTGGTCACGTTCGCAGTGGGGACGGCGCTGCTGCTCCGCTTCCACACGGAGAAGGGCACGTCGGTCAAGGCCGCCCTGGACGGCACGCTGCTCGACATGCAGACGAACGGCTGGTTTCTGCTGCTGCCTTTCTTCGGGCTCTGTCTGTTCCTGCTCCGCACGGACCCCCGGCCGAAGAGCCTGCGTCACGTGTTCGTGAAGTGGACGGTCATCTTCCTGGTCATGGAGTTCACGACGCAGTGGACGCGCGAGGGTTGGGCGGTCGCGACGACGTCGTTCCCGGTGATGGCGCTCCGCTTCGGCAGCGCCGGTGCGATGGCCGCCGCGGTCTGGTGGCTGATGGAATGCTCACCCCGGGTCCACCCTCCCGCCCCAAGCCATGGTCACGCCGCCCAGGGCGGCCAGTCGCACCGGCACGGCTGAGCGCGTTTCAACGTCGCGCCATAGACTCTACGGCCCGGGCCTCCGCCGCGGTCACGGGGGTGACGGAGAGGCGGTTGCCGGGTCGGAGGATCAGCATGCCGCGCAGGGCGGGATGGGACCTGAGGTCGGCTAAGGTTACGACGCGCGGAAAGTCCCGCAGATGCTTCACCTCGACGCAACTCCAGCGGGGGTCCTCGCGCTTCGACTTGGGGTCGTGGTAGTCGGACTTGGGATCGAACTGGGTGGGGTCGGGCCAGGCGTGCTTGGAGACGGCGGCCAGCCCGACGACACCGGGCTCGGCACAGTTGGAGTGGTAGAAGAGCACGGTGTCGCCGACCTGGCAGGCGCGCAGGAAGTTCCGGGCCTGGTAGTTGCGCACGCCGGTCCACGGCTCACGTCCGCGACGTTTCAGCTCCTGGAAGGAGAACTCGTCGGGCTCCGACTTCATCAGCCAATGTCGCATGCAGGGCAGGGTGGGGCGCCCGCCGCGCTTGGCAAGGCGACGGCGCTTGCGCCCGATGCGGCCGACGGCGTAATGGCCCCGTGCGGCTGCTCGACTCCCATTGCCATCCGTCCACGGCGCTCCGTGAGGGCCGCATCGGGCCTTGGATCGCCGCCTCGCGCGCCGCAGGGGTCGAGGCCGCGGTCGCCATCGGCACGGACCTCGACGACTGGGCGGAATACCGTGACCTCGCCGCGAAGCACCCGGACTTCTTCCGTCACACGGTCGGGCTCCACCCCTGCCACGTCGACGAGGGCTGGGAGGACAAGGTGACGGCGCTCTCGCCGTTCTTCGCCGACGCGCCGGAGCCGGTCGCGCTCGGGGAGATCGGGCTCGACCACTTCCGTCTGCCGGAGGACGCCGCCGAGGCCTCACGCATCAAGGCATGGCAGGAGGAGGCGTTCGCCAGGCAGCTCGCGCTCGCCCGACAGTTCGGCTGCCCGGTGGTCGTCCACTCGCGCGCCGCCTTCGCGGACTGCGTGCGGCTCATCGACGCCTCAGGCGTGTCATGGTCCAAGGTGGTCTTCCACTGCTTCGCCGGCGGACCCGACCAGATGCGGGAACTCAACCGTCGCGGAGGCAGGGGATCGTTCACGGGAACGGTGACCTACCCGAAGGCCCCCCTGGTCCGCGAGGCGCTCAAGGCCCAGGGGCTCGCCCGGCTGATGCTCGAGACGGATTCGCCCTACCTCGCGCCCCAGTCGGTCCGCGGGAAGGAGAACACGCCCGCCACGCTCCCGGAGATCGCCACGCTGGCCGGCAAGGTGCTCGGACTGCCGGCAGACGAGGTCGCCGAGGTCTCGACGCGCAACGCGCGGGCTTTCTTCGGATTCTGAAACGGAAAGGGCGGGCCCGGAGGCCCGCCCTTCTTGCGTAGGACGGCCGCGCTCAGGCCTTGGCCAGGGCCTGCTCGAGGTCGGCGATGATGTCCTCGACGTCCTCGATGCCCACGGAGAGGCGCACGTAGTCGTCGGTCACGCCCGCGGCCTGACGCTCCTCGGCGCTGAGCTGCGAGTGGGTGGTGGACGCGGGATGGATTGCCAAGGACCGGGCGTCGCCGATGTTCGCCACGTGGCTGTGCAGGGCGAGGGAATCGATGAACTTGCGCCCGCCTTCGAGGCCGGACTTCAGGCCGAAGCCGACCAGGGCGCCGAAGCCGCCGGTGAGGTACTTCTTCGCCAGGTCGTGATACTTCGAGGACTTGAGGCCGGGATAGTTCGTCCACTTCACCTTGGGATGCGACTCGAGGTACTGCGCGACTTTCAGGGCGTTGGCACAGTGACGCTCCATGCGGAGGTGCAGGGTCTCGAGGCCCTGGAGGAGCAGGAAGGCGTTGAAGGGCGAGAGGCAGCTGCCGACGTCGCGCAGGAACTGCAGGCGCATCTTCAGGATGAAGGCCACGTTGGCCCCGCCCGCGGGCGGGAAGGCCTTGAAGGCCTCCCAGTGCGGCAGGCCGTGGTAGGAGGGGTCGGGCTCGGTGAAGCCGGGGAACTTGCCGTTGCCCCAGTCGAAGTTGCCGCCGTCGACCACGATGCCGCCGATGGAGGTGCCGTGGCCGCCGATGTGCTTGGTCGCGGAATGGACGACGACGTTGGCGCCGTGCTCGAAGGGGCGGTTGAGATACGGGGAGAGGGCGGTGTTGTCGATGATCAGGGGCACGCCGACTTCCTTCGCGATGCGGCCGACCTCGGCGAAGGGGAGGATGTTGAGGCGGGGATTGCCCAGGCCCTCGCCGTAGAAGGCCTTGGTGTTCTTCTTCACGGCCTTACGGAAGTTCTCAGGGTCGTCGCCGTCCACGAAGGACACCTCGATGCCGAGCTTGGGCAGGGTGTAGTGGAAGAGGTTGTAGGTGCCGCCGTAGAGCTGGGAGACGGACACGATGTGGTCGCCGGCGCCGGCGATGTTCAGGATGGCCGCGGTGATCGCCGCTTGGCCGGAGGCGTGGGCGAGGGCCCCGCTGCCGCCCTCGAGTGCCGCGACGCGCTGCTCCAGCACGTCGGTGGTCGGATTCATGATCCGGGTGTAGATGTTGCCGAGCTCCTTTAGGGCGAAGAGGTTCGCGGCGTGCTCGGAGTCGCGGAACTGGTAGCTGGTGGTCTGGTAGATGGGCACGGCCCGCGAACCGGTCGCGGGGTCGGGCTTCTGGCCGGCGTGGAGGGACTTGGTTCCGATTTTCATGGATGTGGGAAGGATGGGGAGGGGCATCTTGCCACCGCCGGGGTCGGGGCGGAAGCCGTTTCTGCGTCATCAGGCTGGAAGCCCCGTCTATTGCGGTCAGAGTCCCCGCATGCGCCTCCGCCTCCTGCTGGCCCTGCTGTCCGCACCGCTCGCCGCCGCCGGCTGGAAGGAGGTCTGGCGCGACGACTTCAACGGCAAGGACCTCGACTGGACGAAATGGACGGCCGAGGAGAACGGCCACGGGGGCGGCAACAACGAGCTGCAATATTACCTCGACCGCCCGGAGAACCTGCGCGTCGAGGACGGGCGGCTGGTCATCGAGGCGCGGCGCGAGCCGGTCAATGTCGCCGGCACGGTCAAGGAATACTCCTCCGCCCGCATCCGCACGAAGCGTCGCGCGGAATGGCTCCACGGCCGGTTCGAGATGTCGGCCAGGCTGCCCGGCGGCCGCGGGGTCTGGCCTGCCTTCTGGATGCTGCCCTCGCGTGAGAACTACGGGATGTGGGCCGCCTCGGGCGAGATCGACATCATGGAGTTCAAGGGCCAGGAGCCGGACACGGTCCACACGACGCTGCACTTCGGGGGATCCTGGCCGCACAACCGCAGCACGACGAAGGTGTGGAAGCTGCCCAAGGGCGACTTCACGCAGGATTTCCACCGGTTCGCGGTGGAGTGGGAGAAGGACGCGTTCCGCTGGTACGTCGACGACACGATGGTCCATGAGCTCAGGGAGTGGCACTCCTCCGGCGGGCCTTTCCCCGCGCCGTTCGACCGGCCGTTCCACCTGGTGCTCAATGTCGCGGTGGGCGGCGGCTTCGCCGGCCCGCCCGACGGCTCCAAGGCGTTCCCGCCGGCCCGGCTCCTGGTCGACTGGGTGAGCGTCAGCGCCCGCTGACGGCGGTTTCCTCTCGCCCGGCCGGGCGGGCTTGCGGTAGGCAGGGGCGATGCCGGTCTTCCTCCACGACACCATGAGCCGCGAGACGCGGCCGCTGCTGCTTCGCCCGGACAGCAAGGTCTTCGGGATGTACTGCTGTGGACCCACGGTCTACGGGCCCGCCCACATCGGCAATTTCCGCACGTTCATCCTCCAGGACGTGCTGCGTCGCGCGCTCGAGACGGACGGGCTCCCGGTCCGGCACGTGCGCAACATCACGGACGTCGACGACAAGACGATCCGGGGCTCGGTCAAGGCGGGTAGGCCGCTCGCGGAGTTCACGCAGGGCTGGACGGACAAGTTTCACCGCGACTGCGACGCGCTCGGGCTGCTCCGCCCGCACGTGGAGCCCTCCGCGGTCGCCCACATCCCCCAGCAGGTGGACATGATCCGCGCGCTGGTCGACCGCGGCCACGCCTACGCGGCCGCCGACGGCTCGGTCTACTTCAAGGTCTGCACCTGCGCCGACTACGGGAAGCTCAGCCGCATCGACGCCTCGAAGCTGCGCTCGCAGTCCACGAACAGCGCGGGGGAGGCCAATGACGCCGATGAATACGACCGTGAGTCGATTCGCGACTTCGCGCTCTGGAAGGCTTGGTCGCCCGAAGACGGCGACAACCGCTGGCCGAGTCCCTGGGGCGACGGCCGGCCGGGCTGGCACATCGAGTGCTCGGCGATGTCGCTCGCCCACCTCGGCGCGACGTTTGACCTGCACGGCGGCGGGGTCGACCTCTGCTTCCCGCACCACGAGAACGAGATTGCGCAGTCGGAGTGCGCCACGGGGGTCAAGGGCTTCGCCGGCCATTGGTTCCACAGCGCGCACCTGATGGTGGAGGGCGACAAGATGTCCAAGAGCAAGGGCAACCTCTTCACGCTCGACGAGCTGGTGGAGAAGGGCTTCACGCCGACGGAGGTGCGCTACGCGCTCATCGCCGGCCACTACCGCACGCCGCTCAACTTCACGTTCGCCGGCCTCGAGAACGCCCGCAGCGCGCTCGGCAAGCTGGAGCGTTTCGCCGACCGGCTGCTGCAGGCCGCCGGGTTCACGCGCGCGGAGTTCGCCCCGCCGGCGGTCCGTGAGACCGCCGCCACGTGGGGACGGTTCGCGCCCGCCTGGGAGGCGCTCTGCCAGGACCTCAATGTCCCGGGCTGCCTGGGTCAGGTCTTCGCGGTCGCCGGCTCGAAGGACGAACTGACGGCCGCGCAGGCCCGACAGGATGTCTGCGGTCTGGCCCGCATCCTCTGGACGCTGGGGCTCACGCTCTTTCAGGAACGCAAGGCCGACGAGGTCCCCGCCGCGGTCGCCGATCTGGGCGCCCGCCGCTGGGCCGCCAAGCAGGCCAAGGACTTCGCCGCCGCCGACCAGCTTCGCAAGGACCTCGCCGCGCTCGGTTGGGCGATGCTGGACCGCAAGGACGGCTACGACCTGAAGAAGTCGTAAGCGGGGCAGGGCGGCGATTGACCTCGGCCGACCGATTCGGCAGTCTCCTGCCATGTCCGCTTCCTCCGCCCCTCAGCGCATCGCCTTCCTGCTCCTCGGCGCGTCGCTTGCCTTCGGTTTCATCGTCGCCTCGGACAAGCTCTCGAAGGCGATCGCGCAGGTCCGCGCCGCGCGGCCTGAAGTCACCGTGAAGGGCGTCGCGACACAGGATCTGCGCGCCGACGAAGGCGAGCTGACCGGCGCGCTTTTCTGGCGCGGTACCGACCTTGCCGCGGGGCGGGCCGCCTTGGACGCCCAGCGCGTCGCTTTCCGCGGCCTGCTGGCCAAAGCAGGCTTCGCCGACGCCGAGGTGGAGGTGATGCCCGTCACCGTCACGCGGCTCGAGCCGGCGAGGGCGAACGCCACCTCCGTGGATTACAACCGGTCCGCCCGCGGGCAGGTGCCTGATTACGTGCTCTCCAGTTCGTTCGAACTCCGCACCGCCAAGGTGGACATCGTAGCCAAGTTGGTCCGTCAGGAGATCGTCCTCGGTCAGGACGTGGAGCTGCATCGCAACGCCCCCGTCTTCCGTCTCCTGAAGTTCGATGACTCCAAGAAGGAACTGCTGGAAGCGGCCGCCAAGGACGCCCGCCGCCGGGCCGACATCCTCGTGGCCGGATCCGGCAGCAAGGTCGGCACGCTCATCGACGCCTCCCAAGGGGTCTTCCAGGTCAGCGCCAAGGGCCGGGTCAACGAGAGCGATTACAGTTCGGTGGACAGCAGTTCCATCGAAAAGACCATGCGGCTCGTGGTCACGATGCGCTTCGAGCTGGTCAAGGAGTAGACCGACGGGCGTTGCTCCGTCCTTGCCCTCCGCCTCGGGAACCCCTAGCGAGTGGGGTCTTCCGCAATGTCCTCCCGTCCGCAGATGACTCCCCTCGAGGAGATCCGTCACTCGGCCGCCCACATGCTCGGCGCCGCGGTGCGCCGGCTCTTCCCCCAGGCCCAGCTGGACATCGGCCCGCCCACGGAACAGGGGTTCTACTATGACTTCGACCTGGACCATACGTTCACGGCCGAGGACCTGGTGAAGATCGAGGAGGAGATGCGCCGCATCTCCAAGGAGAACCAGAAGTTCGAACGGATGGAGTGCTCCCGCGAGGAGGCCGAACGGCTCATCGCCGAGACGGGCCAGACGCGCTACAAGCCGGGCCGTCTCGCCGACATCCCCGCCGGCGAGCAGATCTCGTTCTACCGCAACGGGGACTTCCTCGATCTCTGCGCGGGCTCGCACGTGCGCTACACGTCCCAGGTCAAGGCGTTCAAGCTGCTCCACGTGGCCGGCGCCTACCACCGCGGGGATGAGAAGAACCGCCAGCTGCAGCGCATCTACGGCACGGCCTATCCGACCAAGGACGAGCTCGAGCAGGCTCTGGCCCGCGCCGAGGAGGCCAAGAAGCGCGACCACCGGCGGCTGGGCAAGGAGCTGAAGCTCTTCCACATCGACGAGAAGGTCGGCCAGGGGCTCATCCTCTGGACGCCCAACGGCGCGGTGGTCCGTCAGCAGCTCCAGGACTTCATCTCGGAGCACCTCTTCCGCACGGGCTACAAGCAGGTCTTCACGCCGCACATCGGCAATCTCGACCTCTACCGCACGTCGGGACACTTCCCCTATTACAAGGACGCGCAGTTCCCGCCGCTGGTGGAACGCGAGGCCATGGAGCTGCTCGCCAAGGAGGGCTGCGGCTGCGGCGAACTCACGAACCGTCTCTCGGAAGGCACGGTCCAGGGCTTCCTGCTGAAGCCGATGAACTGCCCGCACCACATACGCATCTTCGCCTCCCAGCCCCATTCCTACCGCGACCTGCCGGTGCGCCTCGCCGAGTTCGGCACGGTCTACCGCTGGGAGCAGTCCGGTGAGCTCAACGGGATGACGCGCGTCCGCGGTTTCACGCAGGACGACGCCCACCTGTTCTGCACGGAGGACCAGGTGCTCGGCGAGGTCCTCGGCTGCCTGGAGCTGGTCAAGGTGGTGCTTAGCACGCTGGGTCTCTCGGATTACCGGGTGCGGGTGGGTCTCCGCGATCCGGACTCGCAGAAGTACACGGGCGCCAAGGAGAACTGGGACAAGGCCGAGGCCGCCTGCCGCGCCGCCGCCGCCACGCTGGGGGTCAGGTTCACGGAGGAGGCCGGCGAGGCCGCTTTCTACGGTCCGAAGATCGACTTCGTGGTGCGCGATGTGATCGGCCGCGAATGGCAGCTGGGCACGGTGCAGGTGGACTTCAATCTGCCCGAGCGCTTCGACCTCTCCTACGTCGGCCCGGATAACCGTCCGCACCGGCCGGTGATGATCCACCGCGCGCCGTTCGGTTCGATGGAGCGCTTCGTGGGCATCCTCATCGAGCACTTCGCGGGCGACTTCCCGACCTGGCTCTCGCCGGAACAGGTGCGGGTCATCCCGCTCAATGACGATCTCAACGCCGACGCGGACGCCGCGGTCGCCCGGCTCGTCGCCGCCGGCATCCGCGCCACGTCCGACGGCTCGTCCGACAAGCTCGGCGCCAAGATCCGCCGCGCGGAGCTCTCCAAGGTCCCGCACATGCTGGTGCTGGGCGCCAAGGAGAAGGAGGCCGGCCAGGTCAACGTGCGCTCCCGCGCCGACAAGTCCTTCGAAGGCAACCGCACGCTCGAGGAATTCATCGGGCTGGTCTCCGCCGAGGTCCGCGAACGGCGCCTCAAGGCCCACGTGCCCGCCGCCCAGCCGCCCGCCGCCAAGGGCTGATTTCACCTCCCCGTCACCGGTTCGGGTGACTTCCGGTTTGCCCGTCGGGGCCGTCCGGGGGTAGGGAAGGGCATGCCCTCCCCACGCACCTCCCGCCGCGACTTCCTCCGTCTGCCGGCCTCGGCTCCGCCGTGCTCGGCGCCGGCGCCGCCCGCGCCCTCGGCGCGGAGACGCGATCGGCCTCCGCTAACGCCGGTCAAGGACGCGCCAAGAACGTCATCTTCATGGTCTCGGACGGCATGGGCCTCTCGACGCTCGGGCTGGCCGACGCCTGGCTGCGCTTCACGAAGGGCGCCTCCGCCCGCTGGCCGGGGATGTACCGTGAGCTCCCGGTGGTCCGCGGGCTCTGCGAGACGGCCTCGGCCAACAGCATGGTCACGGACTCCGCCGCCGCGGCCTCCTGCTGGGGCATCGGCGAACGCATCACCAACGGTGTCATCAACGTCACGCCGGACGGCCGCCGTCCGACCACGCTGCTGCAGAAGATGAAGGCCTCGGGGCGCCGCACGGGCCTGGTCACGACCGCCACGGTGACGCACGCGACGCCCGCCGGCTTCGTCGCCACGATCGAGAAGCGCTCGGATCAGAAGGGCATCGCGCCGCAGTATCTCGAGCGCGGGGTCGACGTCGTCCTCGGCGGCGGCACGGACTATTTCTCCGATGACCTGACGGCGGACTACCGCAAGGCGGGCTACGCGCACCTGAAGTCGCGCCAGGACCTGCTCGGCTGGAAGGGCGACTCGCCCGCGCTCGGGCTGTTCTCCAAGAGCCACGTACCCTTCGAGGTCGACCGGCTCAATGACGCCGCGGTCGGCGCCCAGACGCCCACGCTCGCCGAGATGACCGACGCGGCCCTGCGCCGCCTCTCCGCCGGACCGGACGGTTTCTTCCTCATGGTCGAGGGCGCCCGCATCGACCACGCCTGCCATGGCAACGATCCGGTCGGCGCCATCCTCGACCAGGTCGCCTTCGACGCCGCCATCGGCACGGCGCTCAAATTCATCGAGTCCCACCCGGACACGCTACTCATCATCACGGCCGACCACGCCACGGGAGGCATGCAGCTCAACGGTGTCGGCAGCGAGGACTTCGCCGGCAAGGCCCCCGCCTACCAGGGTACGACGGAAGCCTTCCGCCGTCTGCTCAAGTTCAACCGCTCTCAGGAGGCGCTGGGTCGCCAGACGAAGGGGCTCGACCCGAAGAAGTTTCTCGCCGCCGCCCACGAGGCCACGGGGCTCGACTTCTCCGCCGCCGACGCGCCCAAGGTCGTCTCGCTCAAGGGGCTCAATGAGGTGCTGGTGAAATACGTCGGTGTCTCCTGGACGAGCAAGAACCACACGGCCGAGCCGGTGGAGTTCGCGGCCATCGGTCCTGGCGCCTCGCTGTTCCTGCCCTTCCAGCGCAACGACGAGGTCCACGCCAAGGTGCTGCGCGCCACGGGCGTCGCCTGACCGGGCTCCCCGGTAAACAGGAAGGGCGCCCTTGCGGACGCCCTTCTTCTCCCAAGGACTGAGCGAAGGCTCAGTTCTTGTTGTACTTCACGCCGCAGCCGTAGGGCTTGGACGAGGAGACTTCAGGGGCCTTGCCTTCCTTGACGGCCTTGACGGCGGCCGTGACGTAGTTGGTGGCCTTCTCGATCTCGTCGGACTTGGTGGTCTTGCCGCTGTCGATGGCGCCCTTGTAGGCGAGCTTGCCGTCAGGGGAGATCACGAAGCAGTGAGGGGTGGTCTTGGCGTCGTAGGCACGGCCGATGGACTGGTCGTCGTCCTGGATGACGGTGCCGGGGTAGTAGGTGGCGTTCTCAAGCTTGTGGCCGCCGGTGTTGATGACGAGCCAGACGCCGCCGTTCTCGATGTGCTCCTTCTGCCAGGCCTGCATCTTGCCGGGCTGGTAGTACTTCTTCACGTAGGGGCAGCCGGGGTTGTACCACTCAAGGACGACGGTCTTGCCCTTGAAGTCGGACAGGCTGACGGTCTTGCCGTCGAGGGTCTTGCCGGTGAAGGCAGGGGCGGGCTGGCCGACTTCGGGCGCGGCGTAGGACGCGACGGCCACGAGGGCGGCGAGGAGGGTGGTGAGGATACGCATGTGTGTGTGGGGGGTGAGGGTTCTGGGTTTAGACGGTGATACGCAGATTTCAACCCCGACGAGGACGCCGGGTTCCATCCCGCCCCATTTTTCGTCTAAAAACGGCTATTTTTACTAGCGGGTTGCAAAAATGGCACCGGAAGTCGATTGGTCTGGGGTCCCAAACCGATGGCCGACGCCCGTTCCATAGCCCTGGTCTGCGCCACTGAGGCCTCCCTTTGGGCGGAGCTCCGCTCCCGCGCCGAGAAGGTCTCCGCCGCCGAACCGGTCCTCGCGCCGGCCCTGAAGCGCTTCGTGCTGGACCGCGCCTCGCTCGGCGAGGCGGTCGTCGAACGTCTCTCCGACCGTCTGGCCCCGTCAGGGGATTCGCTCCCGCTCCTGCGTCGCGCGCTCGCCGACGCGGTCGCCTCCGATCCGGAGGCGCTCGCCCAGATGCGCGCCGACATCCGCGCCACGCTCGAACGCGATCCGGCCACGGAACACGCGCTCGCTCCGTTCCTCTGGTACAAGGGCTTCCACGCGATCTCGATCCACCGGCTCGCTCACGCGCTCTGGCGCGCGGGCCGCCGTGACCTGGCCTTCCACCTGCAGTCGCTTTCATCGGAGCGCCTGGCGGTCGACATCCATCCCGCCGCCAAGTTCGGCGTGGGCATCCTGCTCGACCACGCCACGGGCTTCGTGGCCGGGGAGACCGCGATCGTCGCTGACAATGTCTCGTTCCTCCACGAGGTCACCCTCGGCGGCACGGGCAAGGAACGCGGCGACCGTCACCCGAAGATCCGCTCCGGGGTGCTCATCGGCGCCGGCGCCAAGATCCTCGGCAACATCACGGTAGGCGAAGGCGCCAAGGTCGGCGCCGGATCGGTCGTGCTCCGCAACGTCGAGCCCCACACGAGCGTGGCCGGCGTGCCCGCCACGGTGGTGGGACGGGCCTCGGTCGACGCCCCGGCGCTCGACATGGACCACTCGCTCTGAGCGATGCCGCATTCGCGACCACCGCAGGAACGTCCCGGGGACGCCCGCGTGCTGGACTGCCTCTACCGCGTCGGAGCGGTGGTCAACGCGACGGAGGACCCGCGCGAGGTGCTCGACTTTATCCTGGCCGAGGTGGTCAACACGCTCCAGGCCTCCAGCGCCTCGATCGCGCTGGTCGAGCCGGCCACGGGAGCGCTCCGCATCGAGGTCTCCAACGGGCTTGATCCCGAGTCCGCCAAGCTGGTCGTCGCCCAGGGCGAGGGCATCACGGGCTGGGTCGTGCTCAACGCCCGCCCGCAGCGGGTGCCCGACGTCTCCCAGGACCCGCGCTACGTCGAGATCCGCAAGGGCATCCGCTCCGAGCTCGCGGTGCCGATGGAGCTCATGGGCACGGTCATCGGGGTGGTGAACTGCGATTCGGACCGTCTCGACGCGTTCACGGAGCAGGACATGTCCTTCCTCGCCCTGCTCACGAACGAGGCCTCGAAGGCGGTCGGCCGCATCTGGCTGCTCCGTCAGCTCCGTTCCAAGGCCGCCCAGCTGGAGTCGCTGCTGCAGTCCGCCCAGGGGCTCGCCCGCGAACGCGACGAGCCGGGCATCCGCGCCGACCTCGCCCGCTCGGCCCGCGCGCTGCTCTCCGCCCGCGCCGGCGCCTACTACAATCTGGAAGGGGAGGAACTGGTGCTCGCCGGCTTCAACGGCGACCTGGGCGCCAGCGAGATGCGCCCGCGGGTCGCGCTCAGCGCCTCGTCGCTCGGCACGGTGGTGCGCCGTCTGCGGCCGGTCGCCATCCCCGTCCTCGGCAAGTCCGAGGAGATGCTCTTCGCCAAGCTGGTCGAGCCGGTCGCCTCCAGCTCGATGCTCGCGGTGCCGGTACGCTTCGAGGACGAGCCGCTCGGGGTGCTGCTCACGGTCTCGCTGGGCGCCCACCGTTTCTCCGACGACGACCGGCACCTGGTCTCGGCGCTCGCCTCGTTCGGAGCCTCGGCGCTCCAGAACGCCCGGCTCTATTCGAAGGTTTTCACGGTCGAGGCGGGGCTGCGCCGGAGCGAACGTCTGACGGCCCTCGGGCTGCTCTCCGCCGAGGTGGCCCATGAGATCCGCAATCCGCTCACGGTCATGAAGCTGCTCTCGGACACGCTCGGGCAGGGGCTCTCGCCGGACGACCCGCGCCAGGAGGACCTCGGGGTGATGCGCGAGAAGGTCGCCCACATGGAAGGGGTGGTCTCCCGGGTGCTCGGGCTCAGCCGCTCGCAGTCCGGTGCGTTCACGACCATCGACCTGCGTGAGGCGGCCGAACACGCGGCGATGCTGCTGCGGCTCAAGCTGGAGCAGGGCAGGGTGCGGGTCACGGTCTCCGGCGACGGGCTCTCCGCCAAGGTCGAGGGCAATTCGGGCCAGCTCCAGCAGGTCTTCCTGAACCTCATGCTCAACGCGCTCCAGGCGATGCCAGACGGGGGACGTCTGGACCTCCGGGTCGCCCGCGAGGAGGGCCCGCAGGGTCCGGTGGTCTCGGTCCGGGTCGCCGACGCCGGCATGGGCATCCCGGCCGAGATCATGCCCAAGATCTTCGAGTCGTTCTTCACGTCGCGCGAGGATGGCACGGGGCTGGGGCTCGCCATCGTGAAACGCATCCTGCGCGACCACCGCGGCGACATCTCGGTGGAGTCGACAGGCCCCGGGGGCACGACGTTCCGCTTCTGGATCCCCGCGGTCTAACGCCGCAGGAGCCGCTTCACGAAGGCCCAGGCGAGGGGGAGGAGCGAGACGGCCACGACGATCAGGATGACTTTGTGGAGTTTGTCCGCGAGCGGGGTGCCGCCGATGTAATGGCCCAGCCACACGAGCGACCACACCCAGAGGACGCCGCCGAGGGCGTTCCACGCGATGAAGCGCCCTCGCTCCATGCGTCCCATGCCCGCCGCGAAGGGCACGAAGGTGCGCATGACGGGCACGAAGCGGGCCAGGACGATCGCCGCCGCTCCGTAGCGGGCGAAGTAATCATGGGCCTCCTCGAGATGCCGGCGCTTGTACCACCAGGTGTCGGGGCGGCCTTCCATGGTGTCGCCATACTTGCGCCCGAGCCAGTAGCCGGTCTGGTCGCCCGCCACGCCGGCGCAGGTGAGCGTGAGGCACAGGACCCAGGGGTCGAAGAGCTCGGGGCGGCCGCCGTTGGCCACGGACAGGACGCCCGCGGTCACGAGCAGGGAGTCGCCGGGCAGGAAGAAGCCCGCCAGGAGCCCGGTCTCGGCGAAGATAATCAGGACCATCAGCGCAAGTCCGCCCGATTCGATGGTGCGACGGAGGCCCTCGGCGCTGTGCAGCTGTGCCCAGAGGTCGGCGAAGGCTTGCTCCATGTCCCCGAAGTTGGACGGGGCTCCAGGGTTGGCAATCTCCCTTGAAGGCCGCGTGGCTTGCGGTCAGGTTGCTCGACGATGCCCGCCGACCCGGCTCCTTTCGCGCTCCGCATCCGTCAGGCTGCGCTGGAATGCTCGCTCACGTCAGGGCAGGGCGCCCCGGCCGACTTGGTCCCGCACGCCCGCTCGTTCCTCGCCGCGGCCCGTCAGGCCCAGCTGGACGCGCATCGCGAAGGCGTCCCCGCCTCGGCGGTCGCACGGCTGCGCTCCGACGCGGTTGACCTGGTCGTGGAGTCGCTCCACGCCCGCGCAGGCGCCCCGGCCGCCGCGCTCTCGATGGTCGCCACGGGCGGCTACGGTCGCGCGGAACTCTGCCCGCTCAGCGACGTCGACCTGCTGGTGCTGGTGCCCTCCCACTCGCCGGAATACAAGGCGGCGGTGGAATCGATTCTCTACCCGCTCTGGGACCTGGGGCTGAAGCTTTCGCAGTCGGTCCGCACGGTCGAGGAATGCCTGACGCACGCGGTCGAGGACCTCTACCTGCGGGTGGCGCTCCTCGAGACCCGCCCGATCTGCGGGGACCGCGCGCCGTTCCGCCGTCTGACGGAAGGGGTCGGCCCGCTCGCCTCCGGCACCTCGGTCATCCCGTTCGCGCGCACGCTGGTCGATTCGCAGCGGCGCCGTCGGGAGAAGACCGGCGGCAGCGCCTACCTGCAGGAGCCCGACCTGAAGAACGGCGTCGGCGCGCTTCGCGACGTCCAGGGCTGTCTCTGGCTGGCCCGGCTCCACTCCGGCGCCGCCGGCCCGGAGGGGCTGCGTCTCTCGGGGCTCATCCCGGAGCGCGATTGCGAGAAGTTCGTCCGCGCGCGTGACACGCTGCTCCGGCTGCGTCATGAGCTGCACTTCCAGTCGACTCGACCGATGGAACACCTGTCGCTGGAGCGGCAGGACGCGGTCTCGCAGGGGCTCGGCTACCCGGGCTCGCTCAAGGAACGGATTGGCGCGATGATGCGCGAATATTTCGACGCGGCCGACCACGTGCGCCGCTGCGTGCAGCTGGTGGAGTCCGGGGTGCTCGGCGAACCGGAGCCGGAAGGGTGGGGACGTCCGCTCGAGGCCGACGGTTTCCGCATCACGCCCGGCGGGGTCGCCTCGGCGCTCCACCGGCTGGTCTTCGAGGAGGATCCGGCCCGGCTGGTCCGGCTGTTCCGTCTCTGCCAGGTCCACGAGGCCCGACCCGACCGCGCGCTCTCGGTCCTGGTCCGCGAACGGGCCCACCTGCTCACGCCCGAGGTTGCCGCGTCGGATTCCTCGACGGGCGCGGTCCGCGCGATGCTCACGGAGGCGGGCCGGGTCCACGGGGCCTTCGACGCGCTCCGCGAACACGGGCTGCTCTACCGGCTGGTCCCGGAGTTCCGCGGGCTGCACTGTCTGGTGCAGTTCGAGTTCTACCACCGCTGGACGGCCGACGTGCACACGCTCCGCTGCCTGCGCGAGCTGGACCTGATCTACGAGGGGGGCACGGACGTCGACCGGGGCTACCGCGAGGTGCTCCTGGGCTGCGAGGCGCCCTCGCTGCTCTACGCGATCCTGTTCCTGCACGACATCGGCAAGGCCGACGGGATCGCGGGACATGCGGAACGGGGCGCGCCGGTCGCCGAAGCGGTGCTGGAACGTCTCGGGTTCGACGCCCGTGAACGGGAGTTCGCCTCGGCGGTGGTACGGCTCCACCTGACGATGGGCATCTACTGGCAGCGGCATGACATCGACGACCCGGCCAATGTCGACCGGTTCGCGGCGCTCTGCGGGGAGGAGCAGGTGCTCCGCTACCTCTACGTGCACACGCGCTGCGACGCGCTCGGGACTTCGCCCGACCTCTGGACGGACTTCAAGGACTGGCAGCACTTCACGCTCTACCGCCGCACGCTCGCCAAGCTCTCCGGGGTCCCCGGCCCCGACGTGGAGGAGGAACGCGCCCGGCTGCGCGAGGCGACGCGCGCGCTGGTCGGCGACCGGGTCGGGGCCGATGAGCTGGAGGCCCACTTCTCCGGGATGCCCGAAGGCTACCTGCTCCACGCCTCGGCCGAGGAGGCCGCCCACCACCTCCAGATGATCCACCGGCTCATCGCCACGGTGTTCATCGCCGACGCCGAGGAGTCGCTCATGCCGATCGTGGAATGGGTCGACGACGTGGGCGCGGGCCAGTCCGCGGTCACGGTGGTCACCTGGGACCGGGCGGGTCTCTTCAGCCGGCTGGCCGGGGCGTTCGCGGTCGCGGGCATCAACATCGTCTCGTGTCACGCGTTCTCACGCGCGGATGACGTGGCCATCGACTTCTTCCGGGTCAATCTCCCCGCGGGCCGGGAAGGGGAGTCGAAGTCGGCCTTCGGCCGCGCGCTCACGGAGTCGCTGCTGGGCGGCGCGGACCTGCTCTCCCAGGTCGCCCAGGCCGAGGCCCGCGCGTTCGAGACGGCCCCCCGCCGCCGCACGCGGGTCCAGATGGAGACGTCGGTCGAGGTCTACCACGACGCGGCCCTGGGCCGCACGGTCGCCGAGGTGCAGTGCACGGACCGTCTGGGGCTGCTGTACCGTCTGGGCCGGGCCATCCGCCACGCGGGCTACGCGATCACGTTCGCCAACGTGGCCACGGAACAGGGCATCGCGCTCGACACGTTCTACCTGGTGCCGCAGAAGGGCGCCACGCACGCCCCGGCCGCCCCGGAATCGCTCTCGGAGGCCCTCCGCGCCATCGCGGGCTGAGGTCACCGCCCTTGCCTAAGGCGGGAAATGCGCCTAGGTTGCCGGGGTGCCTCTTCCCGCCATGAAGCTCGCCCTCCGCCTGCTCCCGCTCCTCGTCGCCGCGCTCTGCGCCGCCGCCCCCGTTTCCCCCGCACCCAACATGAAGGACAATCCCAAGCTCGAGAAGGCGATGTTCGGCGCCGGCTGTTTCTGGGGCGTCGAATACCAGTATGAGAAGATCCCAGGCGTGGTCGACGCGGTCAGTGGCTACGCCGGCGGCCACGTGCTCAACCCCGGCTACCGCCAGGTCTGCGACGGCGACACGGGCCACGCCGAGGTCATCCAGGTGGTCTTCGACCCGGCCAAGGTCTCCTACCGCACGCTGGTGGAATATTTCTTCCGCATGCACGACCCGACGCAGGTCGACCGCCAGGGGCCCGATCACGGCGATCAGTATCGCTCGGTGATCTTCACGTATTCGGACGCGCAGCGCAAGGTGGCCGAGGAGGTCAAGGCCGCGCTCGAGAAGGCCAAGGTGTTCCGCGACCCGATCGCCACGAAGGTCGAGGGAGAGAAGGTCTTCTGGAAGGCTGAGGAATACCACCAGGATTATTACACGCGCAAGGGCACCAAGCCCTACTGCCACACGGTGCCGTTCGCGCCGGAGAAGAAGTGATCCGTGGCTGGGCGCGGCACAGGGGCCGATGAGTCGCTGCCGGGGCTCGGCCGCGAGGAGGCGGCCGAGGTGCCCGCCGCCCGCCGACCCCTGGCCGCCCGCATGCGCCCGCGCTCGCTCGGCGAGGTGGTAGGCCACGCGGCGCTGCTCGGCCCGGACGCGCTGCTGCCCCGGCTGATCCGCGCAGACAGCTTCGGCTCGCTGCTCTTCTACGGCCCCCCGGGCTGCGGCAAGACGACGCTCGCCGAGGTCATCGCCGCGGAGACGCGCTCCCACGTGGTCCGGGTCAATGCGGTGCTCTCCGGCGCCGCCGAACTGCGCGAGGTGCTCGCCGAAGCCCGGCGTCACCCGTCCCGCAAGACGGTGCTGGTGGTCGATGAGATCCACCGGTTCAACAAGTCCCAGCAGGACCTGCTGCTCCCCGATGTCGAGGCCGGCGCGGTCCGTCTGATCGGCTGCACGACGCACAATCCGGGTCTCTACGTGGTGCCGGCCCTGCTCAGCCGCAGCCACCTCTTCCGGCTCGACCCGCTCAGGCCGGAGGAGATCGCCGGCTTCCTCGCCCGCGCGCTCAGCGACGAGGAACGCGGGCTGGGTCGTCTCGGGGTCCGCGCCTCGGGCGAGGTGTTCCGTCAGGTGGCCGAGATGGCCTCGGGCGACCTTCGCCGCGCGCTCAACTGCCTGGAGACGCTCGCGCTCTCAGCCCCGGCGCTGGGCACCATCGATGACGCGGCGGTCGCCGCGTTCGCGCGCGAACGCCGGGTCCGCTACGACGACGGCGGGGACGACCACTACGACACGGCCTCGGCCTTCATCAAGTCGGTCCGCGGGGGCGACCCGGACGCGGCGCTCTACTGGCTCTTCGTCATGCTCGAGGGCGGCGAGGACCCCCGCTTCATCGCGCGCCGGCTGGTCATCGCGGCCTCGGAGGACGTGGGGCTCGCCGATTCGCGCGCGATCGGGGTCGCGACGTCCGCGTTCCAGGCCTGCGAGACGGTCGGGCTCCCGGAATGCGAATACGCCCTCGCCCACGCGACGCTCTTCCTGGCCCTCGCCCCCAAGAGCAACAGCGTGACGCTCGCCATCGGCGCCGCCAAGGACGAGGTGCGCTCCCGCCCGCGTCAGGAGGTCCCGCTCCACCTCAAGGACTCCCACACGCAGGTGGGCCGCAAGCTGGGCCAAGGCGCGGAGTATCGCTACAGTCACGAGTTCCCCGAGGGCATCAGCGGTCAGGAATACCTCTCCCGGCCGCTGGAGCTGTTCCGCCCGGGCTCGGCCGGCGCGGAAGGCCAGCTGGCCGAACGTCTCGCGCGCTGGAAGGCGCTCCGGGCCGAGCTCCGCCGCAAGGAGGCCGGACCGTGACGCGCCCGGCCCCCCGTCTGCCCTGGTTCGGCCCCGGCCGCCGCCCGCTCTACCTGGCCCCGATGGCCAAGCGGACGGATGTCGCGTTCCGGCAGCTCTGCAAGGAGCAGGGGGCCGACGTGATGGTCACCGAATTCGTCCAGTCCGAGGCGCTGCTGCGTGACAACGCCAAGGCCTGGGACATGGTCGACTTCACGGAATCCCAACGCCCGATGGGGGTCCAGATCTTCGGCGCCACGCCCGCCTCGATGGCCCGCGCCGCCCGCATGGTCTGCGACCGGATGCGGCCCGACTTCCTCGACCTCAATTTCGGCTGCCCGGCCCACAAGGTCATCGAGCAGAACGCCGGCTCGGGGCTGCTCCGCTGCACGCCGCTGCTCTTCGACGTGGTCAAGGCGGTCAAGGACGCCATCCCGGAGACGCCGCTCACGGCCAAGATGCGCCTGGGCTGGGATCATGCGACGATTGTGGCGGTCGAGGTCGCCGGCCGGCTCGAGGAACTGGGGGTCGAAGCCCTCGCGGTCCACGGCCGCACGCGCGAACAGGGCTACTCCGGCGAAGCCCACTGGGGTTGGATCGCCCAGGTCGCCGAAGCGGTCCGCATCCCGGTCATCGGCAACGGCGACGTGCGCGACGGGGCCTCGGCCCTGCGCCGTTTCGAGGAAACCAAGGTCTCCGGGCTCATGGTCGGCCGCGCCGCCCTCGGGGACCCCTGGGTCTTCGCACGCATCAAGGCCGCCATGGAGGGCAGGGAAGGGGGCACGGAGTCCACCGGCGCCGCCGACCGCTGGGAATGCATGATCCGGCTCGCCGAACTCACCCTCGCGGCGCACGCGGACCGTCTCGGTCGCCGCGATGTGCGCTGGATGCTCGACCGTCTGCTTCCGCTCACGCAGGGACTGCCCGGCTGCCGCAAGGTACGCGACCGGCTGCGCCATTGTCTGACGGTCGACGACCTCCGCCGCGCGCGTGACGAGCATCTGCTCGGTCTCACGCATTGATTCCGAGCAACGTTTCCAAGGGTGCGACGGCGCGGTGACATCCGTGCAACAGCAACCTTGGTTTTCTTATCACCAAGGGCGGTGTGAATATCCTGTGGAGGGCTTCAACTTGTCGCTTGTGTGACGACCCGCACAAACACCCGTGCGGTTCGCGCCCCACGGATCGCTCATCCCCTCGATTTCCACACCGGCCCGCCGGGCCATTCCCAAACCATTCTCTAACCGCTAAAAATCAACGACTTGTGTCGTATATCCAGCAGCCCCTGCCCGTGGCACGGAAGGTGCGTCCAGGATCCAAGTCATCCCCTCCTCACCGACATTCCTCATTTTCCTCACTTTCGGGCTTAACAAGCCCCTGTGAACAACCTTTCTCAATTCTCCCCCTTTCTTCATGTCCCCTTCCGTCAATGCCGCCTCCCTCTGGGAAGTCACCAAGTCCGAACTCCGCAGCACGCTGAACAAGGCCGACTACGAGACCTGGTTCTCCAATCTCCAGCCGGTCGAGATCCTCGACGGCAACGTGCTCGTGCTTGAGGTGCCTTCGGTGCTCAACGAGGCCTGGATCACCGGAAACTTCGCCGAAGTGCTCCGCAAGCAGCTCACGCTCTCCGCCGGACGCAACATGGACTACCGTCTCAAGGTCGCCGCCGGCGCCCGTGACGTCCGCGCCGCCGCGCCGGTTCCCGCCCCGTCCCGCGTCTCGCGTCTGCCCGCCTCGGCCGCCGCGCCCGCCATCAAGGCCGGCAACACGTTCGAGAACTTCATCGTCGGCCCCGAGAACCAGATGGCCCACGGCGCCGCGCTCGCGGTCTCCAAGGACCCCGGCCACCTCTACAACCCGCTCTTCATCCACGGCCCCACCGGCCTCGGCAAGACGCACCTGATGCATGCCGTCGCCCACTCGGTCTATGCCGCCAACCGACAGGCCCGCATCGCCTACATCTCCTCGGAGACGTTCACCAACGACTTCATCGCCGCACTGCAGTCCGGCACCATCTCCTCCTTCCGCCGCCGCTACCGCGAGCTCGACCTGCTGCTCATCGACGACATCCAGTTCCTCGCGGGCAAGGACTCCACCCAGGAGGAGTTCTTCCACACGTTCAACGAGCTCCACAACAACCACAAGCAGGTGGTGCTCACCAGCGACCGCCCGGTCTCCGAGATCGCCAAGCTCGAGGAACGCCTGGTTTCCCGCTTCCAGTGGGGCATGGTCGCCTCCATCGCGGCCCCCGGCCTCGAGACCCGCATCGCCATCCTGCGCCAGAAGGCCGCCGCCCGCGGCTTCGAGCTGCCCCCGCAGGTCGCCGAGTTCATCGCCCAGCGCATCGCCCGCAACGTCCGCCACCTCGAGGGCTCCATCACCCGCATCTCCGGCCTCGCCGGCATCACCGGCAAGCCCCTCGACCTCGCCACGGTCGAGAAGCTCCTCCATGACATCCTCGTCGAGGAGGCCAGCCACACGCTCACCGTCGAGGTGATCCAGCGCAAGGTGGCCGAGCACTACCGCATCCAGATGTCCGACATGACGTCCAAGCGACGCATGCAGAACATCGCCTTCCCCCGTCAGATCGCGATGTATCTCGCCACGCAGCTGACCGGCATGTCCCTCGTCTCCATCGGCCAGGCCTTCGGCGGCCGCGACCACGGCACCGTGATCCACGCCCGCAAGACCGTGACGAACCAGATGGAAGTCGACGCCTCCGTCCGCCGTACCGTCGACTACCTCCGCGAACATCTCTCGATGAATCGCTGAGCGAAGCGAAGCTTCGCAGGGGACACGCTGGCAAGGGGACACGTGGGCATGGTGACACGTGGGCAAGGGGCGTACCTGATGCCTCATTCCCTCCGACCACCGCATGGTGGCCACACGGTAGGGGCAGGACTACGTCATGCCCTCCCTCGCAGCTCCGCAGCTCCGCCTCGCCCTCCTGCCTTGGGTAGGGCTGATCGCCCCCGGTCAGCCGCGCCTCCGCGCCTCCGAGCCTCCCTACCTCTGAGCCTCCGAGCCTCTAGGCCTCTAGTTCATCCCCGTGCCCCCTCGCCCAAGCGCCGCTTCCTCATTGCCCCCTCCCCGTCCCCGCCCACACTCCCCCTCAGTTCATTGTGAGCATTTCCCAGGGGAGTCCCGAAGCGGACTGAGATGAGGCCAGGCCTCGAACCCTCGTACCTGATGCGCCCCGGCGCCGTAGGAAGTGGATCCAGCCTCACAGCTCCCCATGTCCTATGTCTTGTTCAGGGGACACGTGGGCATGGTGACACGTGGGCAAGGGGCGCACCCGTTGCCTCCTGTCTCCCGGCCGCCGCATGGTGGCTGCAGGGTAGGGGCGAGACTACGTCGCGCCCTCCTGTCTTGGGTAGGGCTGACCGCCCTCGGTCAGCCGCCCCCTCCGAGCCTTCCAATCTCTGAGCCTCCGAGCCTCTCGTTCTTCCCCTTGCCCCCGTGTCACCGTGCCCACGTGTCCCCTCGCGGTCGCTCTGCGGCCGCGATCACCTTTGCACCTTAACTCCCCCATCCCCCTCCATGGTCTCCGACAATCAACCCAACGCCTTTCCCAACTCGACCCGCATCTACGTGCAGGGCTCGCGTCCCGACCTCCGGGTCCCGATGCGCGAGGTCACGCTCTCCGACACGCGCCGGCCGGACGGCACGACTTCGCCCAATGAGGCCGTCCGCATCTAC